>NZ_CP116936.1:6155373-6466998 GCF_028475105.1 Micromonospora sp. LH3U1 | reverse complement strand
GAGCAGGGAGTAGAACGTCATGCCGCCGGTGAACTGGAACGGGCTGATCCAGAAGCCCTGCACTCCGGCCTTCTTGAACTCGACCAGGGCCGCCGTGAAGTCGTCCTTGGTGGTCGGCGGCTTGTTCGGGTCCAGGCCGGCCCGCTGCATGACGGCCTTGTTGTAGTAGAAGCCCAGCGGGTGCATGTCCAGCGGGATGCCGTACCGCTTGTTGTTGTAGAGCCCGCCCTTCCAGACGATCGGGGCGAAGTCCGCCTCGGAGAGCTCCAGGTTCTTGGCCACGTCGTCCAGTTCGCTGATCACGCCGCGGGCGGCGAAGGTGGCGAGCTGGTCCATGTGCATGACCGCGATGTCCGGGCCGTTGCCGCTGGAGGCCGCGCCGGGGAGCTTGTTGTAGTAGTCCTCCCACTGGTACGTGGCCACCGACACCGCGATGTTCTGGTGCTCGGTGTTGAACTGGGTGACGAGCGTCTTGAAGATGTCGCCGTCACCGCCGGTGAAGCCGTTCCACAGCTTCAGGTCCACCTTGGGGCCGGTGTACTCCTTGCCACCGTTGCCGGCGGCCGGCCCGGAGGCGCTGTCATCGCCGCCGCCGCAGCCCGCGAGGGTCAGCGAGGCCGCGGCGCCGATTCCGAGACCGAGGCCGAGCAGGCGGCGCCGACTCATGTCGTTCTGGATCATGCTGTATTTCTCCTTGGAGGGGGACGGGATGAATTGTGCCTGCTCAAGCACGGTGCGACATCAGGCGCTGGTCGGGCCGAAGCGCAGCACGTTCCAGGACACGGCGGGCAGGCGCACGGTGCACCGGCCGCCGTCGGGGGTGGGGGTGGGCAGGTCCCGAGGCGTCACCCGGTCGGGCTCGGCTTCGGTGTTCGTCGCTGACGGGTCAGACCCGGCAGCGATGCTCTGGAAAGACAGACCGGACATACCCGGCAGGCCGCGTAGGTCGAGGTCCAGTGCGAGGTCCGTGGAGTCGCGGTTGACCGCGAACACGGTCAGCTCGCCGGTCTCCTCGTCGTGCACGGCCACGGTGTCGAGCACCGGCACGTCCCCGTACTTCTTGGTGTCGTAGCGCGGCGACACCGGGTCGGTGCGCAGCACGGTGCCCCGGGCGTACCGGGCGGTCAGTGCGAACGGGTGGAAGATGCTCTGCCGCCAGGCCGGGCCACCGTTGCGGGTACGGATCGGCGCGATCACGTTGGCCAACTGGGCCTGGGCGGCCACGCCGACCCGGTCCGCGTGGCGCAGCAGGGTGATCAGCAGGTCGCCGACGACCACCGCGTCGACCGCCGTGAAGTCGTCCTCGATCAGCGCCGGCGCCTCGACCCAGCCGCGCCGGTCCAGGTCGGCCTGGAGGCGGGCCTCGTACCAGACGTTCCACTCGTCGAAGGAGATCTTCAGCTTGCGCTTCTGTCGCTGCTTGGCGGCCACGTGGTCGGCGGTCGCGACGACCTCGGTGATGAAGTTGTCCATGTCGACGGCCGAGGCCAGGATGCTGGCCTGGTCGCCGTCGGACGGGTCGTAGTAGGTGTGCGCCGAGATGTAGTCGACATGCGCGTAGGTGTGCTCCAGCACGGTCGCCTCCCACGAGGCGAAGGTGGGCATCCGCCGGTTGGAGCTGCCGCAGGCGATCAGGCTGATCGACGGGTCGATCATTTTCATCGCGCGGGCGGCTTCGGCGGCGAGGCGGCCGTACTCGTCGGCGGTCTTGTGGCCGACCTGCCACGGGCCGTCCATCTCGTTGCCCAGGCACCACAGCCGCACCCCGTACGGGTCCTCGGCGCCGTGCTTGCGCCGCAGATCGGAGAGCTCCGTGCCGCCCGGGTGGTTGGCGTACTCCAGCAGGTCCAGTGCCTCCTGGACGCCGCGCGTGCCGAGGTTGACCGCCATCATCGGTTCGACGCCGGCCTCGGCGGCCCACGTCATGAACTCGTCCAGCCCGAACGCGTTGGTCTCGATCGTCTTCCAGGCCAGGTCGAGCCGGCGCGGCCGGTCGCCGACCGGGCCGACCCCGTCCTCCCAGCGGTAGCCGGAGACGAAGTTGCCGCCCGGGTAGCGGACCACCGAGACGCCCAGCTCACGGGTCAGGTCCAGCACGTCGCGGCGCAGGCCGCGGGAGTCGGCGCTGGGGTGGCCGGGCTCGTAGATGCCGCCGTAGACGCACCGCCCCATGTGCTCGACGAAGGAGCCGAAGAGGCGTCGGTCGGCCGGGCCGATGGAGAAGGCCGGGTCGATCGTCAGCTGCGCGGTCCGCAAGGGGGTGCCACCTTTCCTCAGTGCCGTTGCCCGGGTGACCGCAGTCACCGTTCACCCGGTGTCCATCGTTTCTACAACGTTGTAGGCAACGTTGTAAAGGGCTGCTGACGAGGTATGGTGCGCTGGGTTGCATCGGGGAGGTTGCGGAGTGCGACAGAGGCTCAAGGACGTGGCCGAACGGGCCGGCGTGTCGGTCAAGACCGTCTCCAACGTCGTGAACGGCTACGTGCACGTTCGCCCGGACACCCGTGCCCGGGTCGAGGAGGCGATCGCCGAACTCAACTACCGGCCCAACCTCTCCGCCCGCCACCTGCGCAAGGGCCGCACCGGCGTGATCGCGCTGGCCGTTCCGGAACTCGACATTCCGTACTTCGCCGAGTTGGCCCGCTACGTGGTCACCGCCGCCGCCGAGTACGGCTGGACGGTGCTGATCGACCAGACCGGCGGTCGGCGCGAGCAGGAACGGGTGGTCGCCTCCGGCATCACCGACCACCTGATCGACGGGCTCATCTTCAGCCCGTTGGCGCTCACCGCCGAGGACCTGGCCGGCCTGGACGGCACCCCCATGGTGCTGCTCGGCGAGCGTGTCGAACACGGTCCCGCGGATCGCGTGGTGATCGACAACGTGACAGCGGCCCGGGAGATCACCAGCCACCTGATCCAGCTCGGCCGCCGCCGGATCGCGGCCATCGGCTCGCAGCGCACCGACGAGGGCGCCAGCGCCCGACTGCGCCTGGCCGGCTACACCGACGCGCTGCGCGCCGCCGGGCTCGACTACGACGAGGCCCTGGTGGCGCCCGCGCCGGCCTGGCATCGCGCCGATGGCGCGGCCGCCATGCGAGACCTGCTCACCTCCGGCGTACGCCCCGACGCCGTCTTCTGCTTCAACGACACGCTCGCCCTGGGTGCCCTGCGCGCCCTGCACGAGGCTGGCCTGCGGGTGCCCGAGGACGTGGCGGTGGTCGGCTTCGACGACATCGAGGACGGCAGGTTCTCCATCCCCACCCTGAGCACTGTCGCCCCGGACAAGGAACGGATCGCCCGCCTGGCCGTCGAACTCCTGGCCAACCGCCTGGACGGCGACCGCACCGCCCCCGCAAGAGCGCTGTCAGCCCCCTACCGCCTAGAACTCCGCGAATCCACCCAAACCCCCTAACTCCGACCCGCTTCTCTGCGGTGATCAAGAGGTTTGCGTCAGGAATCGCACTCCCCTTGACGCAAACCTCTTGATCACCGGGCAGACAACAGGGGGTGGGGGTTAGTCGAAGAAGCGGGCTAGGTGGGGCTTTGGGGTTGGGTCGGCGTCCGGGGGGAGTGGGGTCAGGTCGGCGAAGATCGAGGCACCGTCGCAGCCGGAGTGCAGGGGATACCACCGCGGGGTGCCCGGTGGTCGGCCCTGGCAGATCCCCTTGAACGTCTGCACGTCCATCAGCCGGACGTGGGTCGGGTCGGCCACCGCGTTCACGTGCCCCCACCAGGGGCTCATCACGTGCAGTACGCCACCCGGACGAAGCACCCGGTGGCACTCGTCCACCAGTGGCAGGAAGTCGATCAGGTGCTCCAGGATGTGCACCGCGAAGAGGACGTCCACCGAGTTGTCGGCGAGCGGTAGCGAGCCGGACAGGTCAGCGACCGCGTTCACCCCCGGCGCCGGGTAGATGTCCAGCCCCAGGTTGCCCGACCACTGCTTGGTCGGCCCGCAACCGAGGTCCATGACCACCGGCGGTCGCCCACCGACGCCAACTCGACACCAGACGGCGTAGACGCCGGCCAGCCGCCCCACCAGATCACTGACCAGCCGTAACTGGGCG
This sequence comes from Micromonospora sp. LH3U1, assembly GCF_028475105.1. NCBI lineage: Bacteria > Bacillati > Actinomycetota > Actinomycetes > Micromonosporales > Micromonosporaceae > Micromonospora > Micromonospora sp. LH3U1. Next base: position 6,462,931 of record NZ_CP116936.1, on the reverse strand, counting down.
GGTTCAGCGACGTCCCCGCTCAGGTGGGCCACCCCCCGGTCGAACCGCACCTCGACCGCCAGGCCGCGCAGCCGGTCATCGTGCCGGACCTGGTCCGCCCACGCCTGAGCGAGGAACTCGTCGATCGCCCGCAGCCGGTCGGCCGAGGGCGGAGTCTGTGCCAAAGCGACCATTCGGGCCACCTCCCGCCGCGCGTTACCCGAAGTCGCGCCCGGTATGCCAGGCCGGTCGACCTCGTCGCCCGCGAGGGCCGCGTCGGCACTGGGCGCCCGGAGCGGTCGAGTCAGCCCGAGACGGTGCGACGGCCCCCGCGTATCCGCTGGCGGGGTGGCGGGTCGGAGGGTTTCGGCCGCTTCAGGTGGTAGCGGTGCAACTCGTGATGGCCGGGCAGGGACGGGTCCTCGCTCATCGCGACCAACTCCCAGCCCTGGTCACCGGCTCGGTTCAGGTGGGCCAGCGAGGTGTCACCGTACGGCGTCACGTCGACCATCGAGCCGTCCGGGCCGTACCAGACGAAGACGACCTCCCAGCCGAGGTCGTTGGTCGCCGCTTGGCGGCGGCGGACCAGCAGCGCGTACTCCCACTTGAGCATGGCGTCATTCTCACCCCGCGCTGGCCCGCCGGCCCGGATCAATCCTCGGCGATCCGCCCGGCGTCGACCCGAAGCCGACGGTTCGTCTCGATAGCGGCCAGCATCCGCCGGTCGTGGGTGACCAGCAGCAGCGTTCCGGGGTAGCTGGCCAGCGCCGATTCGAGTTGCTCGATGGCGGGCAGGTCCAGGTGGTTGGTGGGCTCGTCGAGCACCAGCAGGTTGACCCCGCGGCCCTGGAGCAGGGCCAACGCCGCCCGGGTCCGCTCACCGGGGGAGAGGGTGGCCGCCGGTCGGGGCACGTGCGCCGCACGTAGCCCGAACTTGGCCAGCAGGGTCCGCGCGTCCGCCGGCGACATGTCCGGTACGGCCGCCTGGAACGCGTCGATCAGGGGCACGTCGCCGAGGAACAGCCCTCGTGCCTGATCCACCTCGCCGACCACCACCCCGGATCCCAGATGGGCGGTGCCGGCGTCCAGCGGCAGCCGCCCGAGCAGCGCGGCCAGCAGGGTGGACTTGCCCGACCCGTTCGCCCCGGTCACCGCGACCCGGTCCGCCCAGTCGATCTGCAGGTCGACCGGGCCGAGAGTGAACCCTCCCCGGCGTACCACCGCATTTCGCAGCGTGGCCACGACGGCGCCGGCGCGGGGGGCGGCGGCGATCTCCATCCGCAGCTCCCACTCCTTGCGGGGTTCCTCGACCACGTCGAGCCGTTCGATGAGCCGTTCGGTCTGCTTGGCCTTGGCGGCCTGCTTCTCGCTCGCCTCGCTCCGGAACTTGCGACCGATCTTGTCGTTGTCGGTGGCCTTGCGCCGGGCGTTCTTCACGCCCTTCTCCATCCAGCCACGCTGGGTGCGGGCCCGCGCCTCCAGGCCGGCCCGGGTGTCGGCGTACTCCTCGAAGTCCGCGCGGGCGTGCCGGCGGGCGACCTCGCGCTCCTCCAGGTAGGCCGCGTAGCCACCGCCGTAGTGATGCACCTGCTGCTGTGGCAGGTCCAGCTCTAGCACCCGGGTCACCGTGCGGAGGAGGAACTCCCGGTCGTGGCTGACCAGCACCGTGCCGGCCCGCAGCCCGGTGACGAACTCCTCCAACCGCTCCAGCCCAGCCAGGTCCAGGTCGTTGGTCGGCTCGTCGAGCAGAAACACGTCGTACCGGCTGAGCAGCAGCGACGCCAGCCCGGCGCGGGCCGCCTGGCCGCCGGACAACCCGGTCGTGGGGTGGTCCAGGTCCACCGCGAGCCCCAGGTCGGCGCTCACCTGCTCGGCGCGTTCGTCCAGGTCCGCGCCGCCGAGGCTGAGCCAGCGCTCCAGAGCGTCGCCGTACGCGTCGTCGGCGCCCGCCGCCCCGGCGGTCAGCGCCTCGGTCGCCGCGTCCAACGCCGCCTGTGCGGCGGTCACCCCGGTTCGTCGGGCCAGGAAGTCGCGTACCGTCTCGCCCGGCCGCCGTTCCGGCTCCTGCGGCAGGTGCCCGACGCTCGCGGTGGGCGGGCTGAGCCGCACGCTGCCGGCCTCGACCGGCAGCAACCCGGCGAGGGTACGCAGCAGCGTCGACTTGCCGGCTCCGTTCGCCCCGACCAGGCCCACGACGTCGCCGGGGGCGACCACCAGGTCCAATCCGGCGAAGAGTGGGCGGTCACCGTGCCCGGCGGCCAGGTCCTTGACGATCATCGTGGCGCTCATCAGGACGGCAGCCTATCCGGCCGCCCGCATACGACCGGCCGGCAGCGGGCAGACTCAACGACGTGGTGACCACACTGGCGATCGACTGTGGCGGCGGAGGCATCAAGGCGTCCGTGCTCGACGAGGCGGGAACGATGCGGGCCCGGCCGTTGCGGGTGCCGACCCCGTACCCGTTGCCGCCCGCACTGTTCGTCCAGACCCTGCTGGATCTCGGCGGGCGGCTGCCGACGGCCGATCGGCTGACGGTCGGCGTACCCGGGATGATCCGGCACGGAGTGGTCGTGACCACGCCGCACTACGTGACCCGGAACGGCCCGCGGACCCGCGTCGACCCGGACCTGCTCGCCGAGTGGTCCGGCTGGGACGCGCGGGGCGCGCTGGCCGACGCGTTCGGGGTGCCGGCGCTGGTGCTCAACGACGCCGAGGTGCACGGCGCCGGGGTGGTCGCCGGCACCGGCTGCGAGCTGGTGCTGACCCTCGGGACGGGGCTGGGCAGCGCGCTCTTCGACGGCGGGGTGCTCGCACCGCACCTGGAGCTGTCGCACGCGCCGGTCCGCTGGGGCACCACCTACGACACGTACGTGGGAGAGCCGGAACGCCGGCGGCTCGGCGACGCCTTCTGGTCCCGCCGGATCCGGCAGGTGGTGGACGGGCTCCGCCCGGTGTTTCGCTGGGACCGGCTCTACCTGGGCGGGGGCAACTCCCGACTGATCCGGCCCGAGCAACTGACCCGGATGGGCGACGACGTGGTGGTGGTGCCCAACACCGCCGGGATCGTCGGCGGCGTCCGCGCCTGGGAGCTCTCGACCGGACGCCGGGACGCACGCACCTGACCCTGGCGCCGGCCCGAACTGACCCCATCTCGACTCCCGGGAACAGTCGCCAGACGCCCAGTGTTGTGCCAGCGTCGGAACAGGTGACGGTGCGACCGAGGAGGCGGGCAGATGGATCTTCTGGCGGACTACCGGCGGGCGACCATGTTCTTCGAGACCGGTGACCCGAGCGGAGCGGCCCGACTGCTGGAGCCGATCGTCGACGCCGAACCCGGCAACGCGGCGGTTCGGCAGTTGCTGGCCCGGGCGTACTTCCACTCGGCCCAGCTCAACCGGGCCGAGGAGCACCTGCGGGAACTTGTCGACCGGGACCCGAGCGACCACTACGCGCACCACGTGCTCGGTCGGACGCTGGAGCGGCTGAACCGGCACACCGACGCGCTGCGGCACCTACGGATCGCCGCCGCCATGTACGCGACCAACGACGACTACCGGACCGCTCTTGCGCGGGTGGAAACCCGTGTAGGCGGCACACGCTGAGCGTGGGCCGGTGACGTGGCAGGGGCGGTCCTTCGGGGCCGCCCCTCCGTCGTCCGGGCCCGCCGCAGGCCGGCCAGTCCTGATGAAAAGGGGCCCTAGGATGGCGGACATGGGACCTGACCGGCCGGGGGCTGCGGCATGAAGCTCAAGCTGGACCTGCACGAAATCTTCAACAAGGGCCAGGACATCGACCGCGCGTTGCGCGGGATCATGGACGAGGCGGTGGCGAAGAAGGCCACCCTCGTCGAGATCATCCCCGGCAAGGGGTCCGGCCAGCTCAAGAAGCGGGTGCTGCGGTTCCTCGACCAGAAGGACGTCAAGCAGCTCTACCACCGCGTGGAAAAGGACTCCAAGAACTTCGGCCGCCTCTTCGTACACTTCCGTTGGAAGTAGCAGCGTCACGGCCTCTGACCTGCGGCTCGGACCAGGTCAGCTCTGTAGGCGCTGTGCCCAGAAGAGGGCGTGCCCGCTGCTGCCTTCCGGGACGAAATCCTCGGCGATGATCGTCAGTCCCGCCTGTCGCAGCCATGAGCGGTAACTAGAGGCGTCGGCGTGACTCCACCACATGGTGGCGGGGCCATCGAGCCAGTTGTCCTCGGTGCCTGTCCAGGCGGTGTTGCCGACGGTGGTGAGCAGCCAGCCGCCGGGGCGTAACCAGGTGGCGATGCTCTTGATGAGCTGCGGCTGGTCGGCCAGGGGCATGTGGATGAAGGCGTACAGGCAAACCACGGCGTCGAACGAGGCCGGCGGCAGGTCGAGCCGGGTGGCGTCGGCGCGGAGAAAGGTGCCGTCGGGCACCAGGCGGCGCGCCCGCTCAATCTGCACGTCGCTGATGTCAACGCCGGTGACGCGGTGTCCAGCGTTGGCGAGGAAGCGGGCGACCGGCACCCCACAGCCACATCCGAGGTCGAGGACTGCTGCTGAGGCAGGTAGGCGCTGGTTTAGGCCGGCGAGCCAGGGAGCGTACTGGCCGTCGTCAGCGTCGTCCGATCGATAGTGGTAGGAGAGTGCGTCGTACCCGCGTCGGACCATGTCACGCTCGTCGCTCCTGCTCATTCCGGGAGCGCTACGAGGCTCGGTGCCACTTGCCGACTCATTGATCGCGGGGCGGCTTCGTCCTGCCAGCGGTAGAGGTCGCGCAGCAGGGAAATCTCGGCGCCGTGATGGATCAGTTCCCTGTTGACGTGCAAGACGATGCCCTCCATGGGAAACCGCTCGGGACCCACCGTGGGCGGATTCTCCAGGTCGGCGTCCGAGAGCTCGCGGACCCCCGCGTTCCATCTCCCATACATCTCATCGAGCTGTCTCAGCGCCTCGTCAGCGGTCCCCGCGTAGGCGAATGTCTGGGAGTCGACGTCCTGGCCACCGAAGTGCCATCCGACCCGATAGCCCAGGCAGGAGACGATGATGTGCGCCAGCCGCCAGGCGATCGTGGTCACCGGCGCCGGCACCGGGTCAGGGGACGCGGAGTCGATCGTCCATTCCCCCGAACCTGCCGACATCGGTGCGGCCGAGGTGCCACGTCGGCGGATGCTCCAGCAGCCACGCACCGGCTCCCAGAAGTACTCCTCATCGGCAAGACCGTGCAGCCGCGGCCGCAGGTTCTTGTGCCAGTGCCGGTCCAGCTGGTCCGCGATTCGTTCGCTCCTTGTCATTTCCGCACGTTACATACAGTGGAGACCCGCAATGCTCAGCGGGAGCGGTTAGCGTGCGGAGGTGCACCACGATCCCGCCGGCCCGCACGGTCTGCCTCAGCTTGTTGGGGTCCAGATCGTCGAGGTCTTGGACTTCTACGACGGGCCGCTGGACGGGCTGGCTCGCTACGAGGGCCGGGAGTACTGGTTCTCGGCCGGACCCGACTGGGTTCCGGCGCAGCCTCGGCCGCTGATTCTGCATGTGATCACGGCCGAACAGGCGGATCAGGTGCGCGCACAAGCCCGCCAGTTCATGGCTTTCGCCGCTGACGGCGGCAACGGAGACGCGTGGGAGCGGGCATGGGAAGCCCGATCGACCTACGAGCAGGAGGCGTCGATTGGTTGGTTCATGGCCGCAGGCGCATCAGGCCGCTATGCCGTCGTGGACGTCGACGGTGATCGTTGACCCGTAGGGTGTCCTGATGTCGACGGTGGACCTGCGGCGATCGGCGCGTGCGGTCGTCGTCGATGAGGACGACCGTGTTCTGCTGCTCCGACTCCCGGCCACGATGGCGTCGTGAACGACTACTTTCTCGTTCGGACCGCGTCGTTCACGCCGCGCGGTGCGATGAGCGATGAGGAACTCGCCGCCGAGCACGTCATCGGCTGGCGTTGGTGGTCGCTGTCAGAGGTCAGGGAATACCGCGGTCTGGAACTGTTCTCGCCACGGGACCTCGCCACGCCGTTGGCCGCATTGATCGCTGACGGAGTACCAACCCAACCCGTCGCGCTTGGGCTGTGAACGTCTGAGGGGCGACCGCCCTAACCCCGGCGACGAGGGTATGCGTCAGTAGGCCTACGCGTCCGGGCGGGAGCCGTGGCCGGCGGGGCGTCGGGACCAGCACTGTGGCCGCTGCCGGACGGCGAGCTCCAGTGCCTGACGATCGGAGTCGATCATTTCCCGGGCTATTCGACGCGCCATTTCCAGGCGGTCGACGTGCATGTCAAGATCCGTCGGGCCGGCGCCAGCCATATCGAACTCCTCGTCAGCGTTCGAACTAATCGCATCATGCGACACCCCGGGAATCGTCACCATTCTCCGATCGGTGGAAAGCGCCCGCCGTGCGGCTCGGTGTCGCGTACCCGGGTTGCGCCGATGGTAGCGGCGGCCACGCCACCGCGCCCGGAACTGGCGGAACCCCGCCTTGCTGGAGGTTTGTACATTGCACGGTGCGCGGATCGGGGGGCGCGACATGTCCGGTGAGGGATCTTCGCTACGGGAGGACCGCCGTGCGGCATTCGAGCAGGACCGATCCGTTGTTCGTCGCCGTCGAATCGAATTCGATCACCCGTGCGGATGTCGCCGGGCTCATCGCGGGGCGGCTGGCTGCCGTCCGGGTGCCGGGGCTGCTGTCCGCGGCCCGTTGCCACGCCATCACCGCCGCGCTCGCCAACGCTCCGATGGACCGTTACGACGAGAGCCGGGTCTTTCCCGTCGTCGCCAAGTTCGGCCCGGCCATAAACGATCACCGGGTCGCCGGTGAACTCCGCGAGGACTACTGGGACGCGGCCCGCGCGGCCGAGAAGAGCTGGTCCACGCTGGGCCTGGCGGACGCGCCACGGGAGTTGTGCCTGGCCGCGTTCCGGGCCGCCTGGCCGGATGTCGAAGCCGGGCGGCGGCAGGGCCGGGACATGCACGTCGGCATCGTCCGGGAGATCAACGCCGGTCTCCAGGTGCACTTCGACGACGCGGTCCGGGAGTACGCTGGCGGGCTGCTCGACGGTGACGTGGTGGCGCAGTTGGCGTTCAACATCTACGTCCGGGTGCCGCCGGCCGGTGGTGAGACCGTGCTGTGGCGGCGGCGCTGGCAGCCGAACGACGAGGATCTGCGGATTCCTGGCGGGTACGGCTTCCACGAGTCGGTTGCGGCCGACGCGCAGTCGTTGACACTGCGGCCCACCCTCGGGGAGGGCTTTCTGTTTGATCCTCGGCACTATCACACGGTGCGTCCCGCAACGGATGGCCGACGGATCTCCATAGGATGTTTCGTCGGGCTCACCGACGATGGTCGACTGGCCCTCTGGTCGTAGGTGAAGGGCGTTTCCCCATGGTGGACAGAAGCGACGTCGAGGCGGCTGCGGCACTTGTCGAGGGGCGGGTCCGGGAAACCCCGGTCATCGCCGTCGATGGTGCCGATCTGGGTGTGCCCGGCCAGCTCAGCCTGAAGCTGGAGTTGCACCAGCACACCGGTTCGTTCAAGCCGCGTGGCGCGTTCAACCGGATGCTCCAGGGGTCGTTGCCGTCGGCCGGGGTGATTGCCGCTTCGGGCGGCAACCATGGCCTCGCCGTCGCTTATGCGGCCCGGTCGCTGGGCGTCCCGGCGGAGGTCTTCGTGCCGGTCACCGCCTCGCCGGTGAAGGTGCAGCGGTTGGCCGGGCTGGGCGCGCAGGTGCGTCAGGTCGGTCAGCACTACGCCGAGGCGTTGGCTGCGAGCAGCCAGCGGGCCGGGGAGACGGGCGCGTTGGTCGTGCACGCGTACGACCAGCCGGAGGTGGTGGCCGGTCAGGGCACCGTCGGCCGGGAGTTGGAGCGGCAGGTGGACGGGATCGACACCGTGCTGGTGGCGGTCGGCGGCGGCGGGTTGGTGTCCGGCATCGCCAGTTGGTTCGGCGGGTCGGTACGCGTCGTCGCCGTCGAGCCTGAGCAGATCCCCACCCTGAACTCGGCCCTCAAGGCTGGCCGGCCGGTCGACATCGAGGTGGGCGGCATCGCCACGGATTCGCTGGGCGCCCGTCGTATCGGCGAGATCGCCTTCGACACCGTCCGCCGGACCGGGGTGGTCTCCGTGCTGGTCCGGGACGAGGACCTGGTGCGGGCGCGTCGGCTGCTCTGGTCGGAGCTGCGGGTCGCCGCCGAGTTGGGTGGCGCTGCCGCGCTGGCCGCGCTGGTCGGCGGCGCGTACGTGCCGCAGCCGGGGGAGCGGGTCGCAGTGATCATCTGTGGTGGCAACACCGACCCGAGTGACCTGGGGCCGGCCGCGCCGCACTGACCGGTCAGCCGCCGTTGCGCAGGCGGCGCAGCGCGTGCTCCACCTGAAGGGTGTCCAGGTGGGCGTCCCCGAGTAGTCGCCGCCGGTCGGCCAGCAACTGCTCGTACGCCTCGATCGCCGGGTCGAGCCGCCCGTCGAGCAGGAGCACCGCGGCCAGGGTGGCCCGGATGGCGAGCACCTCACTGCGGTCGGCGTGCCGGGGCTCCACGGTGGCCAGGGTGGCCCGCAGCTCGGCCTCCGCCTCGGCGAGCCGGCCCTGCTCCTGCATGCAGCGGGCCAACGTGTGACGGGCCTGCCAGGTCTCCGGTTGGTTGAGCGGCCAGGTCCGGTATCGGACCTCCAGGATGGCGTGCAGCATCTCCTCGGCCTCGGGTGCCCGCTGTTGGGCGAGCACCGCCAGCGCCAGGCTGTGCCGCACGATCATGGTGTCCCAGTGCTCCGGGCCGCGGACCTGGTCCTCGGCGGCGACGATCTGCCGCAGCTCCAACTCGGCCTCGGGCCACTGGCGCTGCGCCATGATCGCCTTGGTGAGCTTGTGTCGGCTGGCCAGGGTGTCGGCGTCGTCGCTGCCCAGCACCCTGGTGCGGTCCGCGATCACCTCGCGGAGCACCCGGTCGGCCATCTCCGGCTGGTTGCGCTCCAGCCAGGTGCGGCCCAGCTCGTGGCGCAGCGCCAGCACCTGCGGCCGGTCCAGGTCGTGGTCGTACGCGGCGCAGCCGCGCACGATCGGGTCCAGGATGTCGAAGGCCGAGCCGGGTAGGCCGACCGCGATGAGGTAGCGGGCGGTGAGTCGGGCCAGCTCCAGCGCGCGGCGTACCGTCTCGGGGTCGTGTTTGTGTCTCTGCGGCACCAGGTATTCCCGCACCGCCTCGACCAGGTGCGGCACCAGCACGTCCCAGTTGGCCCAGTCGGCGGGGTAGTCCGGGTTTTGCCCCTCCGTGGCGGCGAGCAGCAGTTTCATGACCACGCCGTGGTAGTCGGCGATCTGCTCGCGAACCTCCTCGCGGTCGCGGAACATCGCGTGCACCAGCGGGTGTAGCGACAGCACGTGCGCGAACGCCGGGTCGGTGACGTCCTCCTGGACATCGAAGTCGACGAGGGCGAGGTCGGCGATGCCCTCCAGCACCCGCACCCGCTGCTGGCCGGTGAGCCCTTTGAAGAGCGGCGACTCGGCCAGGATGGCCGGCTTGAGCACCACCTCGTAGGGCACCGGGGAGATGCTCAGGCAGGCCAGCACGTTGAGCAGTGGCCGGCTCTGTTGGAGCTTGCGGCGGGCCAGCAGGTCCAGTGAGATGTCGTCGACCTCGCGGACGATCTCCAGGCCGAGTGACTCGTCGAGGTCGACGTCGGCGGCGTCGCGGGGTGAGCGGAACCGGCGCTGCACGGCGGTCTGGTAGTCGGCGAAGGTGGTGATGGTGGACGAGCCGCGCCAGACCGGGCTGGCGTTGACCGACCGCAGGTAGTTGCCGGCGGCCCGCAGGGCGAGTGGCAACCCGCCCAGCTCCCGCGCGAGCTCCCGGGCGTCGGCCAGGTCACCGGCCTGCTCACCGGCCCGGTCGATCAGCACCTGCGCGCCGGCGTCGGCGTCGAGTGGGCGCACCTGGTGCAGCGTCGACCAGGTGCCCCAGGTGGCCCGGTTGCCATCCCGGGTGGTCACGATGACCACGCCGTCGTCGGCCTCCGGGCGACGCAGCCAGCCGGTGCCGTCGGCGAGCACGCCGTCGGTGGGGCCCAGCGTGGCTGGCTCGTCCGCGCTGTCGAAGATCAGCAACCAGGGCTGCGCGGCCTGGTTGAGATAGCGCCACACCAGGTCGGTCGCGCTGATCATCCCGGCCCAGGCCTGGTCGACCTGGGTCTCCGAGGCACCGAGTTGGCTGACCACCTCACGCATGCCGGAGTTGAGCCGCCCCGCCTGCACCCACCAGACCGTCCGGCCGCCAGCTCGGGCGCGACGGGCGATCTCCAGGGCAACGTGGCTCTTGCCGGAGCCACCCATGCCGCACAGGATGTGCACCGAGGGTCGATCCCCAGCATCCTCCCCCGGCTGCACGATCTCGTCGATCAGGTCGTCGCGCCCGTGCAGCGGGCTGTCCAACCGCCCGAGCGGTGGGTCGACGGAGACGCGACTCGGCCGGTCGTACGCTGGCCGGGGCACGCGGGCATCCTCGGGTGGAACGTCCGCAGTCAATGCGGTCCCCCTTCGGTGGCGACAACCGCAAGGGTATCCACCCCCGTACTGGGTTGCATACTCTCCGTTTAGGCCGCCCGGGTGACCGGAATTGGTGCCGGCATTCCCAATTCGCGGTCGATTCCGGCCGATCCGCCGTGCTCGACGCTCGACAGAAGGCTCCACGATGGACGCATGAACTGGTCGCCAATCCAGGATGTGGTCGACTGGGGTTCCGTACCGGACTGGTTCGGCGCGGTCGGCTCCATTGCCAGCGTGCTCTTCGTCTACCTCGGGCTGCGGCGGGAGATCCGCGCCCGCCGCACCGACGACCTGCGGGTCCGGGCCACCCAGGCTCGGCTGGTCTCGGCGGTGGCCGAGATTCGGGGCACCTCGGTGCTGCGGGTCACCGTGGCCAACGAAAGTGACGCGCCGGTGCTGGACGTGGCCGTGCTGGCTCGGCTCGCCCCGCCCGACGATCCGGACGGCCCACCCATCGGGCTGGCCGCGGCGAAACAGGTCCGCCGGGTACCCGCCCGCGACGCCCACGACCTCTTCGTCACCGTCGCGGCGGAACACCGGTTGGGCCCGACCGACACCATTCTGGTGGAGCTCACCTTCACCGATCACGACGGAAATCGCTGGCGACGTATCGGCGCTGGTCAACCCGAACCGGTGAGCTGACGAAATGTGACACCGGTCGGATCCGAATCGACGGTTGACATATTCGTGCGTTACGAATAGCCGCTGGTCCGGCGGGCGAATCGCTCCGCCGGACCACGCGCTCTCCGTCAGATGGGATAGGTGCGGGCCACCGCCAGCATCTCCGAGCTGTGCGACCCGACGACACCGACGGCCGGCGGCCGGGAGCGGAAGCCGGGCAGTGCGTCCAGCCCGTCACTGGCGTCCATCGCCCGCAGCGCCACCTGCCCGGCGGTAGGCCGCAGAGTCAACGTGACCTCGATGCCCTCCGTCGGCGGGGCGTGGAACACCAACCCGAAGCCCCACTTGCCCGCGCGGGGCTCCACCGGCACCGACCGACCGGCCACCTCGGCCCGCAGCACGGTGGCGGTCGATGTGTCCACGTGCAGGGTCGCGAGCCGGGCCTGCCGCTGCGGGGTGAGCCGCAGCCGCAGCGTCCGTTCGCCGCCGGAGCTGGCATCGGCCAAAACCTCCAGCTTCGGCGCCGGCAGGTTCGCCGGCTGTGCCGGCCCGGCCCGCAGCTCACCGTCGCCGAGCCCGGGGAAGTCGTCGCCGACGTCGGTCACCCCGTCCACGTAGCCATCCGTCCACGGCTGCGGGTCACCCTCGTGGCTGAGCCACCGGGCCTGGCCGGTGCCGGCGTCCAGGGCGTACATCAGGTGGGTGGGCGCGGGGTGGGCGGCGTCGAACCGGTCGACGCCCAGCCCGACCCCGGCGAGCACCACCGCCGCCACGGCGGCGGCTGCGGCCGGCAGCACGCCGAGCCGTCGGGCCCGCAGCGCCCGCAGGCCGCGCTGGCCACCGGCCTGCGGGTGCAGCAGGTCGACCACCGGCAGGGCGGTCAGGCCGAGCAGCACCGCGACCAGCGCGGCCACCCCGCCCATGGCCATGCCCAACGCGGGGAAGAGCAGCACCACGGTGGGCAGCAGGATGACCACGCCGACGGCCGCGGCGGCGGTCACCGCCACCACCGGCCACGGCCCGGTCTGCCGGGTCCGCAGCGCGACCAGCCCGCCGAGCGCGCCGGCCAGCGCCGGCAGGGTGGTGAGGTACGCCCCGCCGGGCACCGCCACGGCCAGCAGCACCCCGAGCAGAGCCAGCCAGGCCAGCCCACCGACGGCGAGTGCCGCCGGGCCGATCCGGCGGCGGGTCAGCGCGTACCAGGTGAACAGGATGGCGGCGGCGAGCGCCACAACGGCCAACCGGAACCAGATCGGGCGGTACGGGTCGAGCAGCTCCGCGTACCCCGGCCGGATCGCGGTGATCGCCAGCCAGAGCAGTTGGGCGGCGACCGGCGCGACCACGATCGGCACCAGTGCGAGACCGAATCCGGCGGCCAGCCGGCCGGTGCTGACCCGGCCCTGCCGACGGGTCAGCCAGCCCAGGGCGGCCACCGCGGCCACCGCGAGCAGGGCCAGCGGCAGGGTGAGCCAGCCCGGGTAGCGGACCAGCCCGCCGGGGACCGGGAAGTAGGTGGCGTCGTGCCCGGAGCGCAGGTCGGTCAGGTCGGTCCGGCCGAACTCCCGGGCCAGGCCCAGCGCGTTGTCCCCGTGCTGCTGGAGGCTGCCCTGGTCCATTGCCTCCGGAGTGTCCAACGGCGTGTGATAGATCGCACCGCCGTCGATGTACGCCGAGTTCAACCCGACGAACTTCTGATCCAGGAACGCGGTGAAGTCGGTGTCGTTGGGCAGCGCGCGGTAGATCTCCACCGCGAACGAGGTGCCGACCGGATGCGGGGCTGCCCGGCCGAAGACGTCCACCAGCTTCGCGTTGTTCCGGGACGTCTCGAACATGATCACCGGCCCGGTGGAGCCCCGCGCCTCCAGGTTGAGCACCACACCGCCGTCGGCTGCCAGGGGATGGCTGGCGGCGAACGCGGACGCGCCGCAGAGGCACGCCTCCTCGGCGTCGGTCAGTACGAAGACGATGTCGTTGCGGGGCCGGGGACCGGTCGTCAGCGCGCGGGCCACCTCCAGGATGGCCGACGTGCCGGCCGCGTCGTCGTTGCCGCCCGGCCCGGTCTGCACCGAGTCGTAGTGGGCGACCAGGAAGACCCGGCCCGTCGAATCGGTGCCCGGCATCCGGGCCACCACGTTGCGTACCCGGGCCAGGGTCGCCCCACCCGCCGCCCCGCTGAGCTGGCCGGCCTCCGGTGCCACCGTGTCCTGCACCTCGGTCTCCAGGCCCAGCCCGCGCAACTGCTGCTCGATGTGCGCGCGGACCTGGTCGTTGGCCGGGCTGCCGGCGACGTGCGACCGGGCCGCGATCACCTGGACGTCCTCGTACGCCCGGCCGGCGCTGAACTCACCCGCCGCCGCGTCCGTCGGCTTCGGCGCCGGGACGCGCAGGTCGAGCAGACTGCCGGCGCCGACGGCGGCCAGCGCGACCAGGGCCGCCGCGGCGGCCACGAGCCGCCGGCGAGGCCGGGTCAGCGCGCGGTCGGCAGGTGGTACGCCTGGAGTCGGACGGGCCGGCGTGCCGGCCGTGGCCGGGGTGGTGGGTGCGCCCACGGAAACTCCTCGGGGGGTGGTGGGGCCTGGGGTGGCACCATCCTGCCCGTCAGCGGTTCCGGATGGGATGGCCGGTACGCCTGCATCGACCGACCGCCCGGTTTGTCATTCGCCGGGCAGTGATGCGGCCCATCCCCGCCCGCGCCGAGGGCGTCGTGTTGTGTGCGACCGTTGTCTAATACAGGATCAGCGGGGCACTCGGAAGGAGCCCGACATCACCAGCGAACTCCCGCGTCTCGCGGCGGTGACCCGGCCGCACCGGGGGACCGGCCTGGCCGGTTCCTCAGTCGTGCCGTACCCGCACGGCGGCTTGGGGCGGCACGCCAACCTGCCGCCGGGCGAGCGGTTGCGGGTTCTGCTGGTGGAGGACGACGAGGGCGACGCCTTCCTGGTCGGTGAGCTGCTCGCCGAGACGAATTCGATGATCGAGCTGTTGGTGGCCACCAGCCTCAGCGAGGCGCGGCAGCGGATCATCAATGTCGACTGCGTCCTGCTCGACCTGGGCCTGCCCGACGCGCAGGGGCTGGACGGGCTGCGGCAGGTGCTGGAGATGTCCAGCGGCGCCGCGGTCTGTGTGTTGACCGGCCGCTCGGACGAGCACCTGGGCATCGTGGCGGTCGCTGAGGGTGCACAGGACTACCTGGTCAAGGGCCAGGTGGACGGGGTGCTGCTGACCCGGGCGCTGCGCTACGCCGTGGAGCGCAAGCGCGCTGACGAGAACGCGCGCCGGTTGCGCGAGGTCGAGCTGCGCCAGGCCGAGTCGGCCCGACTCGAACGTGGCCTGCTGCCCCAGCCGCTGATGACGACCGACCAGGTGGCGGTGCACACCTTCTACCGGCCCGGCCGGCACGCCGCGCTGATCGGCGGGGACTTCTACGACGTGGTGCAGACCCGTCCGGACCGTCTCGACCTGATCGTCGGCGACGTCTGCGGGCACGGGGTGGACGAGGCCGCGCTCGGTGTCGAGCTACGGGTGGCCTGGCGGGCCCTGGTGCTCGCCGGAGTACCGGACGACGAGGTGCTGCCCGCGCTGGAGCAGGTGCTGATGAGTGAGCGCCGTCTTCAGGAGATCTTCGCGACGGTGGCCACCACCAGACTGGACCTGGACGCCAACCGGGCCACCGTCCGCCTGGCCGGGCACCCGCCGCCGCTCCTGCTCTCCGGCGGCCGGGTGGCCCCGGTGCCCGCGCCCGGCGGCCGGCTGCTGGGCGTACGACCTCGCCGGCCGATTGCCTACGACCTGGAGTTCGACACCGATGACTGGTCCCTGCTGATGTACACCGACGGCCTGATCGAGGGGCGGGTGGATGCCGGTGACGAACGGCTCGACGTGCCGGGCCTCAGTGGGCTGCTGGACGAGCCAGCCAGTCGTGCGGTGTCGCTGCCCGAGTTGCCGGCCTGGCTGGTCGGCCGGGCCGAGCGGCTCAACGGTGGCCCGCTCGCCGACGACGTGGCCATGCTTCTGGTCAGCCGGGGTGGTGGCCGGTGAAGCCGGTGATCGGCGGCTGGAGTCTGCGCCGTCGGGTCATCACCCTGCTCACCGTCGTGGGCGTGCTGTTGATCGGCCTGGCCAGCGCGGAAGCGGCGATGGCCGCCCGCAACCGCACCCAGATCGACGCCATCCTGAACCAGACCGGCCCGCTGCGGGTGCAGTCGCAGGAACTGCTCAACGCGCTGCTCGACCAGGAGACGGCGGTCCGCGGGTACGCGGTCAGCGGTGACGTGGCCGACCTGAGGCCCTATCAGGAGGGGCTCGACCAGGAGCAGGGCGTCATCGCCGCTATGCGGGCGCTGCTCGACGACTACCCGCAGATCGGCCAGGAGCTGCGGGTCGTCGAAGAGTCCACCGCGCAGTGGCGGCAGGCGGTGGCGGAGCCCGTGATCGCCACCACCGAGCAGAGCGGCACCAGAGCGGGCCAGGCGTTGATCACCGAACAGGCGCGGCAGCAGTTCGACGAGGTGCGCGCGGCGGTGAACGACCTCCAGGAGGAGATCCTGGCCGCCCGGGAGCAGGCGGCTGCCAACGTGCGGACCAGCAGCAACGTGCTGGTCATCCTGTTGATCGTCGCCGCGCTGGTGGTGGCCGCCACCGGTGCGCTGTTGCTGCTCTCCCTGGACCGGATGGTCATCCGGCCCCTCATCGGGCTGGCCGACCAGGTCCGCGAGGTCGCCGACGGCGACTACCAGCACGGCATCGCCACCAGCGGCCCGCCGGAATTCATCCGGCTCGGCGAGGACGTGGACGCGATGCGCCAAAAGATCGCCGCCGACCTGGCCGAGGTGCGGGCCGCGCGCGAGCGCATCGAGTGGGTCAACAGCCAGCTCCAGAAGCAGGCCGAGGAGCTGACCCGGTCCAACCGCGACCTGGAGCAGTTCGCGTACGTGGCCTCGCACGATCTGCAGGAGCCGCTGCGCAAGGTGGCCAGCTTCTGTCAGCTGCTCCAGCGTCGCTACGCCGGGCAGCTCGACGAGCGGGCCGACCAGTACATTGCCTTCGCGGTGGACGGCGCGCAACGGATGCAGCGCCTGATCAACGACCTGCTCGCGTTCTCCCGGATCGGCCGGCTCACCACCGGCTTCGTCGAGGTCGACCTCAACAAGGTGATGGGCGACGTGGCCGGCCAGACCGAGGCCGCCCGGCAGTACGCGGATGCCGAGCTGACCTGGACCGACCTGCCGGTGATCTCTGGTGAGGAACCGCTGCTCACCAACCTGCTGGCCAACCTGGTCAGCAACTCGGTCAAGTTCCGCCGCCCGGACGTGACCTCGAAGGTGCACATCTCGGCCCGGTTGGTGGGCGCCGAGTGGGAGATCAGCTGCCAGGACAACGGCATCGGGATCGAGCCGGAGTTCGCTGACAAGATCTTTGTGATCTTCCAGCGGTTGCACTCGAAGGACGCCTACCCGGGTACCGGCATCGGGTTGGCCATCGTCAAGAAGATCGTCGAATATCACGGCGGCCGGGTCTGGGTGGACACCGACGTGCCGGAGGGCACCGCGATCCGGTTCACCCTGCCGGCGCAGCCCCAGGACGTCGAGGCCGCCGCCGCTGTCGACTCGCCGGAGCCGCCGCAAGCTTTGGCGGCGGGCGACACGACGCCCTCGAACGAGGTGCCGTCAGCGCTGGCGGAGCAGTCCGCAGGATCGGACCGGCCGGACCGGGCCGACGAGGCGCCGGAAGGCGGTAGAACGGGTGACATGAGGGAGACGGTGGGATGACCGCGCCGGCGGATGGCAAGAGCCCGATCGAGGTTTTGCTCGTGGAGGACGACCCGGGTGATGTGTTGATGACCCAGGAGGCGTTCGAGGAGCACAAGCTGCGCAACCGGCTGGCCGTCGTCTCCGACGGCGCCGAGGCGCTCGCCTACCTGCGGCAGGAGGGCCAGTACGCCGACGCGGTGAGGCCCGACCTGATCCTGCTCGACCTCAACCTGCCCCGCCGCGACGGCCGGGAGGTGCTGGAAGAGATCAAGAAGGACGAGGAGCTGCGTCGGATCCCGGTGGTGGTGCTCACCACCTCGCAGGCCGACGAGGACATCCTGCGCAGCTACCAGTTGCACGCCAACGCCTACGTGGCCAAGCCGGTGGACTTCGAGCGCTTCATCGCAGTGGTCCGTCAGATCGACGAGTTCTTCGTCAGCGTGGTCAAGCTGCCGCCGCGTGGCTGACACCCTGCTCGACGACGTTGGCGACCTGCTCCGGGAGGCCGCCGACCAGGTCGTGCTGCCGTTGTTCCGCAAGCTCGACGACGCCGACGTGTCGGAGAAGGCGCCCGGCGAGGTGGTCACCGTCGCCGACCGCCGGGCCGAGGAGTTGCTCTCGGCCGGATTGCGCCGACTGCGGCCGGGCTCGATGGTGGTCGGCGAGGAGGGCGTCGCCGATGATCCGAGCCTGCTGCGGCACCTGCACGACAGCGGGGACGTCTGGCTGGTCGACCCGGTCGACGGCACCGCCAACTTCGCCGCGGGTCGCCGACCGTTCGCCCTGATGGTGTCGCTGCTGACCGACGGGCGGCCGACCGCCGGCTGGATCCTCGACCCGCTCGCCGACACACTCGCCGCCAGCTGGGCGGACGACGGCATCCTGCTCAACGGTCGGCCGGTGGACAGCGCGGCCTCGGTGCCGCCGCTTGGCGAGCTGCGCGGCGCGGCGATGACCCGGTTCCTGCCGCCGGAGACCCGGGACCGGGTCCGCGCCGGCGGCCGGCGGCTCGGTGAGCTGCTGCCCGGCCAGCACTGCGCCGGCCGGGAATATCTGGACATCCTCACCGGCGAACAGCAGTTCGTGCTCTTCTGGCGCACCCTGCCGTGGGACCACGCCCCGGGCACTGTGCTGGTCCGCGCGGCCGGCGGCGTCGCCCGTCGGTTCGATGGCGTCGACTACCACCCCGCCGACGACGGCCGAGGTCTGCTCGTCGCCGCCAACGAACAGGTCTGGGCCGAGGTGCGCGACGCCCTCCTCACCCCCTGATCCGCGCACTGCGCGACGGTGTTGGGACGCTCCGTCGACATCGAGGCGGCCCGGGGGGTCAGGGGACTGGTCACCGGCGCACAGTCCGGTATCGTGACCGGCGGTCTCCGCCAGCAGGCCGCCGACCGGCGCCGGCGGGGACGCCGCCGTGCAGTGGTTCCCCGGGGGCCGGCGGTCGACGGAAGGACGCTTTCGTGCCCAGGACCACGCTCAGCCCGCGGCTCGGTCGCCGCTCCCTGTTCGCTCTGCTCGCCGCCGTCGCGCTGGTGCTCGCCGGCACCGCTGTGCCCGCCTACGCGGAGCCCGGCGAGGGCGGCAGCAAGAAGCTGCAGGACGCGTTGGAGTTGACCGCCAAGGGCCACATCGAGGCCAAGGCCAAACTGGACAACTCCAAGCGCAGGCAGACGGCACTGACCGGTGAGTTGACGGCGGTCGAGGGTCGGCTGGTCGGGCTCAGCGCCCAGGTCGGTGAGGTGGCCGCGCAGTCGTACCGCGTCGGCCGGCTCAGCCCGGCCTCGATGCTGCTCAACACCGCCACGCCGCAGGCGTTCCTGCAACGCGTCAGCGACCTCGACATGATGGCCCAGCGGGACAGCAAGCGGCTGCGTGATCTCGTCGAGGCCCAGCAGCAGGCGCAGCAGGCCAAGGTCGCCATCGACTCCGAGGTCCGCGAGCAGCAGAAGCAGCTCGCCGTGATGGCGAAGAAGAAGAAAGAGGCCGAGGCGGCGCTCGCCGAGGTCAGCTCGGGCAGCAGCAACGGTTTCAGCGGCGGCAATTCCACCTCGGCGAAGCCGGCGCCGCGCAACTCGGACGGGTCCTGGCCGTCGGAATCCTGCTCCGTGAAGGACCCGACCACCTCCGGCTGCATCACCCCGCGCACCCTCAACGCGCTGAAGCAGACGCAGGCGGCCGGCTACAAGCGGCACGTCTCCTGCAAGCGCAGCGGTGGCGGCGGCGAGCACCCGAAGGGGCGGGCCTGCGACTTCGCGGCCGCCACGAACGGCTTCGAGGACCGCAACGCGACCGGCGGCGACAAGGCGTACGGGGACAGTCTGGCCGCCTGGCACGTGCGCAACGCCGACCGCCTGGGCGTGCTCTACGTGATCTGGTACCGGCAGATCTGGCATCCCGGCACCGGGTGGCGCTCGTACAGTGGCAGCGGTAGTCCCGCCGCGTCCCACACGAACCATGTTCATCTATCGATGTACTGACCCGGAGCTCCAGCTTCGCTGCGTACCATCGCGACGATGAGCTCCCCACCATCCGACGTAGCGGCCCCGCTGGTCTCCTCGTCCCCGCCCGCGTCGATCACCGGCCGGGCGCTGCCCAACGGCCTGGCCGCCTTCCTGGTCTTCTTCTCCAGCGGCGCTGTGCTGGTGCTGGAGACCGTCGCGTTGCGACTGGTCGGCCCCTACGTCGGGGTGACGCTCCAGGTGACCAGCTCGGTGATCGGCATCGCGCTGGCCGCGATCGCGTACGGGGCGTGGTCCGGTGGCTGGCTGGCCGACCGGCGCAACCCGCGTGGCCTGCTGGCACCGGCGCTGGTGCTGGCCGGCATCGCCACCGCGGTCACCCTGCCCGTCGTCCGGTACGCCGGTGAGGTGCTGCGCGGTGGCGCGGCCAGCGGCATCCTGCTGTTGGTCGCGCTGGCCGTGTTCGTACCGGCAGCGCTGTTGGCCGCGGTCACCCCGTTGGTCGTGAAGCTTCAACTCGCCGACCTGCGCCGTACCGGTCAGGTGGTCGGTCGACTCTCCGGGATCGGCACCCTGGGCGGCATCACCGCTACCCTGCTCACCGGCTTCGTGCTGGTCGCCGCGCTGCGCAGCACGGTCATCGTGCTGGCACTCGCGGTCGCGCTCGGGCTGGTCGGCATCGGCCTCGGCTGGTACCTGCGCCGGCAGGAGCCCACCGAACTGCCCGGTCCGGCCCGGACCCGGGCCGCGCTGGCCGTACTCGGCCTGGTCGGGGCGGGGCTGACCACCGTGGCACCGAACCCGTGCGACATCGAGACGGCGTACCACTGCGCCCGGGTCACGTCGGACCCGAACCGGCCCACCGGACGGACACTGCTGCTCAACTCGGCCCAGCACTCGTACGTGGACCTCGCCGACCCGAAGCACCTGGAGTACGCGTACACGAAGTGGATCGGGGCGGTCGCCGACGTCGCCGCGCCGACCGGCCAGCGGCTGGACGCGCTGCACCTGGGTGGCGGTGGGTTCACCGTGCCGGGCTACCTGACCGCCACCCGACCGGGCACCGACAACGTGGTGTTCGAGATCGATGGTGGGCTGGTCGAGCTGGGCGAGCGCGAGTTGGGCGTACGCCCAGGCCCGGAGCTGCGGCCGGTGGTGGGCGACGCCCGGATGCTGGTGGCCGGCGAGCCGACGGACAGCCGCGACCTGGTGGTCGGCGACGCGTTCGGTCACCTGGTGGTGCCCTGGCACCTGGCCACCCGGGAGATGGCCGCCGAGGTTCGACGGGTGACCCGCCCTGGCGGTGTGTACGTGCAGAACGTCATCGACTACCCGCCGCTGCGGTTCATTCGCGCCGAGCTGGCCACGGTGGCCGCCGAGTTCGGGCACGTCGCGTTGATCGCGCCGCCGGAGGCACTCGCCGAGGAGCAGGGTGCCAACTTCCTCATCGTCGGCTCCGACGCGCCGCTGCCGCTGGATGCCGTCCGCGCCCGGTTGGGCGAGGTGGACCCGAAGGTCAGCCTGCTGTCCGGCGCGGCGCTGACGGACTTCGTCGGCGGGGCGATGGTGTTGACCGACGACTACGCCCCGGTGGACCAACTTCTCGCCACCGCCTGAACGGGTGACAGCCCTGACCGATTCCGACACTCCAGGTGTAGGTTGGCCGCTCGTGGGCAACAACGGTAACCATGGGTGGGGACCGGAACGGCGCGCAGCTGCTCGATGAGCGGTACCGGCTGATCGAGCAGCTCGGCGCGGGCGGCATGTCGGTGGTCTGGCGCGGCTACGACGAGGTGCTCGGCCGCCAGGTCGCGGTCAAGGTGCTGGCCTCCCGGTTGGCCAGCGACCGGGCCTTCCGCCACCGGATCCGGATCGAGGCGCAGGCCGCCGCGCGGCTCTGCCACCCCAACATCACCAACGTGTACGACTATGGCGAGTCCGATCAGGTCGGTCTGACCGTGCCGTACGTGGTGATGGAGCTTGTCGACGGTGCTTCGCTGGCCAGCCGGCTGGGCCGGGAGAGTCAGCTGCCGTGGCGCGAGGCGGTGACCATCGGCGCGGAGGTCAGCTCGGCGCTCGCCACCGCGCACGGCCGCGGTGTGGTGCACCGCGACGTCACCCCGGGCAACGTCATGCTGACGTCGACCGGCGTCAAGGTGGTCGACTTCGGTATCTCCGCGTTGGTCGGGGAGAGCGAGAAGGGGCCGGACGGCGCGCTGCTCGGCACACCCGCGTACCTCGCCCCGGAGCGCTTGGACAACGGCCAGGTCTCACCGGCCACCGACGTGTACGCCGTCGGGCTGCTGCTCTACCGGATGCTCACCGGCCGGCTGCCGTGGCAGGCCAGCACGACCACCCAGATGTTGCGCGCGCACATGTACAACGACCCGGAGCCGATGCAGGCGGTGCCAGGGCTGCCCGACCAGGTGGTCGACCTGGTGGGGCGTTGCCTGGCCAAGCGGCCCGAAGACCGACCGGCGACCTCCGAGCTGACCCGGACCCTCGCCGAAGCGGCCGGCATGCTCCCGGCGGTGCCGGTCTCCTCGGCCGCCGGGCCCCTGGATCCGACCGCGCTGGCCAGCGCGGGCACCACGATTTTGCCGTGGTCGGCGGCGACCGACGCATTGCCGCTGTCGCGCACCCGCAACCGGACCAGGCAGGCAACGAGGCGCCGGCGGGTCGAGGCCGGAGTGGCCGCCGCCAGCCTGCTCGCCGTCACCGGGGCCCTGTGGGGGTTCACCTCGCGCAGCCCCGCCAGCGGTGAGGACCGCCCGACGACCGAGGCTCGGATGGGTCTGCCGAAGACGGCGCCGTGCGATGTGGCGTACGCGTTGCGCGCGGATTCCGGCAAGGACTTCGCCGCCGAGCTGACCCTGACCAACACCGGGGACGCCGCGCTGCGCGACTGGACGATGAGCTTCACCTTCCCGGGTCAGCAGACGGTGACCAAGGCGGAACCGACCGCGGTGCACCAGGAGGGGCGCACGGTGCTGATCCGGCCGGCGGCCGACCGCGCCACCCTGGCGCCCGGCGCGGCCGAGAAGCTCACCCTGGCCGGGAGTTACCGCGGGGCGAACCCGCTGCCGGTGGAGTTCCGGCTCGGCGACGCGACCTGCGGGGTACACCTCTCGGGGGTGGCCGGCAGCACGCCGTCCACCGCCCCGGCGGCCGCGATCACTCTGCCCAAGACTTCGGCGAAGGCGCCGCCCAAGGCCCCGCCCAAGGCGGCGACGGCGGGCGGCCCTGGCAACGGTGCGCCGAAGGCCAAGCCCGAGAAGCCCGATAAGCCCGCCAAGGCCAAGGGGTCGGGTGGTGGTTCGGGAAAAGCGGGAAAGTGACCAAGGGTAAGGGGAAGGGGCACGGTGGTCGGAAGAAGTGACGGTCAGCGCCGTCCCGCGAACCGCTGCACCTGGTCGATCCCACCCTCCACGATGAGCACCCCACCCTGGGGGAGTGCGGTGTCGTCCGAGGCGTACCGGAAGCGTTCTCCCGGCAGTTTGGCACCGACCACGCGTATCCCGTAGCGCTCCTGCGGTCGCAGGTCGAGCAGGGTGCGCCCGACCAGGGACTCCGGCACCCGGACGGTGGCGATGGCGAAGTCGTCGTCGAACTCGATGAAGTCGAGCAGCCGGCTGACGATCAGATGTGCCACCCGGTCGCCGGTCTCCGCCTCCGGAAAGATCACGTGATGCGCGCCCACCGACGACAGGATCTTGGCGTGTTTCTGCGAGGTCGCCCGGGCCCAGATCTGGGGCACGCCCAGCTCGACCAGTGCCAGCACCGTGAGCACGCTTGCCTCCACCGAGGCCCCGATCGCCACCACCGCCCGTTCGAAACTGGCGATGCCGAGCTGGCGCAGCGCCCCTTCCTCGGTCGAGTCGGCCTGGACCACCCGGTCGAGCTGCGCGGACCAGCGCTGCACCTGCTCCGGGTTGCGGTCGACGGCCAGTACCTCGCGGTCCATCCGGGTGAGTGACCCGGCCAGGTGGCAGCCGAACCGACCCAACCCGATCACCACGACGCCGCCGTCCGATCGTCTCGCCGACACCTCGACCTCCTCGCGCCTAGCCGACAATGGGTTGTTCCTGGGGATAGCGGTAGAGCTTGCGCCGGGTGTTCAGGGCGATCGCCGATCCGAGGGTGAGCGGCCCGATCCGGCCGATGAACATCAGCACGGTCAGTACCAGTTGGCCGCTGGCCGGCAGCTCGCTGGCCAGACCAATGGTCAGCCCGGTGGTGCTGAACGCGGACGTGACCTCGAACAGGGCCGCGACGAAGCGAATGCCCTCGGTGAGCAGCAGCAGGAGCATCGTCCCGGCCGCGACCAGCGCGACGCTGAGCAGGGCCACGGTGACCGCCTGCCGTTGGCTGGCGGTGGCCACCCGGCGGTGCCCGACCGTCACGTCGGGCTCGCCGCGCAACTCCGCCCAGATGGTGAACGCCAGCAGGAAGAACGTGGACACCTTGATGCCACCGGCCGTGCTGGCGCTGCCGCCGCCGATGAACATCAGCACGATCAGCAGGGGATAGCTCTCCTCCTGGAGGGCCGCGATGTTCAGGACGCTGAAGCCGCCGGTGCGGCTCAAGGCGATCTGGGTGAACGACGCGAGCATCTTGCCCGGTACGTCGTACTGGCCGATCGTGCTTGCGTTGGTCCACTCGGCGGCGAGCAGACCGGCGAAGCCGATCAGCAGCAGCGCCGCGCTGCCCCAGACGGTCAGCTTGGTCGCCACCGCCCAGTGCACCGGCTGGCGCCACTCGCGAACCGCCTCGAACAGCGCGGGAAACCCGAGCCCGCCGATGATCGCGCCGACCGCCAGGGGCAGCGACACCCACGGGTCGCGGCTGAAGGCCAGCAGGCCGTCCGAGTAGAGCGCGAAGCCACCGTTGTTGAACGCCTGGACGGCGTGGAACACGCCCGACCAGAGGGCCCGCCCGGGCGTGTAGTCGTACGCCAACCAGAGTCGGCCGGCGATCAGCGCGGTCATCACCGTCTCGCAGGCGAAGACGGTCACCGCGATCCGGCGTAGCAGCCGGCCCACGTCGCCGATGCCGAACTCCGCCGTCTCGGCCTGCACCAGCAGCCGGTTGCGCAGCCCGAGCTGACTGGAGACCACCAGGATGACCAGCGCCGCGACGGTGAGGATGCCGAGACCGCCGAGCTGGGTGAGCAGGGTGATCACCAGCAGCCCCCAGCCGGACCAGTAGTTCGGCGTGTCGGTGATCGCCATGCCGGTGACCGACACGGCCGAGGTGGCGGTGAAGAGCGCGGTGACCAGGGGCGGACGCTGTTGTTCGGTGGTCGCCCAGCGCGCCATGAGTAACCCGGTACCGAGCAGGATTGGCACCAGGAACGCGAACGGCACCAGCCGCACGGGGTTGCGGAAGAACCGGCGCACCAGACAATCTTCCTTTTCCGCCCGCCGGCTGGAGTGGGAACGCCCATTCCGGAGATTCATCTCCCGGCCAACCATCGACCAACTGCCAGTCAATCCGGGGCGGTCTGCTGAACCGGCTTTCCCGATGACAGGAGACGGCGATGCGACGTACCCTCTCGACCCTCGGCCTGGCCGGCGTGCTGCTCGCCGCCGCCGCCGTGGTCGTGCCGACAATGGCCGAAGCCGACCCGGCGGCCGACGCGGACCGCTCCCGGGCAAACGACCAACCGATTGTGATCGGTCACCGCGGCGCCAGCGGCTACCGGCCGGAGCACACGCTGGAGGCGTACCGGTTGGCGATCCGGATGGGCGCCGACTACATCGAGCCGGACCTGGTCTCCACCTCCGACGGTGTGCTGGTCGCCCGGCACGAGAACGAGATCTCCGGCACCACCGACGTGTCGGCGCACCCGGAGTTCGCGGCCCGTAAGGCGACGAAGACCATCGACAGTGTCGCCGTGAACGGCTGGTTCACCGAGGACTTCACCCTGGCCGAGCTGAAGACGCTGCGGGCCAAGGAGCGACTGCCGCAGGTCCGCGTGGCGAACACCGCCTTCGACGGTCGCTTCGAGGTGCCCACCCTCCAGGAGGTCATCGACCTGGCCCGGACCGAGGGGCGGACACGGGGCCGCACCATCGGCATCTACCCGGAGACCAAGCACCCGAGCTACTTCACGTCGATCGGCCTGCCGCTGGAGGAGCCGCTGCTCCGGGTGCTGCGCCAGAACAAGCTGGACCGCAAGAACTCGCCGGTCTTCATCCAGTCGTTCGAGACGGCCAACCTGCGTCGGCTGAGCCGGCTCACCGACGTGAAGCTGATCCAGTTGCTCGACGCCACCGGCCGCCCGTACGACTTCACCGCCGCCGGCGACACCCGCAGCTACCAGGACCTCGCCAAGCCGGCCGGGCTGAAGTGGATCGCCGGGTACGCCGACGGCATCGGGGCGAACAAGAACCTGATCGTGCCCCGCGACGCCGCTGGTGCCCTGCTCGCCCCGACCAACGTGGTACGCGACGCGCACCGGGAGCGGCTGCTCGTGCACTCCTGGACGTTCCGCGCCGAGAACCAGTTCCTCCCCGTGGACTTCCGGATCGGCACCGACCCCAACGCGCGCGGCGACATCACCGCCGAGTGCGAACTCTTCCTCGGCCTGGGCCTCGACGGCGTCTTCAGCGACCACCCGGACACCGCCGTCGCCGCCCGCGCCGGCCTGCCCAGGAACTGACCTCGGCCCGGAGCTGATCCGCTCCGAGCCGACCGCCGGGCCTATCACGCCCGGCCCACACGCTGGCCTGTCGTCCGTCACCCGGACGGCGGGCCAGCGGCGTTTCGGTCCGCGTCGCGTCGCGTCGACGCGCACGCGGCGAAGGCAAGATCGCGCTCGACAGAGGATGTAGTGGCGTCGCAAGGCCGCCAAGGCCACTACATCAAGGAACGGGCGCGATCTTGGGAGGGTGAGGTGCGCCCAGCGGCTGCGTGCGTCGGCGACGCACGGTTGGCTGGCCCGTAAGCGCAGAACCTGGACGGGCCGACACGCCGCGCAACCCTTCCCATGCGTACGGTTGTTCGACAGTATTGTCGCGTCGAGTGGAAGGAGCGGCGCATGGCGGACAAAAGCGCCATCGAGTGGACGGAAGCAACCTGGAATCCCACTACAGGTTGTGACCGCATCTCGTTGGGGTGCGACAACTGCTATGCGATGACTCTCGCGAAGCGCCTGAAGGCCATGGGCTCGGCCAAGTATCAGACCGATGGCGACCCCCGCACCTCTGGGCCGGGATTCGGGGTTGCGATCCACCCTGACGCCCTCGATATTCCGCGACGCTGGCGTGATCCTCGAACAGTCTTCGTCAACTCGATGTCTGACCTGTTCCACGCGAGGGTTCCTCTCACGTACGTGCAGCAGGTCTTCGACGTTATGCGTGAGACGCCGCGTCACACCTTCCAAGTGCTGACGAAGCGCGCATCTCGGCTCGCCAAGGTTGCTCATGATCTGGACTGGCCGCCAAATGTCTGGATGGGCGTGAGCGTCGAAGACGACAGCCAGAGATCGCGGATCGACTGCCTTCGGCAGGTGCCGGCGGCGGTTCGGTTCATCTCGGCCGAGCCGCTGCTCGGCCCGTTGCCGCAGCTCGACCTCGGTGGGATGGACTGGTTAATCGCGGGGGGCGAGTCGGGTCAGGGCTGTCGCCCGATGGATGGGTCCTGGGTCGCCGAACTACGCGACCAATGCGATCGGGCAGGGACTGCCTTCTTCTTCAAGCAGTGGGGTGGCCGCACGCCCAAGGCCGGTGGGCGCCTACTCGATGGTCGCACCTGGGATGAGATGCCGACGCCTCGCCTGCCCGCTGCCGCCTAATTGCAGTTGGTCGACCTTCCGCCGAGGTCCCACCTCTCAGAGTTGCCGGATGGGGTCCTTCCAGAAGTCCCCGACGCCGGTGTGGTCGATCAGACCTTGACGGTGCAACGACTTGACTGCGTGCCGCGCATGACGCGTCCACGCCTGGCCAAGAACTCCCCGATAGACCTCGGGCACCCGCTCCGCGAGCTGAACAGGTTTCGATCCCGCAAGCAGCCGGACAATGTTCCGCTCAACGACTTGCGCCACCCGCGGTAGGGCGCTGTTCACGTGTGCCGGCCGATCGAAGGGAAGTGACCCAAACAGGGTGTCCTGGCTCATCTGGCTTTTGTAGCGGGCTTCCTCTAAGTCCACGCCAGCTTGCCCCACGGCGTCCGCGAAGTGCCAAGCGCCTTCTGTGTGTCTCGTGAACAGCATCAGGACATACTTCGGCGAGAGTTCCGGGCGCGGTCGGACCGGCATAGTGATCGCGCTATAGCTCGTTCCCGTGGTCAACCGTTTCTCGTACTCTGCGCCCACTTTGAGAGCTACCTCAGTCGCGGTCTCCTCATCTCCATCACCGTTGACCCGGGCAAAGTGGTCCTGCCACCAGTCATCGCCGAGAAATCTGGTGAGGTGGTCGGCCGTCTTCTGCTCAGCAGGAGGCAGCCGGTCACCCCGGGAGCGTGCGACCTGAACCGCTCGTCCCATCCTCGCGATAGCAGAGATGCTGAAGTGAAGTAGAACCTCTGTCGGCGGCGAAGGGGGTCGACCGAGGAGCCCTGAGCGCACGAGACCGAAGTCAAGCGCAAGGCCAAACGGATCGAGGAAGGCAAAGAGTGAAGCCTGACGAGCAACCGAGAGGACCTCTGGCAGATGATCTGCCACGTCGCCTTGCCGGAGAATGCGCCTCGTTGAGCCTCCGCGCTGCTCCAGAACCCGCTTTAGGTTCGCGAAGTGGGAAGGATTTTTCTCCACGAAGAAGAGCAAGACGCTCCGAAAGCTCCTGACCGTGTCGGCACACCGGGACAGAAGCAGCGGCGATCCTTCCTCCCCTTCCTCCTCGTACTCGCCGCGTCCCGCGTAGCCATCGAGGAAGACGACTGGTTTGCCCTGACCGGTCTTGGAAGCGAAGACAACCGGGTAGCGCTTCAGGATGCCGTGCTTGAGCACGGCGGCAGCCTTGCGGGACCGGAAGAAGTCGTCGTTCGCCGACACCGGATCTCCTTTGCATCACCAATAGTGATGCGAAGGTAGCGAAGAGTGCGGTCAATTTTCGTCCTGCTGTTCGTGCAGGGCTGCGCACCGAAGTTCGTCATGCCGTTCACCAGCCGTAACGGCCGACGGGTGGTGGTTCAAGGGCAGGCCGTGTCCTCGATCTGACAGTCGGACGGGTCAATCCCGTGGGTGCTCGGTTACGTAGGTGCCGCGGCCGGGTTGACCGGTGATCAGCTCGCGGTCGTGCAGCAGTGAGAGCGCTCGCGAGGCGGTGTTCATGTGCACGGCATAGCTCTCGGCGAGTTCCCGGGTCGAGGGCAGCTTGTCGCCCGGCTTCAGC
This sequence comes from Micromonospora sp. LH3U1, assembly GCF_028475105.1. NCBI lineage: Bacteria > Bacillati > Actinomycetota > Actinomycetes > Micromonosporales > Micromonosporaceae > Micromonospora > Micromonospora sp. LH3U1. Next base: position 6,434,289 of record NZ_CP116936.1, on the reverse strand, counting down.
TCGCCGCTCTTGATCTTCGCGGCGATCTCGTTGGCGATGCGACGATATGGGGCTTCTGCTGTGGGCATGCTGAGGACTCCGGTCGGTTCGGCGTCTCCGATCATGCCGGCCTACACCAGTTACTGCAACAAGCTGTGGTGTCGCTGCTTCACAGGGTCGACCTACACAAGCAATTGGGGTAGGTTGCTGATGTTCGGCTCCGGTTGGTTCGGCAAACCCTCGGGGTGCGGGCGTGAGGTGGGCTCCGCGTACGTACCGCCGCCGACGAAGGCTGCGGGCGTGGGGCCGGGCGGTCCGGTGGGCGTCCCCTACCCGCACACCGGGCCGTCTTCCAGGCCGGCGAGTCTAGGGCGGTGATCGTGCGCATGACGAGGGAACGGTTTGTGGTGCATCTGCCGGTGGTCGCGGCGGACCTGTCGGCCGCGCTGCGGTTCGCTCGGACGATCACGCGGGCGCTGGGTTTCCTCGCCGACGTGGACCGGGCCGAGACGACGGTTTCCGAGGAGGACGCTCAGTGCGTACGTCATCGGGTCTTCTGCGACAGCCTGCTCGACGGTCGCCGGCGTTGCCCGCGCGCGGCAGCCCACGACGGTCCCTGCGGCTGACCAAACGGGGCGGATGGCGCGGGACGACACACGCCCCGGGTGGTCCGTGGCGGTTCGGGCCATCGAGAGCGCGGGTGCCCGGGTGGTAGCGCGGCCTGTTGTAACCCCCGGCCACCTCAATCCTGTTACTTGTGTGTTTCCGCCACATAGCTCGTGGGTGACGTCACTTCTAGCGTGAGCCGACACGAAGAAGTTCTCTCCCTCCGAGTCCTCATGTGGAGTCGCAATGACGGTCCGGACGACGCGGCGGGTGTTCCTCTCCGCCGCCACGATGATGGCCGCGGCGCTTGCCGCCACGGCCTGTGGCAGCCCGCAGGACACCGCCACCGGCGGCGGCGACAGCGCCGCGCCGGTCAAGGTCGGCCTGGTGTACTCCCAGTCGGGAGCCCTGGCCAGTTATGGAAAGCAGTACATCGAGGGTTTCAAGGCGGGGCTCGACTTCGCCACCAAGGGCACCGGCAAGGTCGGTGACCGGAAGATCGAGCTGACCGAGGTCGACGACGCGGGCGACCCGGCCAAGGCGGTCTCCGCGGCGAAGGACCTGATCGGCAAGGGCACGAAGATCATTGCCGGCTCCACCGCCTCCGGCGTGGCGCTCCAGGTCGCGCCGATCGCGGCGCAGAACAAGGTCCTGTTCATCTCCGGCCCGGCTGCCACCGACGCGGTGACCGGCGCGAACAAGTACACGTTCCGCTCGGGCCGGCAGTCCTACCAGGACGTGGTGACCGCCAAGTCGTTCATCGGCGACCCGGCCGGTAAGAAGGTCGTGGTCTTCGCTCAGGACGGCGCGTTCGGCGACGCCAACGAGGCGGCCGTCAAGACCGTCATCGGTGGCGCGGGCGCCACCGTGAGCAGCGTCCGGGCCCCGGCCAGCGCCAGCGAGTTCACCCCGTTCGCGAGCCAGATCAAGGCGGCCAAGCCGGACCTGCTCTTCGTGGCCTGGGCCGGCACCACCGCCCCCGCCATGTGGCAGACCCTCGACCAGCAGGGCGTGCTCTCGTCCACCACGGTCGTCACCGGCCTGGACATTCGCGCCTCGTGGCCGACCTTCGGTGCTGCCGGCGCGAAGATCTCCTTCCTGTCGCACTACTTCGACGGTGCCAGTGACACCGAGGCCAGCAAGGCGCTGAAGGCCAAGGTCTCCACCATCGACCTGTTCCACCCGGACGGCTTCGCCGCCGCCCAGATGGTGGTCCGTGCGGCGCAGGAGGGCGGGGACGACGTCGACAAGATGGTCACCGCACTGGAGGGCTGGAGCTTCGACGGGGTCAAGGGCAAGATGACCATCCGGGCTGCCGACCACGCGCTGCTCCAGCCGATGTTCCAGGCCAAGCTGACCGGCAGCGGCACCGCGTTCACGGCGACCGCCCAGAAGAGCCTCACCGGTGACGAGACCGCGCCACCGGCCGTGGCCATGAAGGGCTGACCCATGCTCGCCACCCGCGGTCTGACCTGGCGGATCGGTGAGGTCGCCATCGTCGACAGCGTCTACCTCGATCTCGCGCCGGGGGAGTTCCTGGGCGTGATCGGGCCGAACGGCGCCGGCAAGACCTCACTGTTCAACCTGATCACTGGCCTGCGCCGGGCCACGGAGGGCCGGGTCACCCTGGATGGGCAGGACATCGGGGAACTCCCGCCGCATCGGCGGGCGCGCCTCGGGTTGGGCCGTACCTTCCAGGCGTCCTCGGTCTTCGGCTCGCTCAGCGTGCGGGAGAACGTCCGGCTCGCCGTGCAGGCGCACCGCGGGGGCTCGATGGCACTGTGGCGGCGGGCGGCGGCCGACCGGGAGGTCGCCGCCGCCGCCGACACGGCGCTCGACCGGGTCGGCCTCGCCCACCGGGGTACGGCGTTGGCCGGCACCCTGGCCCACGGCGAGAAGCGCAAATTGGAGATCGCTCTGCTGCTCGCCGGTGAACCGCGGGTGATGCTGCTGGACGAGCCGATGGCCGGGGTCAGCGCCGAGGACGTGCCCGAACTGGTGGCCGTCATCAAGTCGTTGACCGGGGACAGCGGCCGGGCGGTGCTGATGGTCGAGCACCACATGGACGTCATCCTCGAACTGGCCGACCGCATCGCCGTCATGCACCACGGCGCGCTGCTGGCCTGCGACACCCCGGAGACGGTGATGGCCAACCCGACCGTGCAAGAGGCCTACCTCGGAGAGGCGCTGTGAGCGCGAGGAGTGAGCCGGGTTTGCGAGCCCCGCAGTCGCGAACGGAGGCAGCCCTGATGGAACCGATCCTCACCGTGGAGGAGTTGTCGGTCCGGATCTCCGGGCTGCACATCCTCCAGGGGGTGTCCTTCACGGTCGCCCCGACCGGCGTGACCGTCCTGCTCGGCCGCAACGGCGTCGGCAAGACCACCACGTTGCGCGCGATCGTCGGCCTCACCCCGCCCGCCGGGGAGGTCCGCGGCACCATCCGGATGGGCGCGCAGAGTCTGCTGGCCCGGCCCACGCACCGGCTGGTCCGCGGCGGGCTCGGCTACGTGCCCGAGGACCGCTGCGTGTTCGCCGGCCTCACCGTCGCCGAGAACCTGCGGCTCGCCGAGCGGCGCGGCACCAGCCCGGCGTACGACAAGGTCTTCGCGCTCTTCCCGGAGCTGGACCGGCGCGGACGGCAACGGGCCGGTTCGCTCTCCGGCGGGCAGCAGCAGATGCTCGCGATCGGCCGGGTGTTGCTCAACGACAACCGGCTGCTGCTGGTCGACGAGCCGACCAAGGGATTGGCGCCGAAGGTGGTGACCGAGGTGGCCGAGGTGCTGGAACGGGTCGCGGAGTCGGTGCCGGTGCTGCTCGTCGAGCAGAACCTGGCAGTGGTACGCCGGCTGGCCCGTGACGCGGTCGTGCTGGCCGCCGGCAAGGTGGCCTGGACCGGCGATGCCCGTGAGCTGCTGCTGGAAACCGCGCTGACCAAGTCGCTGCTCGGCGTCGGCTCGGCGGAGGCGCACGCGCCGAGCGCCAGGAGTGAGCCGGCGAGCCCCGCAGTCGCGAAGAAGGGCCAGCACTGATGGGCACCGTGATCCTGTTGACGTTGACCGGGCTCGGCCTGGCGGCGCTGTACTTCCTGGTCGCCTCCGGCCTGTCCCTGGTCTTCGGCCTGGCCGACGTGCTCAACTTCGCGCACGGGCTGTTCCTCGGCGTGGGCGCGTACGGGACCTGGTGGGCGGCGGAAAACCTGCCGGGTGCCGGCGGTGACGGGTTCGGTTTCGTGATCGCGGTCGCCTTCGGGGTGGCTGCCGGCACGCTGGTGGCGATCCTGGTCGAGCTGGTGCTGATCCGCCCGCTCTACTCCCGCACCATCGAACAGGTGCTGGTCACCGTCGGTCTGTCCCTGGCCGGGGTGGCGCTCCTACAGGCCACCTGGGGTGCGGACGCCCGGCCGTTCCCGCGTCCGGACTGGACCCGGCAGGTGACCGGGATCCTCGGCGCGCAGGTGCCCAACGGGGGCCTGCTGCTGATCCTCGCGGCGGTGCTGGTGCTCGGCGCGATCCTGGCGTTCCTGCGCTGGACCCGGTACGGCCTGGTGATCCGGGCCGGGGTGGAGAACCGGGAGATGGTGACGGCGCTCGGCATCGACGTGCGCAAGGCGTTCACGCTGGTCTTCGCGATCGGTGGGGCGGCTGCCGCGCTCGCCGGTGCGCTCGGTGGGGTCTACTTCGGCACGGTCTCGCCCGGGCAGGGCGGCTCGCTGCTGATCTTCGCGTTCATCGTGGTGGTGATCGGCGGGATGGGCTCGGTGGTCGGCTCCGCGTACGCGGCGGTCGTGGTCGGGCTGGTGCAACAGTTCGTCAACTACTACGGCACGTCCGGGCTCGGCGACATCTGCGTGGTCGGGCTGCTGGCCGTGGTGCTGCTGCTGCGCCCGCAGGGCATCGCCGGAAAGGTGGCAACGGCATGACGAACTCCGTGGTCGACGCGCCTCCCGCGCAGGTACCCGCCGAGTTGACCCCGCAGCGGGGGCGGTGGCACCAAGTCCGCCCGTTCCTGCCGCTTGTCGCGCTGGCCGTCCTCGTGATCCTGCCGTACTCGACGATCTCCCTGCCGGGGATCTTCGAGGGGCCGGTCAACTCACCCGGCACCCTGCAACTGCTCGCCATCTGCCTGATCTTCGGCGGGCTGGCCGCCGGGTACGACCTGCTCTTCGGTCGGACCGGGATGCTCTCCTTCGGGCACGCGCTCTATTTCGCCGCCGGCGTGTACGGCACCGACATCCTGGTCACCCGGGCTGGCCTGCCGCTGTGGCAGGCGGCGCTGCTGACCATCACCGGCGGCACGATCCTCGCCGCGCTGCTCGGCGCGGTGGCGCTACGGACCGTGGGCATCGCGTTCGCCATGGTCACGTTGGCGTTCGCCCAGGTCGGGGCGATCCTGGTCGCGCGGGACTTCGGTGGGCTCACCGGCGGCGAGGAGGGCCTGCCACTGGACGTGTCCGGGCTGCCCGCCGGGCTGGTGGGGGTGACGAACACGGTCAACCTGTACTGGCTGGCGCTGGCGTACCTGACGCTTGTGGTCTTCGTGGTGCACCGGGTGAGCGGTTCGCCGACCGGGCGGGTGCTCGCCGGGCTGCGCGACGACGAGCGGCGGATCGGCGTGCTCGGGTTGGACCCGTACCGCTACAAGTTGGTCGCGTTCACCCTGGCCGGCGGGCTGGCGTCGGCGGGCGGGGTGGTCTACGTCCTGATCGTCGGCGGCGCGTCGCCGCACATCACGTCCTCCGAGCTGACCCTGTCGCTGCTGGTCATGGTGGTGCTCGGCGGGCCGGGCACCCGGTGGGGGCCGGTGCTCGGCGGCGTCCTCTACATGTACCTGGACCACCGGCTCACCGCCTTCGGCGCGAGCGACGCGGTCGACAACCTGCCGGCCGTCCTCAGCCGCCCGCTGAGCCAGCCCCTGTTCGTCCTGGGCACGGTGTTCATCCTGGCCGTCTACTTCTTCCCAGGAGGCCTGACCAGCCTGGCCCCCCGCCTGTCCCACCTAACCCGATCCCTCCGAACCCCCCGCACCTGACGCCTCCTGTTGTCTTCCCCTGTTGATCAAGAGGTTTCGGTCAGGATCTGCCCGGATCATGACGCAAACCTCTTGATCAACAGGGGAACGACGTACGGCGCTGGTAGAAATGCCGGGTGGAGACAGCAGAGCGGGCGGCGGTACGGGAGCGGGCCGAGGCGGTGCTGCGCCGGCTGGCCGGTGACCACGCCCGGCTGCGCGAGGATCAGTGGCGGGCAATCGAGGCGCTTGTCGTCGACCGGCGGCGGGTGCTCTGCGTACAGCGGACCGGTTGGGGCAAGTCGGCCGTGTACTTCGTCGCCACCGCCCTGCTCCGAGACCGCGAGCAGGGCCACCAGGCCGGCCCGACCGTCATCGTGTCGCCGCTGCTGGCGCTGATGCGCAACCAGGTCGAGGCGGCCGCCCGGGCCGGCATCCGAGCCCGCACGATCAACTCGGCGAACCTCGACGAGTGGGACGAGATCACCGCCGAGATCCAGACCGGAGCGGTGGACGTGCTCCTGATCAGCCCGGAGCGGCTCAACAACCCGGACTTCCGCGACGGTGTGCTGCCGAAACTGGCCGCGACCACCGGGCTGCTGGTGGTCGACGAGGCGCACTGCGTCTCCGACTGGGGGCACGACTTCCGGCCGGACTACCGGCGGCTGCGGACGTTCCTCGCCGAGTTGCCCGACCGCACCCCCGTGCTGGCCACCACCGCCACCGCCAACGCCCGGGTCACCCAGGACGTGGCGGAACAGTTGGGCGACGCCCTCATCCTGCGCGGCACCCTGGACCGCGAGTCGCTGCGTCTCGGGGTGCTCGACCTGCCCAGCCCGGCGCACCGGCTGGCCTGGCTCGCCGACCACCTGGACCAACTGCCCGGCTCGGGCATCGTCTACACGCTGACCGTGGCGGCAGCGGGGGAGGCGGCCGAGTTCCTGCGCTCCCGGGGTTACCCGGTGGCCTCGTACACCGGGCAGTCCGACGACGCCGACCGGCGCGCGGCCGAGCAGGACCTCCTCGACAACAAGATCAAGGCGTTGGTCGCCACCAGCGCGCTCGGCATGGGCTTCGACAAACCCGACCTGGGCTTCGTCGTCCACCTCGGCGCGCCGCCCTCGCCGATCGCGTACTACCAGCAGGTCGGCCGCGCCGGCCGCGCCGTCGAGCACGCGGAGGTGCTGCTGCTGCCCGGCGTCGAGGACGCCGCGATCTGGCGCTACTTCGCCTCGCTGGCGTTCCCACCGGAGCAGCAGGTCCGGGCCGTACTGGCCGCCCTGCACACCGACCGCCCGCTCTCCACCCAGGCCCTCGAACCACTTGTCGACCTGCGCCGGGCCCGGTTGGAGCTGATGCTCAAGGTGCTCGACGTGGACGGCGCGGTCCGCCGGGTGCGCGGTGGTTGGCTCGCCACCGGCGAGCACTGGGTCTACGACGAGACCCGCTTGCGCCGCGTCGCCGAGGCACGCACCGTCGAGCAACAGGCCATGCGGGAGTACGCGACCACGTCCGACTGCCGGATGCGGTATCTACGGGAGTGTCTGGACGACACCGGGGCGGCCGACTGCGGCCGGTGCGACAGGTGCGCCGACCCACTCTTCGCCGCCGACGTGTCGACGGCCGCGCTCACCGCCGCGCAGACCTTCCTGGGTCGACCCGGCGTGGAGATCGCGCCGAAGAAGCTCTGGCCGACCGGGCTCGACGCGGTGGGCGTACCCCTCAAGGGCCGGATCGCCCCCGCGGAGCAGGCGCTGCCGGGCCGTGCCGTCGGGCGCCTCTCCGACCTGGGTTGGGGTGGCCGGCTGCGCGACCTCGTCGGCCCGGAAGCGCCGGACGCACCGGTGCCCGACGACGTCGCCGGCGCGGTGGTGGAGGTGCTCAAGGCGTGGGCGCACGGCGACGCCCCGTGGCCCCGCCGGCCGGTGGGGGTGGTCGCGGTCGGTTCCCGGCGACGGCCCCGGCTGGTCGGCTCGCTCGCCGAGCGGATCGCCGCAGTGGGCCGGCTGCCGCTGCTCGGTGAGGTCACCCCGGCCGGTCCGGGCGGCCCAGCCGGGCCGCGTGGCAACAGCGCCCAGCGGGTACGCGCGCTGCACGACACCTTCACCGTGCCGGCCGACCTGGCCGACGCCCTGGCTGGCCTGGACGGCCCGGTGCTGCTCGTCGACGACCTGATCGACTCGGGCTGGACGATGACGCTGGTGGCCCGGGCACTGCGCCGGGCCGGCGCGGCCGACGTGCTCCCGCTCGCCCTCGCCGTGGCCGGCTGACCCACTCCCGTTCGCGGTGGTCGGACCGGTAGGTCGGTTGGTCTGGCGTTCGCGGTGGTCGGGGCGGTTCGCCGGTTGGTCTGCTGCCGTTCGCGGCGGTTGGTCGCGCGCTCGTCTTTACGGTGCTGTCTGCGTCCGGTCGGGCGGAAAGTTCCCGGGCGCCGCTGAATGCGACGGGCGCCACGCCGTCCGGGCGTCGGCCTAAAGTGGCACGACGCGGCGGTACCGTGGGCGGCATGACCGACCAGCCGCCTGTCACCCGCGCCGACGCCGTCATGGGCACGACCGCCGTCGACGAGGCCGGCTATGCGCTGGGCGCCGGCGGTGCCTGACCAGATCTCCGCCGCGCCGGACCGGAGCACGCTCCGGCTGGCGCTGGTGGTCGGCGGGCTGGTGCTGGCGGTGCTGCTGGGCTTCGGCCTCGGCCGGCTGAACGCCGACGGTGCCGCCACCACCGGCAGCCCGTCGTTGGCGGCCGAGCACACCGACCCACCGGGCATCGGGCCGCACAACCACGGCACCGCCACGGGCGCCGATCAGGGCGCAGCCACCGAGCCGGGCGGTCTGGCGGTCAGCTCAGCCGGGTTCACCCTGGCCCCCCTGGCCACCGAGTTCGTGGCCAATCATCCCGGTCAGCTCCGCTTCCAGGTGCGCGACGTGCAGCGTCGGCCGGTCACCCGCTTCGCCGTCGTGCACGACAAGCCGATGCACCTCATCGTCGTCCGCCGGGACCTGAGCGGCTACCAGCACCTGCATCCCACCATGGCGGCGGACGGCACCTGGTCGGTGCCGTTGACCCTCGCGGAGCCCGGCGTCTGGCGCGCGTACGCCGACTTCACCGTCGTCGCCGACAACGGCGCGCAGACCGCGGTGACCCTCGGCACGGACCTGGTCGCGCCGGGCGGCTATCAGCCCCGTTCGCTGCCGGGTCCGGCCACCTCGACGACCGTGGACGGGTTCACCGTCGGCTACCAGGGCACTCCGCAGGCCGGGGCGACCGTGCCGCTGACCTTCCGGGTCGACGGCGTTGGCGGCGCCGCCCCGCTGGAGCGTTACCTCGGGGCGTACGGGCACCTGGTGGCGTTGCGCGAGGGCGACCTCGGCTACCTGCACGTGCACCCGGAGCCGGAACTGGTGGACGGTCAGGTCAAGTTCTGGCTGACCACCCCCGGCCCAGGCCGCTACCGCCTCTACCTCGACTTCCAGGTAGGAGCCGCCGTCCACACCGCCGAATTCACCCTCACCGTCCCCTGACCAACCTCCCCCTAGCCCAGCGGCCCGCCCAGGCGTAAGACTGCGTTGATCATGAAGTTATTGCCTCTGCCAGCGGCGTGTCGAGGCAATAACTTCATGATCAACGCGCGGGGGTGGGGGTGGGGGTGGGGGGTTAGCCGGCGCGGCGGATGGGGCGGCGGGCCAGGTAGCGGAGCAGGTCGCGGATGTGGTGCTTCTCCTCGGCGGGGACCGTGGGATCGGCCAGCCGGTCCAGGATGGCCCGGACGTCCGCCTCGACCGGGCCGTCGTCGTGGCGCCGACGGGGCGCGGGGCCAGCGTCGGGCAGCCCGAGCGCCCGGAACGCGGCGGCCACCGGCAGATCCAGTGCCGCGCAGAAGCCCCGAACCTTGGCCAACTCGGGATAATCCTGCCAGTCCCCGGCCAGCCAGCGGAACACGGTGGAACGACCCACGCCCGTGTGCGAGGCAAGATCGGTCACGGTCCAACCACGTTCGTCGCGAGCGTCATCGATGGCGCGCCGGACGAAGCGGGCGAAGGCCATCTGCGGTGATACGTCGGCGGATCCCATCCCTGTGTGTCTTTCCCCCTTGCCGGAGCACCGGGACGATGCGCCTTCCGAGGGTAGTACGCCCAGGCCCGGAAACAATTGACTGACCGCACAAACTGTCCCGTTGACGAGACTTTTTCTCCGGCAGTACGCGTACCGACCGACAAGGCATCGAGCGATCACCATCGTTCTTCCACTAAGCTCGGTGCCCGTCCCGACTGCTGGTCGCTAGGAGGCGGATTCCTCGGCGGCGGCCAGCAGGGTCTCCAGCCGGGGCGTGACCCGCCACTGGTCCACCAACTCGCGGTACTCCGCGCGCTGCGGTTCGGTCGCCCCGGTGCCGGTACGGCGGGCACGGATCAGCAGGTTACGCGGCGTGTGCTGGGAGTCCACGAACTCCACCACCTCGGTCCGGTACCCGTGCACCCGCAGCAACCCGGCGCGCAGCGCGTCGGTGAGCACGTCGGCAAAACGCTCGCGGAGGATGCCCTGCCGGGTCAGCAACTCGTACGGGGCTGGGGCGGGGTGGGCGCGGAGCTGCTTCGCCAGATCATGGTGGCAGCACGGGGCGGCCAGCACCCAGCGGGCTTCCCAGCGCACCGCGCGGGCCAGGGCCTCGTCGGTGGCCGTGTCGCAGGCGTGCAGCGCCAGCACCAGGTCGGGGGCGGGTTCGACGACAGCGTCGGCGATCGTGCCGGCCACGAAGCTGATCCGGTCGGCCCAGCCCAGTCGTTGCGCCAGTTCACTGTTGCGCCGCCGCTGGTCCTCCCGGACGTCCACCCCGACCAGGTGGACGTCGAGCTCTCGACTCGTCAGATAGCGGTACGCCGCGAACGTCAGGTAGGCGTTGCCGCAGCCCAGATCCACCACCCGCAGCGGACCGGTCAGCTCGTCGGGCAGGGTCGCGGCCAGGGCACGCAGGAACGCGTCCACCTGGCGGCGTTTGGCCGCCGAGCCGCCGATCTCCGCGAAGATCGGGTCGCCGGGGTCGAGCAGATACTCCTTGGTCCGGTCATTCCCACCGGGCGTCACCGCCGGACGGGCCGTGGCGGCCCGGTGCACCTGCGCCTCGCCGGACTTGGTCACCCGCAGTTGCAGCGTCGCGGCGGACGTCTCCACGTGCCAGTTGCCGAACGGCTCGGCCAGCAGCTCGTCGACCGCCGCAGCGGCCTCGGGACCGGAGGCGATGTTGCGGGTGTACGGGCGAGCGCCATCGGACGTGGTGATCTGCATTCGGGGTCCGGCCTTGAGCGTCACCGGCCGCAGTTCGGCCCTAGCGACGGTGGGGCGGCGACCGCGGCGACGTCCGGCGGCGACCGCCCGGGTCAGCGCGGGGTCGAGCAGCAACGCCCGGATCTCGGTCAGTGCGGCGTCCAGTGGTTCCGGCATCGTTCCATCTTCGGCAGGTGGGGTGGGAAGGGAACATCCCCCGTACCGCGCGAGGCGGTGCGGGGGATGTCAGGTGTAGCTGGTGATCAGTCCGCGGTCGCCTCGGCCGGCGTACCCGCGTCGGAACCGCCACCACGGCGGCGCCGGCGGCGGCGCGGCTTGGACGGCTCGCCGTCGGACGCGGCAGCCGGCTCGGTGGGGCCGGTGTCGGCGGAGATCACGGCGGTCGGTTCGCCCGCGACCGCCTCGCCGGCCCGGCGGCGACGCCGGCGGCGCGGAGTGCGGGTGCCTTCCTCGGCGGTGTCGGCGGCCTCGGCGATCGCGGGTGCCTCGGCGACGGCCGGCGTGCCGGCGTCGGAGCGGTCGCGGCGGCCGTCGCCCCGACCACGGCGCTCGCCCCGGCCTTCACCTCGACCCTCACCGCGGCTTTCACCGCGTCGCGGACCGCCCCGACCACCGCTGTCGCCCCGGCGGGAACGCGTCGTGCCACCCAGGTCCTCTTCGACCTCGGCGGACAACCCGGCCCGGGTGCGCTCGGCGGTGGGCAGCGTGCCGCTGATGTCGGTGGGGATGTGCAGGTCGGTGTAGAGGTGCGGCGACGTGTGGTACGTCTCCGGCGGCTCCGGCATCTCCAGACCGAGGGTCTTGTCGATGATCCGCCAGCGCGGCATGTCGTCCCAGTCGACGAAGGTCACGGCGACACCCGTCGCTCCGGCCCGGCCGGTACGACCGATTCGGTGGGTGTAGGTGTCCTGGTCTTCCGGGCAGTCGTAGTTGATCACGTGGGTGACGCCGGTGACGTCCAGCCCTCGGGCCGCCACGTCGGTGGCGACCAGGATGTCGATCTTGCCGGCCCGGAAGGCCCGCAGCGCCCGCTCGCGGGCGCCCTGGCCGAGGTCACCGTGCACCGCGGCGACCGCGAACCCGCGGAAGTCGAGGTCCTCGGCGACCCGGTCGGCGGCCCGCTTGGTGCGGGTGAAGATCATGGTCAACCCACGCCCCTCCGCCTGGAGGATGCGCGCCACCACCTCGACCTTGTTCATCGAGTGGGTGCGGTAGACCAACTGCTGGGTCTGCGGCGACGGGCCGGTCTCGGCGGTGTGCCCGGCGTGGATCGTCATCGGCTGGCGCAGGAAACGCCGGGACAGGGTGACGATCGGGTCCGGCATGGTGGCCGAGAAGAGCATCGTCTGCCGGTCCTCCGGAAGCATCGCCAGGATCTTCTCGACGTCGTCGAGGAAGCCTAGGTCGAGCATCCGGTCGGCCTCGTCGAGGACGAGTGCGTGCACCCGGTCCAGTCGGAGGTGCTTCTGCTTCTGCAGGTCCATGAGCCGGCCGGGGGTGCCGACGAGGATCTCGACGCCCTTGCGCAGCGCGTCGATCTGCGGCTCGTACGCCACGCCGCCGTAGATCGGCAGCACCCGGACGCCGCGCGTCCGGCCGGCGGCGGCCAGGTCCTTGGCGACCTGGATGCCCAGCTCGCGGGTGGGAACGACGACCAGCGCCTGGGGGACGCCGTCGCTGCCCTCGCCCGGCGCGAAGACCCGATCCAACAGGGGTACGCCGAAGCCGAGGGTCTTGCCGGTGCCGGTGGGCGCCTGACCGATCAGGTCGACGCCGCGCAGCGCGATCGGGATCGCATATTCCTGGATGGCGAAGGCGCGGGTGATGCCGGCCGCGGCCAGCGCCTCGACGGTCTCGGCACGGGCGCCGAGTGCGGCAAACGTGGGGGCCTCCGGTCGAACCGGGGCAGTGGGGGCCAGTTCCTGGCCGTCCATCAGATCTTGAGTCAGCTCGCTCATGTGGATGTGGGGGTGCCCTCTCGTGGGTGCGCCCGTCATGTCCTCAGGGCGCGTTCGGTATGACGCGGGCCACACGGTCGGCGGCAGACTGCCGAGCCGGACCGGGCCGCACGCGCGCCGCGGGCTGAGCTTCGATCAGATCGGCGCCCACGGCAACTGCTCCATGCTACCTGAACAGGCATGGGTCCGTCCCGATTCCCCGCCGGCCAGGCACCACGCGGGGGCAGCGATTGTGATATGGACCACATGATTGCCGGAGTTGACGATGTACCCCGCGCGGGGTACCCGTGCACGACCGCGCGCGGTAGCCTGCGCTCGTGTCCGCGCCGACCACCCCCGGTTCCGCTGTCGCCGACCTGCTGGGTCTGGTCGCCTTCGGCGAACTGCTCGCCTTCGAACGGATGGCCGGCGACGCCCGGCTCGCCCCCGACCTGCGCCGCCGCGCAGCCCTGAGCGAGATGGCCGCGGCCGAGATCGCCAACTACCGGCGCCTCGCCGACCGGCTCACCGCGCTGGGCGTGCCGCCTGAGGACGCGATGGCGCCCTATCTTGAGCCACTGCAGGCCTACCACGACTCGACCGAGCCCCGGGACTGGGCGGAAGTGGTCACGAAGGCGTACGTCGGCGACGCGATCACCGACGACTTCATCCGGGAGATCGCCGATGCGCTGGACGAGCCGGACCGGGCGCTGGTGCTGGATGTCCTGCACGACTCGCGGTATGCGGACTTCGCCGCGGCGGAGATCCGGGTGGCCGTTGCCGACGACCCCCGGGTGGCTGGCCGGCTCTCCATGTGGGCGCGGCGGCTGGTCGGCGAGGCGTTGTCCCAGGCCGGCCGCGTTGCCGCCGAGCGGGCCACACTCACTGCGCTGATCGCACGGGACGACCGGGTCGACGTGCCGGGGCTGTTCGGGAGGCTCACCTCCGCGCACACCGCGCGGATGACCTCGGCCGGACTGAACAACTGACCGCCCGGCGCCGGCCTGCGGCAGGTGGGCCGAACACCGACCTGCCGCGACGGCCGGACCAGTCAGCGGACGGTGAAACCGACCGCGCGGGACGACGCCTCGGCGATCTCGACGTACGCGACCTTCTCGATCGGAACGATGATCCGCCGGCCCTTCTCGTCGGTCAGGGAGAGCGTGCCGCCGTCACCGGCGAAGGCGTCGGTGACGATCTGCTCGATCTCGGCCGGCGACTGCGCGCTGTCCACTACCAGCTCGCGCGGCGCGTACTGCACGCCGATCTTGACCTCCACTGTGCCTCCTCAACTGGGGCGAAAGAACCGCCCTGCGAAGGCTATCCGATCACGGGGTCGGCGGTCAGGCTGACTCACCTTGCAGCGGGAAGCTCGCGATGCCCCGCCACGACAGCGCGGCCACCAACGCCTCGGCCTCGGCCTTCGGCACCTGCCGGCCACCTGCCAGCCAGAACTGCGCGGCCGTCTCCGCTGCGCCGACCAGCCCCGAGGCGAGCAACTCGGCGTGCGCCCGGCTCACCCCGGTGTCCGAGATGATGGTGTCGGTGATCGCCGCGATGCAGCCCTGCTCGACCCGCTCCACCCGCTGCCGCACCGCCGGGTCGTTACGCAGGTCCGACTCGAAGACGAGGCGGAACGCCTCGCTCTCGTGGTCGACGAAGTCGAAGTACGCGCGCACCGATGCGCTGACCCGCTCCTTGTTGTCGCTGGTGCCGCGCATCGCGTCCTGTACCTGAGCGACGATGGCGTCACAGTGCGTATCGAGCAGCGCCAGGTAGAGATCCATCTTTCCGGGAAAGTGTTGATAGAGCACCGGCTTCGAGACTCCGGCCCGCTCGGCGATGTCGTCCATCGCGGCGGCGTGGTAGCCCTGCGCGACGAACACCTCCTGCGCCGCAGCGAGAAGCTGCTTACGACGCGCGGAGCGGGGCAGGCGGGTGGGCCGGCCAGCGGTCTGGGCACCGTTCCCCGCAGCGGTCATGGGATCCTCCGAGTTCTCCGTACGAGCCGGCATTTTCCCCCCAGACCGGGCTACGCCCGTGACCCCCGTGGTGGAAATGGCCCGCCGCTGTAACCTATCGCCACTCTCGGCACACGGTAGCCTCAGCGGGGGCGACCAAGGAGCGCGCGGTGACTGAAACAGGGCAACCCGGAGCCGCCACCCCGGGAGAGCACGGTGACGGAGCGGGTCAGCACGACGACCCGAGCCGTTCCGTCAGCGGGTGGGCGCCCCCGACGGGTGGGTGGCCCCGAGCCGCCGACAGCGAGGACGCCCGGGACCAGGCGCCGCGCTGGCAGCCCGACCCCGCGTCCGGTTGGCGCACCTCTTCCACCCGCCACGGCGACCTGCCGTCGCCTCTGGTCGGGCTGCCGGGCGAGTTCGAGCCGCCGGCCCGCGCCAACGGCCACCACGCCAACGGCGTGCACCACCCGGACGCCGCCGACGACGGCCGTCATCCCGGTCTCGAATCGACCGCAGGACGCCCGACACCGGTGAGCGCACCGCCGGGGCTACCCGCCGAAGCTCGACCCGAGGCGGCCAGCGACCGGCTGGCGGTGCCCGCCCAACGTCCCGCACCGCCGCCGATGGAGCAGGGGAGCGGCTCGCCCGACGTGGGCCCCGCCCAGCGCTCCACCGTCGATCCGGCCGCCGCGCACCGCGCCCGCTGGGCCGAACCTGGGTTGCCCACCTCGGCGCCGCCGGCCGTCCAGGTGCCGCCCGTCGGCACCGCCGCGTCGGGCTTCGAGGTGCCGCCCGGCTTCCGCGCACCGTCCGGCGAGCGGATGGCCGCCGACGGACCTCCAGCTGCGCCACGCGCCTGGCGGGACCCGCTCTCACCGGAGCACGCGGCAGCCCCGGGGCCGGCTGGGAACGCCGAAGCGACCGAGCCGGGTCGCGGCGCCGAAAGTTCCCGGCCGGGAGATACACAGCGGGCCGAGGACGCGCGCCGGGGCGAGGATGTGCACCGTTCCGGTGACGCGCACCGTGCCGGGGAATCGCCGGCCATCGAGCCGGACTGGACGGGGCCGAGCTGGAACCGCCCGAGCTGGGGTGGCGGGTGGGCACCGCCCTGGTCCCGCCAGGACGACGAGCCGGCCGGCCCGGCGGCCCGGGACGAGTCCGCGCCGGGCTGGGTCGCCGAGCCCCACCAGCCTTACGAGCCGGTGCGCGCCGAGTCGCCTCGCCCGTACGAACCGGTCCGCGCCGATCCGCCGCGCGGGTACGACCCAGTCCGAGGCGGGTCCGAGGCTGCGCCGGGGCCGCGGCCGCACCGACAAGCGCGCCGCCGGCCGACCGCCCGTCCTGGGCCGCACCGCCCACCGACCCCCCGCTCCCCACCGACCGTCCGCTCCCCGCCGCCGACGCGGACCCGTTTCCGACCAGTGGGCCACCGGTGTCGTCGTCAGGCATGGCACCACCGGTGGTCGAGCGCCCCGCCTGGGCCGGCGGCCCGACCCCGACCAGCGGCCCACCGGCCGTCCGGCCTTCATGGGCTGGGCCCGCGGCGACAGATGCACCCCGGACCGACCGCCCGTCCTGGGCGGGCGGGGCCGACCCCGAGCCCACCAGCGCGCCGCCAGTGCGGCCGTCCTGGGCGGGGGTTCCGATCCTGCGCCGACCAGTTCCCCGCCGGTGCGGCCGTCCTGGGCCGGCGGGTCCGAACCGACGCCGCCCAACGTCCCGCCGGTACGGCCGTCCTGGGCTGGAGGTTCCGATCCGGCGCCGACCAGCTCCCCGCCGCTGCGCGCCTCCTGGCCTGCCAGCCCGGCATCGGCCGACGCGCCGTCTCCGGCACCGGCCGGGCCACCTCCCACGCTGGCCGGGCCACCTCCGGCAGCGGCCGGGCCGCCCCCTACGCTGACCGACGCGCCACCAGCTCCGGCGGGCCCGCCCCTCGTGGCGGAGCGCCCCTCCTGGGTCGGCGGATCGCCGACCACTCCGGCGAGCGCCTCCCGGGCCGAGCGGCCGGACTGGTCCGAGGGCCGCATCTCCGACGCACCTGTCGAACGCCCCTCCTGGGCGGCAAGCCAGTCAGCCAGCACTCCCCGTGGGGGCGACGCGGGCGAGAAGCCCGGCCTGCCACGGCCCGAGAGTCGGCCGACTGGACCGTTCCGGCTCCGGCCGTCACCACCCGAGTCGTCCGGTCCGGCTGCCGTCGAGCTGCCCCGTGCCACCGCGCCGACGAACGACCCGTCATCCGCCGACACCACGCCGTCCTCCACCGGAGCCGTCCCGCCTCCCTCCACCAACGGGTCCGGGGGCCGTGAACGGCCCGTCAACGCGTCCGTCTCCCCCTACGCGGCTCGCCGATCCGCCCCCGACCCGACGTCGCCGGCTGTCCCGGGCGACGACGGCCAGCAGTCGGACCGGAGAGCGGTGGTGCTGCCGCAGCGCGTCCCCGCGGAACCGGACGTGCCCGTCGTGCCGGAGCCGCCAGCCGTGGAGCCACCCGCCGAAACCCCGGAACTCGCCCGTATCGCCACCCACCTCCGCCGTGACGACGAGCCAGCCCCGCTGCGGGAGCGCCCCGAGGGGTTCGACGTCAACGCCATCCTGGACGCCGTTCGGGAGGTGGCGGGTGTCCGCGACGCGGCGCTGCGTCGTACCCCGGCGGGGGCGCACAGTCTGCGACTGGACCTGGCCGACGGCGCTGACCCGGCCGAGGTGAGCCGACAGGTGGCCCGGCTGCTCCAGGATCGGATGGGGCTGGCCGCCGCCCCGCAGAACGTGCCCGGCCTGCCCACCACACCGCCCCCGCCGGTGCGCCGCCGCCTCGCCGAGTCCCGAGCCGCCGAGCGACGTACCCCGGAGCCTCCAGGCGTAGCTTCGCGTGATGCCGGTGTGGACCCGCGTACCGGTGAGATCCGGGCGGCGGAGTCGACGGCGGCCGGTCGTTCGCCGGGCGGTCGGGTCGAGGCCGCGCCGGCAGTCCCGGAGCAGTGGACCAGCACGGACACCTCGCGCCGCCGTCGGTCGAACGCCCCGCACCGGGGTCGCGCCACGGTCGAGGAGCCGGGATCGGTCTCGGCCGCGCCGGCTGGTGCCGCAACCGGCAGTCCGGCGACGGTCGGCGCGTCGTACTCCGGTGGTCAGGTGACCACGACGGAGTCGGCGCCGTCCCGGCCGCTGGACACCGGCGGCACGCCGGGGCCCCGCGTAGTGATCGACCACGTGCAGGTGAGCACCTTCGGCCTGGACGCCAACGTGGAGGTCCGGCTGCTGGCCGGGGGCGACAGCGCTTCCGGGTACGCCACCGGGCCGGCGGTGGACGGCTACGTGCTGCGGCTCTGCGCGGTGGCGGCGGCCGCCGCCGTGGACGAGTTGCTGCGTAGCGTGGAGAACGCCGAGCGGGGGCGCTGCTTCGTCGAGCACGCGGCGGTGGTGCCGTTCGGCAACTGCGAGGTGGCCACCGTCGTGGTGTTGCTCGTCTGTGAGGGCTGGGTCGAGCAGCTCGCCGGCTCTGCTCTGGTCGCCGGTGATCCGCGGCAGGCGGTGGTCCGGGCGACGCTGGCGGCGGTCAACCGTCGGCTGGAGGCGCTGCTGTCCTGAGTGGTTCGAGGCAGACTGGGACGATGAAGAGCGCCACTCTCTGGCCGGACCATCTGCTCCCCGATGACCGTGTCCCGCCGCCGTGGCCTGGCCGGGAGGTTCGCCTCGACGGCTTGGTCACGTACGTGCGGGACACCCCGGCCACCGCTGTTGGCGCGGAGCCGGCGCTGTACGTGCACGGGCTGGGCGGGTCGTCGCAGAACTGGACCGACCTGGCCGGGCTGCTCGCCGATCGGCTGGACGGTCAGGCCATCGACCTGCCCGGCTTCGGCCGCAGCGAGCCGGGCCGTCGCTACACGATTCCGGCCTTCGCGGATCTTGTCGTCCGCTGGATCGAGCATTCCGGTCGGGGGCCCGTGCACCTGTTCGGCAACTCGCTGGGCGGTGCCGTCGCCGTCCAGGTCGCCGGGCTCCGGCCTGACCTGGTCCGCACCCTCACCCTGATCTCCCCGGCGCTGCCGTTCCTGGATTTCCGTCGCTCGTTGCAGGGGCGGATGCTGCCGGTGCTCGCCATTCCGCGGGGTGAACGGTTGGTCGCCCGGCATCTCACCCAGCTCGCTCCTGAGGTGATGGCCCAGCAGGTGTTGGAGGCCTGCGTCGCCGACCTCAGCCGGATCTGCGACCAGCGCCGGGCGGAGGCGCTGGAGGAGATCCGGGTGCGCTACGAGGCGGAGCACTACGCCGCCGCGTACGTCCGGACGTTTCGCGGTCTGGTCGCCAGCTTCCTGCGGGCGTACCTGCCGGGGCCGGGTTCGCTGTGGCGCCTCGCCAAGGCGGTGCGCGCACCGACCCTGGTGGTGGGTGGCCGACAGGATCGGCTGATCGACGTGCGGGTTGCGCCGCAGACCGCCCGGGTCATCCCGGACAGCCGGCTGATGATGCTCGACGGCGTCGGTCATGTGGCGCAGTTGGAAGTTCCCCGTCTGGTTGCCCGGGCGGTGGTCGGCCTGCTCGCCGAAACGGGGGACACCGTCGGGCGGTCTGATCTGGCAGGCTGAGCGGGATGCCCAGCTCAGCCCGCCTATCTGTGCGCCGTTGGCGCCGTTTCGCGCTGCTCGCCCAACTGGTGGCAGTGGTGCTTGCCGTCGGCGCGGCGGTGAGCGTGACCGCCGAGGGGCCGGGTGGGCGTCCCGGTGCCAACCAGTTGGCCGCCGAGGAGATCGCCCCGCTGCCGCCGCCGCTGGTGGCCGCGCCGCTGCCGCCGTCGGCCGGCCCGTCGCCCTCCGACTCGGTCCCGTCCAGCCCGCCCCCGGTGCTGCGGGTGCCCGGCGCGGTCCCGAGCTCCGGCACGGGACGGTTCGACCACGACGCCCGCTCCGGCCCGGTGCTGGGTCGCGCGGGTGAGCTGCGGCGTTACCGGGTCGCGGTGGAGTCGGGCAGCAACGAGGACGCCGCCGAGTTCGCGCTGGCGGTCCAGGCGGCGCTCGCCGGTCCGGGAAGCTGGGTCGACAGCGGCAGACTACGACTGCAGCAGGTGCCGGGGGACGCGCCTCGCGACTTCACGGTCTTCCTCGCCACCGCCCGTACGGCGGGTCGGATGTGCGCTCAGGGTGGGGTGGACATCCGGGTCGGGGGTCGGCCGTACACCTCCTGCCGCGCCCCCGGTCAGGTGATCATCAACCTGGATCGGTGGCGGTTGTCCGTGCCGCACTTCGTCTCGGCCGGCGTGCCGCTGGCGGTCTACCGGACGTACGTGGTCAATCACGAGGTGGGTCACCAACTCGGGCACCGGCACGAGCGTTGCCCCGGTGCGGGTCGGCCCGCGCCGGTGATGATGCAGCAGACACTCTTCCTCAACGGGTGCCGGGTCAACCCGTGGCCGTACGTCGACGGGCGCCGCTACGGCGGTCCTGCCCTCTGAACGACCGGCCGACACGCCGACCGTCCACCCCTCCAACAGGCGTCTTGCGGCAATAGCGGCAAAAACAGAGATATGCCCGAATAATCTGGCAGGCTCGACGTTATGACGCCGTCGTCCCCTTACGGCCCGACCGAGCCGCCCGACCAGTCCGGGCGGTCGGCGTACGAGGGTGGGCGTCCCACGCTCGTGCGGATGCGTCGGCGACGTCGCCGTAGCCTGCTGCTCGGCCTGCTCGTGCTCGCCGCCGCCATCGGTGTGACGGTGAGCAGGGGCGACGAGCCATCAGCCGAGACTCCTGCCAGCACCCAGGGCGGGATGGGCCTCGGAGGTGGGGCGCCCGCCCACCCGACGCCCACCAGTTACCCGTCCGTCGGAGCGGGACGGTTCACCGCGGCCGACGGCGACACACCCGTGCACGGTGCGAACGGGCCGCTGCGCCGTTACCGGATCGCGGTCGAACGTGGCACCGGCCAGGACGCCGACGCGTTCGCCGCCAGGGTGGACGAGGTGCTGGCCGACCCGCGTAGTTGGATCGCCTCCGATGAGCTGCGGGTGCAACGGGTGGCCGACGCCGGGGCCGCCGACTTCACCATCTACCTGGCCACCCCGGTCACGTCCGAGCGAATGTGCGCCGAGGGTGGGCTGACCACCGAGCGCTACACCTCCTGCCGCCTGCCGGGCCAGGTCATCATCAACCTGGCCCGCTGGATGGAGGCGGTCCCCGACTACGGCGCCTCGCTGGACACCTACCGCACCTATGTGATCAACCACGAGGTGGGCCACGAGTTCGGCGAGGAACACGAGGCATGCCCCGGCCCGGGGGAGCCCGCCCCGGTGATGCAGCAGCAGACGTACGGCCTGGACGACTGCGTCGCCAACGCCTGGCCCTACCTCGACGGACGTCGCTACGCGGGTGACATGGTTCCCTGATCGGCGGGGTCGTCGGTTATTCCCGCTCCCGCATTGCGGGCCACGTGTCATCCCTCATGGCCGAGTGGGGCTCCCGCGAGCGACAATGGCGCGGTTCACACCGCCGATCCCGGGGAGTCCACCGTGTCGTTGCCCCCGCTCGTCGAACCCGCCGCCGAGCTGACCGTTGACGAGATCCGCCGCTACTCGCGCCACCTGATCATCCCGGATGTCGGGGTGACCGGGCAGAAGCGGCTGAAGAACGCCCGGGTGCTCTGTGTCGGCGCCGGCGGCCTCGGGTCGCCCGCCCTGCTGTATCTCGCCGCGGCCGGGGTCGGCACACTCGGCATCATCGACTTCGACACCGTCGACGAGTCCAACCTCCAGCGCCAGGTCATCCACGGTGTGTCCGACATCGGCCGGTCCAAGGCCGAGTCCGCCGCAGCGTCGATCCGCGAGATCAACCCGCTGGTCAACGTGGAGATCCACAACACCGCGCTGGACCGGGAGAACGTCCGCGAGATCTTCGCCCAGTACGACCTGATCGTCGACGGCACCGACAACTTCGCCACCCGCTACATGGTCAACGACGCGGCGGTGCTGCTCGGCAAGCCGTACGTCTGGGGCTCGATCTACCGCTTCGACGGCCAGGCATCGGTGTTCTGGGCCGAGCACGGCCCCTGCTACCGCTGCCTCTACCCGGAGCCGCCGCCGCCCGGCATGGTTCCGTCCTGCGCCGAGGGTGGCGTGCTCGGTGTGCTGTGCGCGTCGATCGGCTCGATCCAGGTGAACGAGGCGATCAAGCTGCTCACCGGCATCGGTGAGCCGCTGGTCGGCCGCCTGATGGTCTACGACGCCCTGGAGATGGAATACCGCAAGATCAAGGTCCGCAAGGACCCGAACTGCGCGCTCTGCGGCGAGAACCCGACGGTCACCGACCTGCTCGAAGACTACGAGGACTTCTGCGGCGCGGTCTCCGAGGAGGCCCAGGAGGCGACGCTCGACTCGACCATCACCGCACTGGAACTCAAGGACTGGCAGGACGCCGGCAAGGACATCTTCCTGGTCGACGTACGGGAGCCGGCCGAGTACGAGATCGTCCGCATCCCCGGCTCCACCCTGATCCCCAAGGGCGACATCATCTCCGGTGAGGCCCTCGCGAAGCTGCCGCAGGACCGGCAGATCGTGCTGCACTGCAAGTCCGGCGTCCGCTCGGCGGAAGCGCTCGCCGCGCTCAAGGCGGCCGGATTCAAGGACGCCGTGCACGTGCAGGGCGGCGTGCTCTCCTGGATCAAGCAGATCGACCCGTCGCTGCCCGCGTACTGACCGGCCGAGCCGGGGCGGCGCCCACCGTCGCCCCGGCAAATCGATGCAGGCGACGCCGAGCAGCCCTCCCGCCGGAGCGACGCAGCCATCCCGGGCTGGCCGATTCCCCGAGGCGGCGTCGCGTCTGCGCAGGTAGCGTCTTCGCCGTGGTCGACTTGGAAGCCGCGATCGGGTTCGTCGTGGCGCATGGGGACGCGGTAGAACGCGCCCGACTCTCGTGGCTCCGCAACGGCACTGCCGTGCCCGCCGAGCTACTGGAGACGGCCGAGGTCGGCCAGTCACCCGACGGCGGTTGGCCGGCCACCTGGGGCGGCGACATCGCCTCGGTCGACGCCACCTGCTTCCGGCTCGCCGAGTTGGACGACCTGGGCGCGCTCGGCCGTCCCGCCGCTCGGCGCGCACTCGACTGGCTGGCGTCCCGGCAGCACGCCGACGGCGGCTGGGACGAGGACGCGTCGCTGGCCGACTCGGCTCCGGAGTGGGCCCGGCCGGGCGATCCGGAGGCCGGGTTCCTCCTGTCGGCCAACGCCGGTTTCTGGCTCACCGTTGCCGGCCTGGATGCCCGCGCCTCAGGCCCGCTGGACCACCGCGTCGGTGGGGCGTACGCCGGGGTGGTGCAGGCGGCGGCCCACTCGCTCGCCGCGCGGCTGCGCCCAGACGGCAGTTGGCCGTCGTTCCTCGCCGCCGGCTGGCTGAGCGCTGCGGTGCTGCACCGGCAGGAGATGTTCCAGGAGTCGGCGCGAATCCAGGTGGTGCTCGCCGAACGGATGCCGAAGATGTCCCCGGGGGACGTGGCGTGGCTGGCGGCCACGCTGCGCCGCGCCGGCATCGACCCGCAGGACTGGATCATGGTCCGGGCGCTGCGCCGGCTGACCGAGACCCAGCGCAGCGACGGCGGCTGGGAGAGCGACGACGGCCACCAGTTCGACGTGCACACCACCCTGTCCGCGATCCGGGCCGCCCGGCCCACGCCGCCTGGCCGAGCAAGCCGCGCTCAGCCTGCCCTGGCACCCGGCTGAGTGGCCCTAGCGCAGGTGCCCGTCCCCAGTGACGACGTACTTGGTGCTGGTCAGCTCGGGCAGGCCCATCGGGCCGCGGGCGTGCAGTTTCTGCGTGGAGATGCCGATCTCCGCGCCGAACCCGAACTCGCCTCCGTCGGTGAACCGGGTCGAGGCGTTCACCATCACCGCCGCGGCGTCCACCCGGGCGACGAAGTCGCGGGCCGCGCTCGCCGAGTCGGTGAGGATCGCCTCGGTGTGCCCGGTGCCGAAGCGGCGGATGTGCGCGACCGCCGCGTCCAGCGACTCGACCACCGCGACCGAGATGTCGGCCGACAGGTATTCGGTGGCGAAGTCCTCCTCGGTGGCCGGGACCACGGCGGCGGAGTATGCGGCCACCTCGGGGGAGCCGTGCACGGTCACCCCCGCCTCGGCGAAGGCAGCCAGCGCCGACGGCAGGAACGCGTCGGCGATGCCCGCGTGCACGAGCAGCGACTCGGCGGTGTTGCAGGTCGACAGGCGTTGCGTCTTGGCGTTCAGCGTCACCGCGACGGCCTTCGCCACGTCGGCGGCGGCATCGACGTAGACGTGGCAGTTGCCCACCCCGGTCTCGATCACCGGCACGGTCGACTCCTCGACAACGGTGCGGATCAGCGACGCGCCACCGCGCGGAATGAGCACGTCGACGAGCCCTCGGGCACGCATCAGTTCCTTGACCGAGTCGCGGGAGCTGGCATCGAGCAGTTGCACCGCGTCGGCCGGCAGCCCGGCGTCGGCGACCGCGTCACGCAGCACCGCGACGAGCGCGGCGTTCGAGTGTGCGGCCGAGGACGACCCGCGCAGCAGCGCCGCGTTCCCGGACTTGAGGCAGATCCCGGCGGCGTCCACCGTCACGTTCGGCCGCGCCTCGTAGATGATGCCGACCACCCCGAACGGCACCCGGATCTGGCGCAGCTCCAGCCCGTTGGGCAGGGTGGAACCGCGGACCACCTCGCCGACCGGGTCGGGCAGCGTGGCCATCTGGCGCAGCGCGTCGGCGATGCCGGCCACGCGGCCCGCGTCGAGGGCGAGCCGGTCCAGCACGGCCGCGCTCAGCCCGGCCTCCCGGCCGGCTGCCAGGTCCGTCTCGTTCGCGGCCAGGATCTCCGGGGTACGCGCCACCAGCGCGTCGGCCATCGCCACCAGCGCGGCGTCCTTGACCGTACGCGTGGCGACAGCCAGCGTCTCCGCCGCCACCCGGGCCCGCCGGGCCTGCTCGCTGACGCTCATGCCGACACTCCGCTGCGCTCCGTGCCGCCCTGAGGCACCGCCGCCCTGAGCCGATGATTCGCTCGCTGACGCTCACTCAATGTTGACTCCTTAGAGCAGCACCAGGTCGTCGCGGTGGACGACCTCTCGTTCGTACGCCGGGCCGAGTGCCGCGGCGAGTTCGGACGTGGAGCGGCCGAGCAGCCCGGGCAACTCCACCGCGTCGTAGTTGACCAGCCCTCGGGCGACCGACGCGCCGGCGGTGTCCACCAGGTCGACGGGGTCGCCCGCGGTGAACGAGCCGTCCACGGCGGTGATGCCCGCCGGCAGCAGCGACTTGCGCCGCCCGACGACGGCGGCCACCGCGCCCGGGTCGAGGTGCAGCCGCCCCCGGGGTGAGGTGGCGTGGGCCAGCCAGAACAGTCGGGCCGTCGGGCGTTGCCGCTGCGGGTGGAACAGCGTGCCGACCGGTTCGCCGGCCAATGCGGGCGCGGCCAGGTCGGCGGCGGTGAGCACCACCGGAATGCCGAAGCCGGTGGCGATCCGGGCGGCCTCGACCTTGGTCACCATGCCGCCGGTGCCGACGCCGGACCGACCGGTCCCGCCGATGGTGATTCCGGAGAGGTCCGCGTCGTCGCGGACCTCCGCGATCCGGGTCGAGTGCGGATTGGTGGGGTCGCCGGTCCAGAGTGCGTCCACGTCGGAGAGGAGCACCAGCAGGTCGGCGTGCACCAGCGCGGCCACCAGAGCGGCCAGCCGATCGTTGTCGCCGAACCGGATCTCCTGGGTGGCCACCGTGTCGTTCTCGTTG
The DNA here is from genome assembly GCF_028475105.1 of Micromonospora sp. LH3U1. Lineage (NCBI taxonomy): Bacteria > Bacillati > Actinomycetota > Actinomycetes > Micromonosporales > Micromonosporaceae > Micromonospora > Micromonospora sp. LH3U1. Next base: position 6,408,769 of record NZ_CP116936.1, on the reverse strand, counting down.
ACGATCGGCACCGCCCGCAGGTCGAGCAGCTTGCGCAGCGTCCGGTACGCGTTGCGGTAGTGCGCCCGCCGGGTCACGTCATCGACGGTGAGCAGCACCTGCCCGACGGTCCGGCCGTGCCGGGCGAAGCTGGCCGCGTACCGGCCGATGAGCAGGCCCTGCCCGACGCTGGCGGCGGCCTGCTGGGTGGCCAGGTCGCGCGGGCGTCGGGGAAGCCCGAGCGGGGCGAGGCCGGCGGCGATCGCCCCGGAGGACACCAGCACCACCTCGCGTCCCTCCGCGGTGAGCCGTCCGAGGGTGTCGACCAGCGTGTCGACGCGCTCGTCGGCCAGCCCGCCGGTGGCGGTGGTCAACGAGGAGGATCCGATCTTGACGACGACCCGCCGGGCCGTCGTGACTGCTTCGCGCACCCGACCATTCTGCGTGGTCACGGCCGCACCGCCCGGACGCGTTCCCATATGGTGGCCGATTGTGACTCCTGACGAGTACGTCGAGGCGGTGCTCGACCTGGTCGAGCGAATCCCCGAGGGCCGGGTGATGTCGTACGGCGCGGTCGCCGACGCGCTCGCGGAGCGTTCGGGTCGTGCCTCGGCGCGACTGGTGGGCACCATCATGGCTCGGCACGGCGGCGCGGTGCCCTGGCACCGGGTGGTGACGTCGGGTGGCCGGCTACCGCCGGGACACGAGCGGGAGGCGCGGGCCCGACTGCGGGCCGAGGGGGTGCCGCTGCGCGGCGAGGGCGTGGACATGGCGGCGGCGCGTTGGTCGCCTGATGAGGGGATGTGACCCTCGACATAACGTGAGTAACATTCGGCCCCATGAAAACGCCGCCGGGCGCCGGCTCGTCAGCCGCCAACCCGCTGCCCCGAACGGTGCACGCCGGCTACGCCCTCGGCTCACTGGCGACCGGAGCGTTCGGCACCGTGCCCGGTCTACTGCTGCTGCCGTACCTGACCGACACGCTGGGCGTGGCCGCCGGGCTGGCCGCACTGTTGGTGCTGCTGCCCAAGGCATGGGACGTGCTGGTCAACCCGGTCGCCGGGCGGATCTCCGACCGCACCCGGTCGCGCTGGGGTGCCCGCCGGCCGTACCTGCTGATCGGCGGCCTCGCGCTCGCCGTCCTGTTCGCGTCCATCTTCGCCGCGCCGTTCGGTAACGGCCCGGCCGCCGCGGTGTACGTGGCGTTCGCCTTCCTCGCCACCGCCACCGCGTTCGCCTTCTTCCAGGTGCCGTACGTGGCGATGCCGGCGGAGTTGACCGACGACTACACCGAGCGCACCCGGTTGATGACCTGGCGGATCGCGGTGCTGGCGCTCGCCATCCTGGTCTCCGGCGCGGTCGCCCCGCTGGTGGTGACCGCCGGTGGTGACGGCGTGGCCGGACACCGGTGGATGGGGCTGTTCGTGGCGGTGCTGATCGCCCTCGGTGCCCTCGGCGCGTTCCTCGGCACCCGGTCCGCGCCGACCGGCACGGTGGGCGACAGTGAGCCGACCCTGCGTGCCCAGCTCGCCGTGGCCGGCGCCAACCGTCCGTTCCGGGCGCTGCTGATCTGCTTCGTGGTGCAGTCCGCCGGCGTGGCGACGATCCTGGCCGGAGTCAACTACTTCGCGGGGCAGATCCTGCGCGACGAGCAGAGCGGGCCGACCCTGCTGTTCGTCTGCTTCGTCGGGCCGGCGCTGCTGGTGATGCCGATCTGGACCCGGGTCGGTGCCCGACTGGGCAAGCGGACCGCGCTGGTCGTCGCCTCACTGATCCTCGCCGCCGGGGCGCTCGCCCTGGTCGCCGCGCCGGTGGTGCCGCCGGTCGCGGTCTACCTCATGGTCGCCGTGATCGGCGTGGGGTACGCCGGGCAGCAGGTCTTCGCGCTGGCGATGCTGCCGGACTGCATCGCGTACGACACGGCGCGCACCGGTCGACGGCAGGCGGGTGTCTTCACCGGCCTGTGGACCGCCGGGGAGACCTTCGGGCTGGCGCTCGGCCCGGGCATCTACGGACTGGTGCTCCAGTTCTCCGGCTACGTGTCCTCTGACACCGGCTCGGCGGCTGCCCAGTCCGACACGGCGAGACTGGGCGTTCTCCTCGGTTTCACGATCATCCCGGCCCTACTGGTAGCGCCCCCAATCCTCCTTCTACGCCGCTACACCCTGACCCCAGCCGTCCTAACCGCCACCCCCACCCCCACCACCACCCCCACCACCGGGCGGGTCGACCATGGAGTTGTGGTGGGGGATGAACGTCATTGACCGTCACGAGAAGGGCACCATAACTCCATGATCGACGAGAGCAGGGTCGAGGCCGGGGCACTTCCTGCCGCCGGGGTTCCCGCGGAACGGGTTCTGGCCGAGGTTCGTCAGTTGCGCGCCGCCGACCGGCCCACCCACGGAGGGCGGCTGTTCGCGTACGTCTACGACCCGGCGGTGCCGGGGCTGGACGAGCTGGCTGCCGCCGCCCACCGGGAGAGCGCGCACGTCAACGGGCTCGACCCGACCGCGTTCCCGTCCCTGCTGGCCATGGAGAACGCGCTCGTCGGTGCGGCCGGCCGGGTGCTCGGCGGCGGGCCGGGCACCACCGCCCCAGACGTCGTCGGCAGCGTCACCAGTGGCGGCACCGAGTCGCTGATCCTCGCCGTCAAGACGGCCCGGGACGCCCACCCGGAGATCGCCGCACCCCGGATCGTGGTGCCGTCGAGCGCCCACGCCGCGTTCGCCAAGGCGGCGCACTACCTGCGGGTGGCGCTGGACGTCGTGCCGGTCTCCCCGGACACGCTGCGCCCCGACCCGGCCGCGATGGCCGCCGCGATCCGCCCGGAGACGGTGCTGGTCGCGTGCTCCGCGCCGTCGTACGCGCACGGGGTGGTGGACCCGGTCGCGGAGATCGCCGCAGCGGCGGCCGACGCCGGGGTGCGCTGCCACGTGGACGCCTGCTTCGGCGGCTGGACCCTGCCGTACCTGCGCCGCCTCGGGGAGCCGGTGCCGGCGTTCGACTTCGCGGTACCCGGGGTCACCTCGATCTCGGTGGACCTGCACAAGTACGCGTACGCGCCGAAGGGGGTGTCGGTGCTCCTGCACCGTGACGCCGCGCTCCGTGCCTCGCAGTACTTCGCGTACGCCGACTGGCCCGGCTACACGATGATCAACCCGGTGATCGCTTCCACCCGCTCGGGCGGGCCGATCGCCGCCGCGTACGCGACCCTGCGGCACCTCGGCGACGACGGCTACCTGCGGCTGGCCGCCCGCACCCGGGACGCGGTCGCCGGGCTGGCAGACGCGATCCGCGCCGTCGACGGGCTGCGGCTGATGGTCGAACCGGAGTCCACCGTGGTCTGCTTCACGGCCACCGAAGGCGGCCCCGACCTGTTCGTCCTGGTCGACGAGCTGACCGCGCGGGGCTGGCACACCCAACCCCAGCTGTCGTACGACGGCCTGCCCGCCAGCGTGCACCTCACGGTGACCGCCGCGGTCGCGCCCCGGGTGGCCGAGTTCGGGCCGGACCTGACCGACGCGGTGGCCGCGGCCCGGACGGCCGGTCCGGTCGCCCTCCCGCCCGAGCTGATGGCGCTGGCGACGTCGCTGACCCCGGACGCGCTCACGCCCGAACTTGTCGCCGGGCTCGCCGCCGGGCTCGGGCTCGGTGGCGGGGATGCGCCGTCGTCGGACCGGATGGCGGTGGTGAATACGCTGCTCGACGCCGCTTCGCCGGCATTGCGGGAACGACTGCTGGTGGAGTTCGTCGGGCTATTGCAGCGTCCCACCTGGTAAAGCCGGCCGGCCCGACCCGCGGGTCTGGTCCGCCGTCGGGCGACGACGGACCTGACCCGCTCAGCGGTACGTGATCGTGACCGAGTTGTCTACTTCGTAGACCTCCTCCACGAAGTCGAAGGTGGCGTCCATCGGCCGGGCGGCCACGTCGGCCTTGCCGGTACCGACGGTGGCACCCGCCGCCACCCGAAAGCCCAGCGTGAGCCGGAGCTCCTTGCCGCCTTCGAGCCGGTTCAAATCGCAGGTGACCGGCTCCCCGGTCGTTGCCGGGTCGTTGCGGCACGCCGCCCAGCCGTCGCCGTCCGGGCGGATCGCCGCCGGCAGGCCGAGCCGCAGCCCCACATAGGCGGCGGGACCCGTGGCCCCGTTGCGGATGCGCACGGTCACCGTGCCGGTCCGGGAGCCGTCCGGTGCCTCGGTCAGCACCAGATCACCGGAGGCGACGACCAGGTTGACGTCGTGCTTGTTGGTGCCGAAGCTCGTCGGCCCGGAGACCTGCGCGAAGGCGTCGCCCTTCCAGCGGTAGCCCCGCCATTGTCGCTGCGACCACTCGCTCCGCCAGCCGCCGCCGGGTGCGATGTCGCCGACCTGCACCCGCACCGTGCCGTTGTCCGCCACATCAAGTGTGAACAGCCACTGCGGCTTGTCGATGGTGGTCGCGACCACGCGACCGAGCGTGACGAGCTTCCCCTTCTCGTCCCGGTCGAAGGCGACCACCTGCATCGGCCCGCCGCTGCCGAGCACGCATTGCACGAGCGCCACCGTCTCCACCGCCCCGTCCCCGTCGACGTCGCCGTGGTCGAGCGCCAAGAGCCAGTTGGCGCCCTCGCGGTCGTCGGCGGTGATCCGTACGGCCGAGGTCGGGCAGCCCCGTCCGGCCCGCCACGCGGGCAGGGTCACCGGCGTGCCGAGCAACTGCGCCCGACTGATCCGGCCGTCCGGCGCGGCCGGGCTCGTGGTCGTGGTGGTGCTGGGCGCGAGCGGGACGGAGGGCGTCGGTGCGGGATCACTGGTCGGCGTGGTGGTCGGCTCGCCGGTCTCCGCCGGTGCCGGCACCGACCCGTCGTCACGCAGTGCGGCGTTGGCGACGATGGGTGCGACCGCCAGGGCGATCGCCGCCGCCGCCACGGCCACCACCGTCGTCCGGCGGCGTCGACGAAGGGTACGCCGGGCCTGGTCAGGTCCCGGACCGGTGATCCGGGCGATCGTCTCGGTGCGGTACGCGGCGAACCTGTCCCGTAGCCGCGGGTCGATGTCAGACATTGCCCACCCCCTCGATGCTCTCGTCGAGCAGCCCTGCCAGCGCCAGCCGGCCGCGGTGCAGCCAGGATTTGACCGTGCCCTCGGCCACCCCCTCCTGACTGGCGATCTCGTTGACCGACAGGTCGGCGAGGTAGTGCAGGATGACGGCCCGTCGGTGGTTGGCGGGCAGCCGGGCCAGTGCGGCGTCGATCGCCACTCGATCGGGCGTCGGACCGGCCATCGCAGCCTCCGTCCGCCGTTGCCGCAGCAGGTGGTTGCGCGCGGTCCGGAGCCGCCGCCAGCGGCTCCGGGCCAGGTTCCAGGCGACCTGACGGACCCAGGCGACCGGATCGTCATACCGGGCCAGCCGGTCCCACCGGGCCAGAGCGCGGCAGAACGCCTCCTGCGCGAGGTCCTGGGCCTGCGAGAGATCGCCCATGTAGGCGCCGAGCTGGGTGGTCACGTTGCGGAAGTGCGCGTGGTAGAAGTCGTCGAAGCTCACCGTCGCCGCGTGCTCCCCGGTCGCCGCGGCAGTCGCACCCGGCGGCTCGTTGGCGCGGGCTCCCGTCATCGCTGTCACTGCCCCTCCCCGTTTGCCGTCGGGTCCCGTGCCCGAAGCGGTCGTCACACTTGCCATTCAGGCGGGGGTTGCAGCCACACCGCCGAGCCGTACGCCCCCGAGTGGCGTCGCCGGCCGGAACCCCTCCGTGCCGGCCGGCGACGCACCGCCCGATCAGCTGTTGTCGGAAGCGCTCAGCGTGACCTGGAGGCTGTTGTCGGCCGGCGAGGCGTCGGCCACCTCGTCGGCGCCGTACCGGGTGCTCAGGGTCAGTTCGACGGCCCCGAGGTCGCCGACGACGGTCTCGGTCGGCGCGCGGAACAGCACGGCGAACGTGCGCACCTCGCCGGCGTTCATCCGGCCGCCCGGCACGTCGAAGAACTCGCCGAAGCTCGGCGAGTCCTGCGGATCGGTGCCGGCGATCTCCACCCCGGCGGGCAGGGCCGCCCGCACCGCCAGGTAGTCGTGCGGGGCGTCGCCGGCGTACCGCACGGTCACCGGCAGCCGGCCCGCGTACGTCCCGTCGGCCTGCCGGGTCAGGGTGAGCGCGTCAGTGCCGGCGGTCAGCGAGGCGTTCGCCGAGGTGTCCTGGACGTACGGTCGCGGGTTGCGCAGCGATCCGTCGGTGCCCCGGAACCGGGCGGTGAAGTTCGCGCCGTCGGCCACCTGCTGGGTGTGACCCGGCACGACCTCGACCCGGCCGCCCTTGGCGATCATCGCGTACGACCGGGGAGCGGTCCGGACCTCGAAGGTGACGCTTAGCGTGCGCCGCTCGCCCGGCTTGAGGTCTGGCCCGTCCACCCCGCACGCCATCACCCGCCGGTTCTCCACGCGACCGCCGTTGACGCAGGCACCGGTCGGCCGTAGCCCGTCGAAGGAACCGGCGACCGGCTCGAGGACCTGGATGCTGTAGTACTCGGCGATTCGGCTGCGGTTGGTGATCGTCACCGGCAGGGTGCCCTGGTAACCGCCCTCGGTCGGCTCCAGCACCAGCCGGCCCGCCGAGACCGAGGCCGGCGCGTGAGTGGACGCCAACGCGGCGGTGGCCGGCATCGCGGTCAGTACGGCCAGCGTCGAGCCGAGCAGCACGCCTGCCCGCCGTCCGGTACGAGTGTTCATCGTGGTTCCTCCCGTGGTCCCCGTTGTCGGCGGCCGTTGTCGGCGCGCCGTACCCCGATAGAAGTCCTGAACGGGCCTCGGGGTTGCAGCGGGACGCTGTGGTTGACTGTCTGGTGGGGGACAGGAGGGGGGCGGTCGTGCAGTTGCCGGCAGTGCTCGGTGAGCCGATCCGGTTCGTGCTGAACTGGGGGCGGCGCTACTCGCTCTGGGTGTTCAACTTCGGTCTGGCCTGCTGCGCGATCGAGTTCATCGCCACCAGCATGGGTCGGCACGACTTCATCCGGCTTGGCGTGATTCCGTTCGCTCACGGCCCCCGGCAGGCCGACCTCATGGTGGTCTCCGGGACGGTGACCGACAAGATGGCGCCGGCGATCAAGCGGCTCTACGACCAGATGCCGGAGCCGAAGTACGTCATTTCCTTCGGTGCCTGCTCCAACTGCGGCGGCCCCTACTGGGATTCGTACTCGGTGACGAAGGGCGTCGACCAGCTCATCCCGGTCGACGTGTACGTGCCCGGCTGCCCGCCCCGGCCGGAGGCGCTGCTGCACGGCATCCTGCGCCTGCAGGAGAAGATCGCCGCCGAGCAGTCCGGCATCGGGGGTGTGCCGCAACGGGATGTGCTGGCCGCGCCGCTGGACGCCCCGCCCCGGGAAGCCTCCGCCCCACGCTCCGTCGACTCCCTCACCGCCCCGCCGGTACGCCCACCCACCGCGAGCTGAGGGCGATCAGCCGCCACCCGGAGCTGGTCCGGGCGGCGGCCGGCCGCGGGTAGGTCAGCTGGTCGGCAAGGCCAGGCTGAACGTGACGGTGTTGTCGCTCGGGTCGACGTCGGTGGTCGTTTCCGTCCAGTGGGTCGACAGCTCCAGTGCGATCGGGGCCGACTCGTCCGCCGGGTCGGTCGGCCGACTGATGAACAGAGCGAGGGCGCGCTCCTCGCCTTGCATCATCTGCCCACCCGGCACGAAGACCTGTGGGCCGTACACCGGACCGTCCAAGGGTTCGATGAAGAGGATCGTCGACCCTGCGGGCAGCGCCGAGACGGTGACCGAGTGGGCGAGGTTCGGAGCGTCACCGGCGTACCGGATCAGCAGCGGCACCCGCCGGGTGTTCTCGGGGCCGTCGGTCACCGGGCCGGCCAGCTCGACGGACGCGTTCGCCTGGGTGTCCTGCACGTACGTCTGGGGGCGGGCCAGCTTGCCGTCGAGGGACCGGAACTGCGCGCTGAACGGAACGGTGCCCAGCGATCCGGTCTCGTACGAGTAGGCGGTGACCAAGCCGCCCGCTGCGATCATCGGGTAGCTGCGGGGGGTGGTCAGCACCTGGAATTCGACAGTTGCCCTGCGGGACTCACCGGGGGCCAGGTCATTGCCACGCGGCAGGGCGCAGGTGCGGACCAACCGCCCCTCCTCCACGCCGTCCGATTCGCAGCGTGACTCCACGCCCCCGGAGAAGGAGCCCGCCACCGCCTCACGGATCCGGAAGTAGAACCCCTGCGTGCTGTCGCTGTTGTTGGTGATGGTCACTCGAAGGCTGCCCCGGTAGCCGCGTTCGGTCGGCTCGAGCACCAGCCGGCCCAGCGAGAACGTGGGGGCGTCGGCCGAGGCCGATGGTGCGGCAGCGGCCGGTCCGGCCCAGCCGATCGTTGCGGTCAGGCCGAGCAGGGCGGCGGTGAGCAGGGTCCCCGTTTTTCGAAACATGTGTATCTGGTCCTCCATGGTCGACGCCCGGCGAGGGAGCTGCCGCCCGCTCGAAAGCAGCGGCTCGATCGACCGACGTGACCGTGGTGTCCGGGCCCCCGCGCCGTGACGCCAGACAGCATGATCGATGGATGTCCCTTTCGCCACCCCGTTGTGGACCCGCCGCACTAGCCTGCGCACTATGAGCAGCTCAGTGGACCAGCGGTCCGCCCACATCGTCGACGTGCTCACCGAGGAGTTCGGCGCGTCGATGGCGATCGACCCGGCCGCCTTCCGCCGCAAGTTCCGCAAGATGGCCGCGTCACCGTTCGCCTTCTACCGGGGCAGCGCCGCGCTGTTCTACGCCGATCAACTCGGCGACTTCGCCGACGACCGGTTCCTGGACGAGCGGACCAGCCGGGTGTGGATCCACGGTGACCTGCACGCGGAGAACTTCGGCACCTACATGAACGCCTCCGGGCAACTGGTGTTCAACGTCAACGACTTCGACGAGGCGTACGTCGGGCCGTTCACCTGGGACCTGCGGCGGCTCGCGGCCAGTGTGGCGCTGCTCGGCTACGGCAAGGCGCTCTCCGACACGGCGATCGGGGATCTGGTGGCCGGCTTCGCCCGGTCGTACCTGACCGAGCTGCGGGCCATCGCCGCCGGCGGTGACGACGCGATCGGCTCGATCACCCTCGACAACGCCGACGGGGTGTTGCGCCGGGTGCTCCAGCAGGCCCGCCTCAACACCCGCGTCGACCTGCTCGCCGCGCAGACCACCATCGACAACTACGAGCGACGCTTCTCCATCGGTGACGGGGTCTTCGAGATCGACGACGCCACCCGGGACATGGTTCGGGCCGCGTTCCAGGACTACCTGGGCACCCTGCCCACCGCCTCCATGCAGCTCCGGCCCGTCGCCGCGCGGATCAAGGACGTGGTGTTGCGCAAGGGGGTGGGCATCGGGTCGGCCGGGCTGCCGTCGTACAACCTGCTGCTGGAGGGGCACACCCAGGCCCTGGAGAACGACGTCGTCATCTACATGAAGCAGGCGCAGGTGCCGGCTGTGGCGCGGTACGTCACCGACGAGTCGGTCCGCGGCTACTTCCAGCACCAGGGTCACCGGACCGCCGAGTCGCAGCGGGCGTTGCAGGCGCACGCCGACCCGTGGCTGGGCTTCACCGAGCTGAACGGGGCCGGTCAGCTCGTCGCCGAGGTCTCCCCGTACGCCGCTGACCTGGACTGGTCGGACGTTAACGAGCCGGAGGAGCTGACCGGGGTTCTCGTCGACCTCGGCCGGGCGGTGGCCCGGATGCACTCGGTCGCCGACGACGAGTCCAGCCACGACCTGGTGGACTACTCCACCGAGGAGGCGATCGTCGCGGCGGTGGACACCGACGAGCCGGGGTTCGTCGCCCACCTGGTGGACTTCGCGCACGCGTACGGGGTGCGCGCCCGGCAGGACCACCAGCTTTTCGTCGACCTGTTCCGGAACGGCCGGCTGCCGGGCATCTGATCGGGCGGGGCGTCGCTCAGGACGCGAACTCCAACACCACCTTGATGTCGTCCGGTCCGGCGGTGTACGCGTCGGCGTACGCCTCCACCGGCACCCGCCGGGTGATCAGCGAGCCGAGCCAGCCCTGGTCGGCGCGGGTGAGCGCATCGGCGGCGAGATCCCAGTGCCGGCGGTTGGCGTTCACCGAGCCGAACACCACGTTGTTCTCCAGGACCAGGGCCCGGTTGAGCGCACCGGCGTCGAAGTCGATGCTCCGGCCGCCGCTGGACACCCCGGCCAGGCAGACGATCCCGGTCGGGGCCGCCTTGCACATGACGTCGAGGACCACCGTCGGTGCGCCGGTGCACTCGACCACCACGTCCGGCTCGAAGGGCAGCTCGTTGACCGGCACCGAGTGATAGGTGGCGCCGAGTGCGGCGACCAGCTCCGGCTTCGGGCCCTCGGTCGCCCGGTCCAACACGTGGACGGCGAGCCCACGCTGGGTGGCGAGCAGTGCGGCCAGCAGACCGATCGGCCCGGCCCCGGTCACCAGGACCGTCCGGGGTTGCCACTCGGCCCGGTGCCCGATCCGTTCGATGTGGTCCCACGCCTTGGCGACGACGCTGGTCGGTTCGAGCAGCACGCCGACCTGTGACAGCGCCGGGTCGAGCCCGACCGCGAACCGGGGTGGAAGCCGCCACCGGTCGCGCGCGAAGCCGGCCAGCCCCTTGATGCCGTGCTCGGTGAACTGCCCGTTGCGGCACATGTCCCACTCGCCGACCGCGCAGTTGGAGCAGGGCACCGGGTCCGGATACCGAACCACGCCGGCCACCAGGTCACCGGGTTGCAGGGTGCCGGTCGGGTCCTCCAGGACCCGACCCAACGACTCGTGCCCGATGACCAGGCGGTCCGCACCCGGCGGCGCCTCGCCGTACTCCCCGGCGATGATCTCGTGGTCGGTGCCGCAGATCCCGACCGCCAGCGCCTCGACCAGGATCGAGCCCTCCTCGGCAGCCGGCTCGGGCTGATCCTCGACGAGGCGCAGCGAATTGGCGACCCCGGGTGTCACAGTCACAGCGCGCACCTCCTCATCTTTCCCCGCCGAGGGCTACGCCGCGCGCAAAGCCGGCAGATCACCGGGCATCGGCGGCCGGAGGGCGCGGGCCGGGCCCGCACCGGCCGGACGTCCTAGGATCAGCGGCATGACTCCCGAAGAGGTCGGCGCTCGGCTGGTCGCGCTGCTCGCGCCGGTTGAGGCGACCCCGTCGGTCTCCGGCGGGCAAAAATTCGCCCGTGCCACCGTCGATGTGCCGCCGGAGAGCTGGGTGACCGCTGTTCGTGCCGCCCGCGACGACGCCGCCTTGGCCTGCGACTTCTTCGACTGGCTCTCCGCGGTGGACGAGCTGGCTGAGGGCTTCGACGTGGTGGCGCACCTCTGGTCGACGCGGCTGCGACACGGTGTGCTGCTGCGTACCCGGTTGTCGCGCGGCACGCCCACGGTCGCCTCGGTGGTCGACGTCTACCCGGGTGCCGCCTGGCACGAGCGGGAGACGCACGAGATGTTCGGCATCGACTTCGCTGGCCACGGGGAGCTGCTGCCGCTGTTGCTGCCGCCGGAGTTCGAGGGCCACCCGCTGCGTAAGGAGTTCGTGCTCGCCTCCCGGGTGGCCAAGCCCTGGCCGGGTGCGAAGGAGCCGGGCGAGTCGGAGGCCGGCGGCGGGCGCCGACCGATCCGCCCGCCGGGCGTTCCCGCTCCGGGCGAGTGGGGGACCACGCCCACCCCGGCCGGCGCGGGTGGCGTGGGCGAGGGCCCGCGCGGCGGCACCCCGGCCAGGCCGGCCGGTGAGCGCCCGGCGCGGCCCGCCCCGGGGGCCCGTCCGGCGCGTACTCCCCGGCCTGCCGCAGCCGAAGACGGCCCGGCCGTACCCGAGCAGCCCGCGCCCGGCCCGGTCGCGGACCCGCCGGCCCGCGGTGACCGCACCGACGACGACGGGGGTACGACCTGATGCCGCTCTGGGTGGAGCTGGTGCTGCGGGTGGGCGGGGTGTTGGTCGCGTTCCTCACCCTGCCGTTGCTGGTGGGCCAGACCGAGCACAAGGTGATGGCGCACATGCAGGGCCGGCTCGGTCCGATGTACGCGGGCGGCTTCCACGGCTGGGCCCAGTTGGTCGCGGACGGGGTCAAGTTCGTGCAGAAGGAGGACGTGACCCCGCGTGAGGCGGACCGGGCGGTGTTCCGGCTGGCCCCGGTGGTGGCCCTGGTGCCCTATCTGCTGGTGCTGCTGGTCATCCCGCTCGGCCCGAACGACCTGGTCGGGCAACCGTTGGACATCGGCTTGTTCTTCGTGCTGGCCGTGGTCGGTGTCGGGGTCGTGGCGGTGCTGATGTCGGCGTGGGCGTCGGCAAACAAGTACAGCCTGCTCGGTGGGCTGCGTGGGGCCGCCCAGTTGCTCGGCTACGAGCTGCCGTTGGTGCTGGCCGCCGCCTCGGTGGCGATGGCGGCGGGCACGCTCAGCCTCTCCGGCATCGTCGAGGCGTGGCAACCGTGGTGGCTGCTCTGGCAGGCACCCGCGATGATCATCTTCTTCGTCGCGGGGCTGGCCGAGATCCGCCGGCCGCCGTTCGACATGCCGGTGGCCGACTCGGAGCTGGTCTTCGGCTACATGACCGAATACACCGGCCTGCGCTTCGCGTTCTTCCTGCTCGCCGAGTACGTCGGCATCGTGGTGATCGCCGCGCTGACCACGGTGTTGTTCCTCGGCGGGTGGCAGGGCCCGTTCGCCGACGACCAGCTGGGCTGGCTCTGGACACTGCTCAAGATCTTCGCCGTGTCCTTCGTGATCATCTGGCTCCGCGTGTCCTACCCCCGCTTGCGCGAAGACCAGTTGCAACGGCTCTGCTGGCTGGTGCTGGTGCCAGCGTCCCTAGGGCAACTAGTCCTAACGGCAGCAGTCCGCATAGCCCTGTAACCCCCCCTGCCCCCCTAGCCCGCGCCGATCTTGCGCTTTCTGCCCCGGCAAATGCGGTGAAGCAGGCATTTCGGCGTCACAAAGTGCAAGATCGGCGCGGGCTGGGGGTGGGGTGCGGGCCTTAGCGCAGCGGGGTGTGTGCGGGGTTGACGGGTTCGGCCGAGGGCTGTGGTGGGGTGCCGTCGCCGAAGGGGCGGCCACCGAGGGCTTCCCGACCGTGCGGGGTGAGCCAGTTGGACAGGTCGGGGCCGAGCGGCACGATCCCGGTCGGGTTGATGTCGCGGTGCACCTCGTAGTAGTGCCGCTTGATGTGGTCGAAGTCGATGGTGTCGCCGAGACCGGGGGTCTGGAACAGGTCCCGGGCGTACGCCCACAGCACCGGCATCTCGCTCAGCTTCTGCCGATTGCACTTGAAGTGGCCGTGGTAGACCGGGTCGAAGCGGACCAGCGTGGTGAACAGTCGCACGTCGGCCTCGGTGATGGTGTCGCCCACCAGGTAGCGCTGGTCGGTCAGCCGCTCCGTCAACCAGTCCAGCCGGTCGAACAGCCGGTGGTACGCCTTGTCGTACGCCTCCTGGCTGCCGGCGAAACCGCAGCGGTAGACGCCGTTGTTGACGTCCCGGAAGACCACGCCGTTGACCTCGTCGATCTGCGCCCGCAGGTGCTCGGGGTAGAGCTGCGGTGCGCCGTCGCGGTGGTACGCGCCCCACTGCGTGGACAGGTCGAGGCTCATCTGCGCGTAGTCGTTGGTCACCACCTGCCCCGTCGGCACGTCCACGATCGCCGGCACGGTGATGCCGCGCTCGTAGCCGGGGAAGCGCTTGAAGTACGCCTCCTGGATCCGCTCGATGCCGAGCACCGGGTCCCGACCGTCCGGGTCGAGGTCGAAGGTCCAGCTCCGGGCGTCGTGGGTCGGGCCGGCCACCCCCATCGAGATGGCGTCCTCCAGCCCGAGCAGGCGCCGCACGATGATCAGACGGTTGGCCCACGGGCACGCCCGACTGACCACCAGCCGGTACCGGCCCGGCTCCACCGGGTACCCGTCGCGCCCGTCCTCGGTGATTCGAGTGGCGATGTACCGCTGGTCGCGGGTGAACTCGCCGCCCGGCTCGACGTACTTCCCGCCTGTTTCCTCGCCCACGTCACCCTCCCGGTTTGGTCAGTGTGTCTCTACCCCATCCTCACGGATCTACCGCTCACCGATGCGCGGTGGTCCCGACTACCCTGCCGTCATGACGGATGTGGAGGCCGCGGCCCGGCGGTTCATCGCCGACGTGTGGAACGCTCGCCGGGAGGAGTCGGCGTACGAGTTGATCGCCGAGGAGTGTCCGGGGCTGGGCGGCACCGGGCCGGAGGCGACGCTGGCCTGGCACCGCGAGCGGCGGGCGGCCTTCCCGGACCTGCGTTACAAGATCGTGGACGTGGTGGCGGCCGGCGAGCGGGTGGCCGTGCACTGGCGGGCGGCCGGCACCCACGTCGGGCAGTTCGGGCCGGTGCCCCCGACCGGGCAGGTGGTCAGCTACTCCGGTGCGACGTTCCTGCGCTTCGACACGGCGGGCCGGATCGTCGAGGTGTGGAGCTGCAACGAGCTCTTCCAGTTGCTCCAGCAACTCGGCGTCGAGATGCTCCCACCGACCGTCGTCAGCGGACCCGGGGCGTGATCCGGCTGATCGGCAGATTGATCGGAAAGGGCTCGCCGGTGTCGACGAACTTCCTCCACCGCCCGGTCTCGGCGTAGACCTCAGGCTTCAACACTCGGTCGGTCGTCTCGGTGCCCTCGCCGACGACCTCGACGGCGAGTACCACCTCGCTCGGGGTGAACCAGTGCCGGTCTGCGTCGTTCCCCGCCGCTCGGAGGACCACCCCGTCGGGCACGAAGGTCCGGCTGTTGCTCATGCGGACCTCCACCCCGCGCACGGCGACGTACTCGTCCGATGAAATGTCGTCGAGCGCGCTGCCATGAGGCGTGCGGCGATCTGTGGTGTGCGGTTCGCGGTGGCGGCGGCATGAGCAGGATGCCGTCGAGCAATTCCCGGCGACGATTGTCATCGGGAAGCAAATCAAGATCATCGGTGGTCCACCCGCCGTCGGGAGTGCGGAAGGTTGCCAGCTCGGTAGTCGTCGATCCTCCGGACGGTCCGCGCTTCCCGCTCACACCCTAGGGCCGCCGACCTGTGGGTGGTGGTCGCGCGCGCCGGGGCCACAGGGCAGGATGGTCGGCATGACCGACCCCAGCGAGCACGGCGACCCGGCCGGCGCCACCAGTGCGCGTGGTCTGCCCGGCGCGGGCCTGGTGAAGGGGCTGGCAGTCACCCTCAAGACGATGACCAGCCGGTCGACCACACAGCAGTACCCGGATGTGGCCCCCGACCTGCCGCCCCGCTCGCGTGGCGTGATCGCGTTGTCGGAGGAGAACTGCACGGTCTGCATGCTCTGCGCCCGCGAGTGTCCGGACTGGTGCATCTACATCGACTCGCACAAGGAGGAGGTGGTGGTGCCCGGCGCCACCCGCCCCCGCCAGCGCAACGTGCTCGACAAGTTCGACATCGACTTCTCGCTCTGCATGTACTGCGGCATCTGCATCGAGGTCTGCCCGTTCGACGCGCTCTACTGGTCGCCGGAATTCGAGTACGCCGAGTACGACATCAAGGATCTGCTGCACGACAAGGACCACCTCGGTCAGTGGATGGCCACCGTCCCGCCGCCGCCCGCGCACGACCCCAACGGCGAGCCGGCCAAGGAGGAGACCGCCGCCGCGCGCAAGGCCGCCGCCGCCCGTCCGGCCCCTGCATCGGTACGCCCCGAGTCCGACACCGACCCAGGCCCGGCGTCGTGACCGCGCGACAGGCATCGAGGGCGGCTCGGTGACCGGCGCGGATGTGCTGCTGCTCGCCCTCGGCGCGGTGGCGGTTGGTGCCGGCGTGCTGGTGGTGACCACGAAACACCTGGTCCGGGCGGGGCTCTACCTGGTGGTGTGCCTGGGTGCACTCGCCGGTGACTTCCTGGTGCTCAGCGCCGAGCTGGTGGCCTGGGTGCAGGTGTTGATCTACGTGGGCGCGGTGGTGGTCCTGCTGCTGTTCGCGGTGATGCTCACCCGGGCCCCGATCGGCGCCTCCGACGACCTGGACCGGCCTGGCTGGCCGGCCGCCCTGATCGGTGGCGGTGCCGGGCTGGGGCTGACCGTCCTACTTGTCGACGCGTACCGCTGGAGCACCGTCGCGCTGCCCGACCCGGGCACCGCCGAGCGGCTGGGGGAGCAGATCTTCCAATCCTGGGTGCTGCCGTTCGAGGTGCTCTCCGTACTGCTGCTGTCCGCACTGGTGGGCGCGGTGGTGCTGTCCCGTCCGGACATCGGCCGACCAGACCCGCAACGCGACGGCACGGCAGCACCGGGTGTTGTGGATTCCGGGGTGCCCCGGTGAGGCCGGTCATCCCGTACGTCACCGCGGCGCTGCTGTTCGGACTCGGCGTCTACGGCGTGCTGCGCCGACGCAACGCGGTGCTGGTGTTGATGTCGGTCGAGTTGATGCTCAACGCGGTCAACCTGATCCTGGTCACCGCGGACACCACCGCCCGCGCCGTGCTGCCGCACTCGGGGCAGGTCTTCGCGCTGTTCGTCATCGTCCTCGCCGCCGCCGAGATCGGGGTGGGGTTGGCCATCGTCCTGCAGCTCTACCGGCTGCGGGCCACCGTGGCGGTGGATGACGTGCCGCTGACCGAGCCGGCGCAACCCGTCGGCGGGCGAGAGCCGGCCGTCCTGGACACGGAGGCTGGCCGGTGACCGGGCTGCTCGGGGCGCTGCTGCCCGCCGTACCGCTGGTCGCCGGCCTTGTCGGTCTGCTGCTGCCGCCGGCCCCGCGTCACCGGCAAGCGGGTGCGCAGGGCGGTGACCGTGCCCGGCGGGCAGCCGTCGCGCTCGGGGTCACCGGCGCGGCCGGTGCGCTCGCGCTGGCCGTCGCGCTGCTGCTGACTGTCGACGGGTCGGCGGAGACGTCGACCACCTGGGTCGACGTCGGCGGGCTGGCGGTGACGCTCGGCGTACGGCTGGACGGCGCCGCAGCGCTGGTCGCGGTGGCGGTCACCGCGGTCGCCCTGGCCGTGCAGGTCTACTCGATCGGGTACCTGCGGCGCGGCCCACACGACGACATCGACGTCGACCACCGCTACCCGCCCTACGCCGCTCAGATCAGCCTCTTCACCGGTGCCATGCTGCTGGTGGTGGTCGCCGGCGATCTGCTCATGCTGCTGGTCGGCTGGGAGGTGATGGGCCTCTGCTCGTACCTGCTCGTCGCCCACGACCGCCGACTGCCCGGCGCGCCGGCCGCCGCGATGAAGGCGTTCCTGGTGACCCGGGTCGGTGACGTCGGGTTCCTGCTCGGCATCGCGCTGCTGGGCGTGTCGACGGGCAGCTTCCGGATCGCCGACGTGCTCGCCCATGACCACTCCGGGGTGACGTTGACCGCCGCCGGCCTGCTGCTGCTCGCCGGCGTGGCCGGTAAGAGCGCGCAGTTCCCGCTGCACACCTGGCTGCCGGACGCGATGGCCGGCCCGACGCCGATCTCCGCGCTGATCCACGCCGCGACGATGGTCGCCGCCGGGGTGTACGCCGTGGCCCGGCTCTACCCGCTGTTCACGGCCGCACCGGTGACGCTGACCGTGCTGGGGGTGCTCGGCGCGATCACGCTGCTGCTCGGCGCGCTCGCCGCCACCGCACAGGACGACATCAAGCGGGTATTGGCCTGGTCGACCGTGTCCCAGTTGGGCTACATGACGGGCGCGCTGGCGGTCGGCTCACCGTCGGCGGCGCTGTTCCACCTGCTCACCCACGCCGCGTTCAAGGCGCTGCTGTTCCTCGCCGCCGGTGCGGTGATCCATGCGGTCGGCACCACCCTGATGTCGGAGATGGGCGGGCTGCGGCGGAGCATGCCGGTGACGTTCTGGTGCACGGTGGTGGGCCTGGGCGCGCTGGTCGGGGTGCCACCGTTGGCCGGCTTCTGGAGCAAGGACGGCGTACTGACGGTGGCCGAAGCCGCCGCCCTGGAAGGCACCGGCCCGGCGCCGTCCTGGGTGGGCTGGCTGGTGTGGCTGGCCGGGTTGGCCGGTGTGGCGATCACCGCCTGGTATGCCGGTCGACTGCTGCTGCGTACCTTCTTCGGCGCTCCCCGCCTGCCGCTGGTCCGGCCGCACGATCCGCCGGCGTTGCTGCGCTGGCCGGTGCTGCTGCTTGCCGTGCCGGCCGCGCTGCTCGGTCTGGCCGGGTTCGTCGGGGCGTTCGCCGACCGCCTGCGGTTCCCCACCGTGCCGGTGGCGGGCTCCGAGGACGGCCTGGTCCACGTCGGGCCGGAGGTCCTGCTGCCGCTCGCGTTGCTGCTGGTCGGCGCCGGGCTTGTCACGCTGGGCTGGCGTCGGGACTCGACCGCCGACCCGGCGGTCGCGCTGGGTCCGCTGCGGCCGGTCTTCGCCCGCGCGTTCCGGCTCGACGACGTCCAGCACACCCTTGTCGTACGCCCCGTCCGCGCGCTGGGCCGCGCCGCGCGCACCGGTGACGAGGTGGTGGTGGACGGCGTGGTCGAGGGCAGCGGGCGGGCCGCGTCCGGTCTGGGCGCCGGTCTGGCCGTGCTGCACCGAGCGGCGCTGCCCCGGGCCGCCGCCGGCGTGCTGGCCGGCGCGCTGCTGATCGGGGTGGCCGCCGCCGTGATTGGAGTGGTCCGGTGAGCGCGAGGAGTGAGCCGGGTTTGCGAGCCCCGCTGTCGCGAACCGAAGGGGGCTCTGTGAGCGCGAGGAGTGAGCCGGTTCTGCGAGCCCCGCAGTCGCGAACCGAAGGGGGCTCTGTGAGCGCGAGGAGTGAGCCGGGTTTGCGAGCCCCGCAGTCGCGAACGAAGGCGGTCCAGTGACGTTCGGGCAGGTGTTGCTTGTTGCCGTGCTGGCGGTGCCGGCGCTCGGCGCGGTCGCGGTGGCGGTAACGCCCCGGGATCGGGCGGCCCGGCTGGTCGGCACGGTCGCGGCGGCGCTGACCCTGCTGGCCGCGGTGCCACTGGTGTTCGGCGGTCGGGGCTGGGTCGCCTGGTCGGCCGACGCGCCGGCGGTGCGTCCGTGGCACCAACTGGATCTGCCCTGGGTGCCCGGCCTGGAGTTGCGCTTCCACCTCGGCGTCGATGGCATCTCCTGGCCGCTGGTGGTGTTGACCGCGCTGCTCACGCTGCTCTGCTGCGCGTACACGTTGTGGCGGGTGCCGGACGGCGGCAGTGGCCGGGCGTTGGTCGCGCTGCTGTTGGTCGTCGAGGTGGGCATCCTGGGCACCTTCCTCGCCCTGGATCTGGTGCTGTTCTTCCTCTTCTTCGAGGTCGTCCTGCTGCCGATGTACGCGATCATCGCCGGCTGGGGTGGTGCGGAGCGGCGTCGGGCGGCCCGCAAGTTCGCGCTCTACACCCTGTTCGGCTCGGTGTTGCTGCTGGTCGGCGTGTACGTCGTGGTCGCCGCCGCCGGCACCGCCGACGTGGTGGCGCTGACCGGTGGCGACGGGTTGTCCCGGGGCACCCAGTTGGCCGCGTTCACCCTGTTGGCGTTGGCGTTCGCGGTGAAGAGCCCGCTGTGGCCGCTGCACTCCTGGCTGCCCGACGCGCACACCCAGGCCCCCACGGTGGGCAGTGTCGTGCTGGCCGGGGTGCTGCTGAAGATGGGCACCTACGGACTGATCCGGGTGGCGGTGGGAGTGGCGCCGGAGGGCGCCCGCTGGGCGGCGCCGGTGCTCGGCGTGCTGGCCGTCGCCGCGATCCTGATCGGTTCGCTGGTCTGCCTGGCGCAGGCCGACGTGAAGCGGCTGATCGCGTACTCGAGCGTGGGGCACATGGGCTTCGTGCTGCTGGGCGTCGCCACGCTGACCGCCACCGGCATCCAGGCGGCGTTGATCGGCAACGTCGCGCACGGGGTGATCACCGCCTTGCTGTTCTTCCTGGCCGGTGCGGTGAAGGACCGTACCGGCACGGGCACGCTCGCCGAGTTGTCCGGGCTGCGGGAGACCGCGCCTCGGCTGGCTGGTCTGTTCGCGTTCGCGTCGATCGCGTCGCTCGGCCTGCCCGGGCTGGCCGGCTTCTGGGGCGAGGCGTTCGCGGTGATCGCGGCCGTTCAGGTTGGCGGCCCGCTCTGGACCACCCTCGGGGTGCTGGCCGCGGTCGGCGGAGCGCTCACCGCCGCGTACTTCCTGCGGCTGCTGCGCCAGGTCACCCACAACCGCCCGAGCCCCGCCGTCGGGCAGGTCGGCCCTGGCCTGGCCGGTGCGGAGCTGACCGCGTGGGTGCCGCTGGTGCTGCTCGCGTTGGCCATCGGGCTGGCCCCGGCGCTGGTCCTCGGCGTCGCCGAGGCCCCCGTCGATGCCCTGATTGGGGTGGTCTCCCCGTGAGCGCGAGAGGTGCGGCGAAGCGGGGCCCCGCAGTCGCGAACAGAGGCAGGCTCACATGAACGTCGTGCAGAGCGTGGACAGCGTCGCGTTGCTGCCGGCCTACCTGGCTGCCGGCACCGCCGTGCTCGTGCTCCTCACCGACCTGCTCCTGGCCCGGCCACGGGCCACGATGGTGGTGGCCGCGCTCGGTGCGCTCGGCACGGCCGCAGGCGCCGTTCTGGTCGGCGCGGCTGGGGAGCGGCGGACGTTCTGCGTCGGCGCCGACTGCTCCTGGATCTTCGGTGGCCGCGCCGCTCTTGTCGCCGCGGTGGTGGCACTGCTCACCCTGGGCGTGCTCGGGCTGTCCGTGCCCGCGCTGCTGGCCGGGCGTTCGCCGGTGGGGGAATACTGCTTCCTGCTGGCCTGCTCGATGACCGGCGGCGTGGTGCTTGGCGCGGCCGGCGACCTGATCACCCTGATCGTCGCTCTGGAGACGCTGACCCTGCCGCTGTACGTGCTGGTCGGCCTGCGCCGGGGGAGCCTCGCCAGCGCCGAGGCGGCGGTGACCTTCTTCGTGGTCAGCGTGGTGGCGACCACCCTGACCCTGCTCGGCGCGGCGCTGCTGTACGCGGTGACCGGAGGGCTGCACCTGGACCGGCTCAGCGCGCTGCTCGCCGAGCGGCCGGAACTGCGGGACCTGCCGCTGACCACCGCCGCGGTGGCGGTGCTCCTGGTCGGGCTGGCCTTCAAGGTGGCGGCGGTGCCGTTCCACGCCTGGGCGCCGGCCACCTACGACGGCGCTCCGCTGCCGGTGGCCGCGTACCTGTCCACGGCGTCGAAGCTGGGCGGCCTGGTCGCTCTGCTCGCCGTGGTGCAACGGGCGCTGCCGGCGGATCAGACCGGCCCGGTGCTCGCCCTGCTCGCGGTGCTCACCATGACCGTCGGCAACCTGGTCGCCCTGCGCCAGCGGCGCACGGTCCGGCTGCTCGCGTGGTCGTCCGTCGCGCAGGCCGGTTACATCCTCGCCCCGCTGGGAGCGTTGGCGCTGGCCGCCGGCCGTACCGACGAGGCACGGTCCGCCGCGTACGCCGCCGCGATGGCGTACGCCGTCTTCTTCGTGGTGTTGGAACTGGCCGCGTTCGCCGGGGTGACCGCGCTGCGCCCGGCGGGTGCGGACGGTGGCACGCTCGACGACCTGCGCGGCGCGGCCCGCCGGCACCCGTGGCGGGCTGCGGCGTTCGGTCTCGCGCTGGTGGGTCTTGCCGGCCTGCCGCCGGGGCTGGCTGGCCTGTTCGCGAAGGTGACCGTGGTGCGGGCGCTGCTGGACGGCGGGGCGGCCTGGCTGGCGCTGGTGGTGGCGCTGAACGCCGTGATCGGGTTGGCCTACTACCTGCGGGTGACCGCCGCGCTCTGGGCGCCGCCGCCGACGTCCGGCGCGGCTGCGCCGCTTCCCGGCGGTGCGGCGGCCGTACCCCTGGTGGGTGTGGTGGGCGTGGTGCTGGCGGTGGCGACGGTGGCCGCCGTGGTGCTGGGCGTCGCCCCGCAGTTGGTGCTCGACCTGGCCGGTCGCTGACCGGAAACAGGGTCCTACCTGGCCCGTCTCAGTGAACTCTCAGCGTTGAGACGGATGGTTGACGGGTACCGGGTTGTTGAACCGGTCAGCGGATC
Source organism: Micromonospora sp. LH3U1 (assembly GCF_028475105.1). Classification (NCBI taxonomy): domain Bacteria; kingdom Bacillati; phylum Actinomycetota; class Actinomycetes; order Micromonosporales; family Micromonosporaceae; genus Micromonospora; species Micromonospora sp. LH3U1. Next base: position 6,386,903 of record NZ_CP116936.1, on the reverse strand, counting down.
CCGGCGATCCGTGCACCGAAGGAGACATCGTGCACCACAACCGTCTGAAGACCGCGGCGCTGCTTGGCCTGCTCTCCGCCCTGATCCTCGCGGTGGGCTACTGGTTTGGCGGCAGCAGCGGCCTGGTCATCGCCGTCGTCATTTCGTTGGTCATGAACGGCGTTTCCTACTTCTACTCCGACAAGCTCGCACTGCGCTCCATGAAGGCCCAACCGGTCACCGAGGCACAGTTCCCCGAGCTGTACCGGATGGTGCGGGAGTTGGCGACCGACGCGCAGCAGCCCATGCCGCGGCTGTACGTGAGCCCGACCGCGCAACCCAACGCGTTCGCCACGGGTCGTAACCCGCAGCACGCGGCGGTCTGCGTGACCCAGGGCATCACCGAGATCCTCGACTACCGCGAGCTGCGCGGTGTGATCGGGCACGAGCTGTCACACGTCTACAACCGGGACATCCTGATCTCCAGCGTGGCGGCTGGTCTGGCCAGCATCATCACCCTCCTGGCGAACCTCGCCTTCTTCATCCCGTTGGGCGGTGGGGACGACGAGGACAGGCCGAACCCGGCTGTGTTGCTGCTCACCCTGATCCTGGGCCCGATCGCGGCCACAGTGATCCAGTTGGCGATCAGCCGGAGCCGCGAGTTCCAGGCGGACGCCTCGGGCGCCGAGTTGAGCCGTGACCCGCTGGCCCTGGCCAGCGCACTTCGCAAGATCGACGCGGTGGCCCGACGTCGGCCGTTGCCGGCACAGGGCCAGCTCACCAGCACCGCGCACCTTATGATCGCCAACCCGTTCCGGGGTGGTGGCATGTCCGCGCTCTTCGCCACCCACCCGAAGATGGAGGACCGCATCGCCCGGCTGGAGCAGATGGCCGCCAACTCGGGGCCGGTGCAGTTCCAGCGCTGACCCGCTGATTCCCGCCTCCGCCCGTACCCGGTCGCACCGGGTGCGGGCGGAGTGCTGTGTCGGGGGCGATATCTGTTACCAGCCCACCGACCGGCGACGTTAGGGTCGTAACGGCTCACGCTCATTACATCCTCGGAGGTTCACAGTGGCCGCGCTGCGTCAGTACCTGGGTATCTGGCGGATACCGGGCGCGCCGATGCTGCTGCTCACAGGCATCGTCGGGCGACTCGGGATCGGCATGACCCCGCTGGCGCTGCTGCTGGTGGTCGAGCAGGTGACCGGGCGGTACGCGCTCGCCGCCGTCGCGGGCGGGATCTACGCCGTCGCCGGTGCCGCGATCAGCCCGGTGGCCGGGCGGATCGCCGACCGGATCGGCCCGAGCCCGGTGCTGCTGGTCACCGCCGTCGCACATCCGCTGGCGCTCATCGGCCTACTGCTGGCCAGCCGGTCGGGCGACGACGCACTGGCCGCCATCTACCTGGCCGCGGGTGTCGCCGGCGCGACGTACCCGCCCCTCACCGCCGCCATCCGCGGGGCCTGGAACGAGCTGACCGGACCCAACTCCGGCCGGTACGCCCTGCGCAACACCGCACTGGCCGCGGAGACCTCGCTGTTCGAGATCGTCTTCGTACTCGGCCCGCTGCTCGTGGCCGGTTTCGTCATCTTCGCGGACGCTGCCGCCGCGCTGATCGGGGCGGCCGTGGTCACCCTGGTCGGCACCACCGCCGTGGCCCTCGGCCGGGTGATGCGCGGCTGGCGCCCGCACCCGCGCGAGCACCACGCCCGAGGGCTCGGTCCACTGCGGGTCCCCGGCTTCCCGGCCCTGCTGTTCTGCGTGGCCGGGCTCGGCATCGCATTCGGCGCTGCCGGTGTCATCGTCCCGGCGTACGCCGGCAACTCCGCCACCGACGACCCGGAGAGCCTGGCCGGGGTCCTGCTGGCGGTCTGGGGGATCGGCAGCGCTGCCGGCGGGTTCTGGTTCGGTGTCCGCAAGCCGGCGGCGAACATGACCCGACAGTTCGCGATGCTGCTCGCCGCGGTGGCCGGCACCTTCGTGGTGTTCGCGCTGATGCCCACCCCGCTGGCGCTGGGTGTCGCCCTGATCGTCGGCGGGGCCACCATCGCGCCCGCGCTGACCCTGGAGAACACCCTGGTCGGTCGGATCGCCCCGGCCGGCATGCTGAACGAGGCGTACACCTGGGTGGTCACCGTGGCCGTGGCGGCGAGCGCCGCCGGCGGCTCGGTGGCCGGCCTGATCGTGGATCACGCCGGTGGCGTCCCGTGGGCGTTCGTGTTCGCCGGGGCGGCGGTCGCCGTCGCGGCCGCGGTCGCCGCACTACCCGCCGGGCCCATCGCCCGCGCGGAAACCACAGCGGTACGCACCGAACAGCCCGTAACCGTCTGACCGTCGGCCCTGATCCACTCGCGTTCCTTGATATCGGGGTATCCCCATCCGACCGATACCGCGACATCAAGGAACGCGAGCGCCGCCTCGTACCCTCGGCGGCGACGACCCGAACCGCGGCACCGACAGCGAGGGCGCGTTCGGCGGCCAGTACCACGGGCCGGTGTTCGTCCTCACCCATCGGCCGCCGGCCGCGCCACCCACGGACGTCACGTTCGTCGGTGACCTGCACACCGCCGTCGCGCAGGCCAAAGAGGCCGCCGGGGACAAATACGTCAACATCCTCGGCGCGAACGTCGCCAAGCAGTGCATTGAGGCCGGGCTGCTCGACGAGGTCCTCATGTTCTTCGCCCCGGTGCTACCCGGCGAAACCGCGCACTGGTACAGCGTCGTCTACTGAGCCGCTAGCGGTAGTTGTTGAACTGGAGAGCGACGCCGAAGTCCTCGCCCTTGAGCAGCGAGATGACCGCCTGCAAGTCGTCCCTCTTCTTGCCGGTGACCCGCAGCTGGTCGCCCTGGATCTGCGCCTGCACGCCCTTGGGGCCCTCGTCGCGGATCTTCTTGCTGATCGCCTTCGCCTTGTCCGTCTCGATGCCCTGGATCACCTTGCAGTCAAGCTTGAAGATCTTGCCGGACGGGCGCGGCTCGCCAGCATCCAGCGACTTCAGCGAGATGTTCCGCTTGACCAACTTCTCCTTGAACACGTCCAGTGCGGCGCGGACCCGCTCCTCGGTCTCCGCCTGAAGGCCGATCGCCTCATCACCAGACCAGGAAATTTCCGCCCCGGTGCCGCGGAAGTCGAACCGCGTCGCGAACTCCTTCTCCGCCTGCCGAAGGGCGTTGTCGACCTCCTGGCGGTCAACCTTGCTCACGATGTCGAACGACGGGTTCGCTGCCATGTATCTGCTCCTGCTGTCCGGCGGTTGGGCCTGCCGTCGGCCACCGACCAGCGGCACGACCCCCTGACCGTACCCGGTTGCGCTGGTGCCGGGGTGAGCCGCTATCCTTGCTTCCGCCGCCGCGTTACGACGCGGTGGGGTGCCCTGGCGGGTTGCCCGAGCGGCCAATGGGAGCGGACTGTAAATCCGTCGCGAAAGCTTCAGAGGTTCGAATCCTCTACCCGCCACCAGGTGCAGACACGGCCCCTGACCAGCAGAGATGCTGATCAGGGGCCGTTGTCGTTTGTCTGGCCGAGTCTGGCTGCGTCCAGCCCGTGACGACTGGTTGTGGGCAGATGGTGGGCAGGTCGATCTTGCCTCTCAGGGCCCGTCTGGAGGGCTGCGAAGGGAGTTGCCGGCCCGGCGCGATCGCACCTGAAGCGCCGGCTGAAGCTGTCGCGGGCTTAGCTGGCTGCGTAGGTAGCTCGGGGGCAAGCCAGTCCCGGGGTTGGACTGGCGCGGCAGTCGGAAGCCCTGGCCCTCGATTAGGTCGACCTGGCGGCTTCCGTGCCGCCTGGCTGTGGTCCTGCTGCGTCTGGGTCGGTGGAGTTCGGGGCGGCCGTCCGGCGGCAGTCGGTGGCTCTCCGCCCCGGCGCCGGAGGCGGCCGGGGCGGCTTGCCGCCGGCCGGCTCACCGCCCGCGCCGCGCGGAGCGCGGCGCCTTGATCCAGAACAGAGGAAATCGGCAGCCGTGTAAGGGCGATGGGTGGGAGCGAGACATCTCCCTTACAAGCTCTGTGCGCCACGTCCGTCGTTGTCCGCCGACGATCGTTAGCCCGGACTACCCGTCCGCCTCCGCGCTCGCCTGTGCTCCCCCGTCCGGTGCGGTTGCTGTCGGCGTTGCTGTCGACACCTCCGACACGCAGAGGCAATCGACGACGGCGTCCGAGGGCCGCCGCGTCGCAGCTTCCGGATCTTGCCGGGTGCCGTAACCCGACACGCTTTGGTCATCTGCCGTCCGTTCGGGGGAGGGGTCGGGTCGATGAGGCAGGCATGCTGGGTGAGTGAGTCGTGTTCGGCCGTTCCTGACTGCTGGCCTATTGGTGCTTGTTGGGGCAGCGCTTGTCCTTTTCGTGCTGTTCCTGCGGTCCGAAGGGCTGGAGCGGGCTGGTTGGTGGGCGACGGTAGCGGCAGCAGTGTTCGCCGCAGCGGGGTTGGTTGTCGCGTATCTCGCTTGGCGCCATCCTGTTACCCCGGGTGCGGGCGGCGGTTCCGCTCGCGCTGCTGAGGGTTCTGTTGCGGAGCCGGGCAAAACCGTGGTGTCGGGTGAGCGTTCGATCGGTTCGATGTCGAGCGGTACGGCGATCACAGGCGACGGCAACGTGGTGGGCGATGGCAGTGCCGGTGGCTATCACGGAAAGCCGTGACCGCGGGCAGGAGCGGCCTACCATCGTCGCCTATAGAGGTTTCCGGTGACCGGGCGGTCGGCGCGGCCGCCAACAGCCTGATCATCACTGGCGACGGCAATGTCGTCCTTCGCGTTGACGGCCAGGAGTTCGTGCGGGTCACGATGCCAGATTCGGCTTCGGAGGCCACCCGTTTGGTTTTCGGCGCTACCGGCCCAGTGCGGTCCTCCGTCATCGGAAGCTGGCTGCGCCACGATGCCGGCGTGGTTACGCCTCAGGAGCGTCCGGAGGAGCAGTGGCTGACGCAGTGGTGTCTTTCGGGGAAGGCGCCGACCGTTCGCTTAGTGTGCGGCGCCGGCGGCCAGGGCAAGTCCTTCCTTGCAGCGCGGGTGTGCGCCGCTGTGTCAGGCTCGCACGCGGCGGGCTTCGTGCGGGTGCCACCACCGGGCTGGCGCACCGTCTCCATGTCAGACCTGGCGCGCGCCGGGGCGGAGGCCGAGGGCCTGCGCCGCCAGTTGCGGAGAGTGCCGGAGCTGACCGCAGGACTTCAGTGGCTCATTTCGGCCGGTCGCCCGTCATTGCTGATCGTCGACTACGCCGAAAATGTGGCGTCTGTGGTCGCCGAAATACTAGACACCATTGCCGAAGCCGGTGGGCTGGAAATCATACGGCTGCTGCTGCTAGCGCGGTCCGAGCGCGGCTGGTGGCGCACTATTGCGGTTGACCACGAGCAGCACGCGTGGGTGGATCCGGATCCCGTGCGTTTGGTTTCCATGACGAGCCGGTGGGACGGGCCCCAGGTTCAGCATGTGTGGTCAGACGCGGTTGAGTCGTTCCGGAAGCTGTCAGTCACGCATGGACGGGTGCCGAGCATTGGGCCGCTATCGCCGCCCGTGCGTGACTTCCCCACCACGCTTGACTTGTACGCCGATGCGCTACTGCACGCGATCGACGGGCGGGTAGGCCACGGGGACCCTCTGTCAGGTGTGCTCGCGCACGAGAGGCGGCAGATTAGCGCCGCTTTCGAGGGACAAGGCCTCAACTGGACGGACGAACAGCGGGATTGGGCCCTCGCTACAGTGATCCTGCGCCCCGCTGAAAGTATCGATGTGGCGGTTGATGCGCTGTCATCATGTCCCGTCGTTAACGACCTAGCCGGCGCCGATTTGCCAGTCGCGGCCTCGGTGCTACATGACTTGTACCCAGACGACGAGGGTTCTCAGGTATGGAGGGCACCTCGCCCGGACCCCTTGGCTGACCTTCACCTGTTACAGCTGGCCGAACATGTTGCCAGCACTGCCGACTGGTTGGTCAATCTTCAGGCCTTGTGTGCGGGGCCGCAGGCCGGCGTAGCGGAGCAGACTGCTGCGGTTCTACATCGCTGTCTGTCATCGGCCCCCCGGAGCCGGTACGTCGCAGCGCTTCGCCGGATAGAGGCTGGACTACGGCACCTCATACGGGTCGCACCGGCCCGCTACGTGCCCATCGTCATTTTGCTTGATCCTGACCAGTTCACGGATGATCTCGTCGACGCAATAGCTGGCGGCACGACGTCAGCGCAACTGCCCATTGCTGAGGTGGAACAGGCTGATGCTCTGCTCAGAGAACTCGGCTTCGCTACGACCCGGGCGGCCGTAGCCGTCGCGGTCTCCAAACGTCTTGTCGCTGCGTCCGCGCCCCCGGCCGCGCCGACGGAGGCCTCGCTCGCTCGGTATGCTCGCCAGCTGAACAACCTGTCGGTCCGGTTAAGTGAGCTGGGCTACCGCGACGAGGCACTGGCCGCGATCGAAGAATCCCTCGGCATCCGCCGGCAACTCGCCGACGCCGATCCTGCGGCCCACCTGCCGAACCTCGCCATGTCGCTGAACAACCTTTCGGTGGATTTGACTAAGGTCGGCCGCCGCGACGAGGCGCTGGCTGCGATCGAAGAAGCCGCGACAACCTACCGCCGACTTGTCGACGCCAACCCCGCCGCCTACCTGCCCGGCCTCGCCATGTCGCTGCACAACCTGTCGCTTCCGTTGAGTGAGACGGGCCGGCACGACGAGGCAGTGGCCGCGACCGAGGAATCCGTCGGCATCCGCCGGCAACTCGCCGACGCCGATCCTGCGGCCCACCTGCCGGACCTCGCCATGTCGCTGAACAACCTTTCGGTGGATTTGACTAAGGTCGGCCGCCGCGACGAGGCGCTGGCTGCGATCGAAGAAGCCGCGACCGCCTACCGGCGGCTCGCCGGCACCAACCCCGCCGCCTACCTGCCGGACCTCGCGATGTCGCTGAACAACCTGTCGCCGCGGTTGGGTGAGGTCGGCCGCCACGACGAAGCCCTGGCCGCGATCGAAGAAGCCGCGACCACCTACCGGCGGCTCGCCGGCACCAACCCCGCCGCCTACCTGCCCGGCCTCGCCACGTCGCTGAACAACCTGTCGCCGCGGTTGAGCAAGGTCGGCCGCCACGACGAAGCCCTGGCCGCGATCGAAGAAGCCGTCACCATCCGCCGCCAGCTCGCCGAGGCCAACCCCGCCGCCTACCTGCCGGACCTCGCCGCGTCCCTAAACAACCTGTCGTCGCGGTTGGGTGAGGCCGGCCGCCACGACGAGGCGCTGGCTGCGATCGAAGAAGCCGCGACGGCCTACCGGCGGCTCGCCGGCACCAACCCCGCCGCCTACTCGCCCGGCTTCGCCACGTCGCTGAACAACCTGTCAAACCGCTTGAGGGAGGTCGGCCGTCACGACGATGCCCTGGCCGCGATCGAAGAAGCCCTCACGATCCGCCGCCAGCTCGCCGAGGCCAACCCCGCCGCCTACCTGCCGGACCTCGCGATGTCGCTGAACAACCTGTCGCCTCGCTTGAGTAAGGCTGGCCGCCGCGACGAAGCACTGGCCGCTATCGAAGAAGCCCTCACCATCCGCCGCCAGCTCGCCGGCGCCAGTCCCGCCGCGTACCTGCCCGGCCTCGCCGCGTCGCTGAACAACCTGTCAATCCAATTGAGTGAGCTCGGCCGTCACGACGATGCCCTGGCCGCGATCGAAGAAGCCGTCACCATCCACCGCCAGCTCGCCGGCGCCAATTCCGTCGTCTACCTGCGCGACCTCGCCACGTCGCTGAACAACCTGTCGCCTCGCTTGAGTAAGGCTGGTCGCCACGACGAAGCCTTGGCCGCCATCGAAGAAGCCGTCACCATCCGCCGCCAGCTCGCTGGCGCGAACCCCGTCGTCTACCTGCCCGACCTCGCCACGTCCCTGAACAACCTGTCAAACCGGTTGAGTGAGGCAGACCGGCACGACGATGCCCTGGCCGCAACCGAAGAAGCCGTCACCATCCGCCGCCAGCTCGCCGGCGCCAACCCCGCCCTCTACCTGCCCGACCTCGCCACGTCCCTGAACAACCTGTCGGTGGATCTGACTGAGGTCGGCCGCCACCACGAAGCCCTGGCCGCAACCGAAGAAGCCGTCACCATCCGCCGCCAGCTCGCCGGCGCCAACCCCGCCCTCTACCTGCCCGACCTCGCCACGTCCCTGAACAACCTGTCGGTGGATCTGACTGAGGTCGGCCGCCACCACGAAGCCCTGGCCGCAACCGAAGAAGCCGTCACCATCCGCCGCCAGCTCGCCGGCACAACTCAGTAGGGCCCCGCGGTTGGTCGCGCGATGGCAGGGTGAAACCCAGGGGCTTGAACCCTGAACCCCTCCGCCCTGCTCCTGATCAACCCGAATCGGGCGGATCGGCTGCCTGGTCTGGCCTGGGCTGGCTCTGCTGTTGCCTTACAGCGGTTGACAGCCCTTGCCGGTGTCAGTTGTGCCGGATCTGTGCCCGTGGATCATGGGCACAGCCTGGCTCTGCATTCGTTTGCCCGAGCTGCTCGGCGTCGTCGTACTCCTGTGCACGCAACGTCGGCCAGTAGGTGATCTGCGGCCTCGTACGGTCGAGCATCCTGGTCAGGACGTCACCGTGGATGATCCGTACGCGCATCAATCCCTCGCCAGCTCGCGCGACGTTGTCCACGACGTAGAGGTAGAAGTTCTCGGGCTCTTGACGGGCCGCCTGAACCTGTCGGTCCTCCAGCGGAACTGAGGCGCTTCGAGCCGACGCGCCGAAGGCCTTCACTTCAATCTGCCGCGGTGGGCTGCTGACGTCGTACGGAGCGCTCGTGAGATGTACGTCTTCCGGTACCCGACCGTTGCGGCGTTCGAGCTCCATCACGTACTCGATGGCAATGCGCTCGATCTCACTGTTGCCCATCGCCTAGCCCTCTACGCAATCGAGCATCGAGACCGAACACCGCCCCAACTCGAACCGGTCGCCGGGCCGCCGACTGAAGGCTGAGTGGCTGAGCATGCCGCGCCTGAGTTCAGCACCAGAGGCTGTGAAGCCGGACATTGACAGCTCGTCGCGCAGCTCGCGCGGGGTCAGCGCGGCACGTCGGCGGGCGAGATACCGAGCGGCGGCCTGTTCGACCGTTGGCCGTCCTGCGGGTTCAATGACGCGAAGTGCCCCGCGAGCTGCTTGGTGTTCCTCAAGGGCAACCGTCAGCCCATCCCGCAAGGGCTCCATCGCCTCGCGGAAACGATGCCAGCCCTCACGCCATCGAGCTGGATCGAGATAGCCGAAGCGACCGGCCAGTACTACAGCACCAGCAAGCAGTCCGATGGCAGGCACTGGGTAGCTACGAATGGCGCGGACGGTGGCTCCGCCGGCTGCGGCGACCGTACGAGCAGTCAGCTCCGCGAGCAAGGCCGCGTCACCCAACCGTGCTTCGAACCCGGCCGCCCGTAACAGGCCGTAGGCCAACCCGACCCAGGTCGCGGCGTCAGTGTTGGCGAACCCAAGTCGCGTGAAGACACTGTCGCTGCTGAGGATCACCGCCGGAGCGAGCAACTCGGCGAGCGCAGTAGTCCCGATGTCATCCGGGTCCCCCCGTAGCCGACGCGGCAACTCGCGGTCGGTACAGAGCATCGGGCGCACGCGCGGGCTGAGGTAGTCGCGAATCGCCAGGTCGACGACAGGGACCGCCGGCATGATTTCGCCCCACAGGACCCTTGATGCCTCCGACGCCGGGACGTCATTTGACGCGGCGATTGCCGGCAGGTGCTCGACAAGTTCCTCAGGCACGTGCGCAGAGACATAGATGTTCGACCGACCGTTTCCCGCCAGCCCGCTGAAGAGCTCCTCGTCGTGGCCTCTCCGGACTGCATTGCAGGCACGCGAAGCCAGGACGTTAGTGTCGGCAACCACAACCAATGCCGGCCATGGTGCCGCAAGAGGGCGCAGCGTAGGGCCGACGCGAGGAAGCGTCGACGCCTGGAGTGCCTGACTGTGCATCCGTCCAGTCTGCGCGCCGGTCGGTGGGATCGCCAGCATGTATCCGGCCGCTGGACCCGGCTCTGTGGCCCAGAGCCGGCGGTCGCCTTCGTAGCCGGGCATGACTCCCGTCAGGGGGAAGCGGACCGAAGTTATCGGCTGCTGCGGACTGGTAGCGGCTCCCGTTGGGGAGCAGGGTGCGGATTGCTGTCGGTCGACGCTCGGCGCCGATCCCGATCAGAGATCCTGCTGCTTACTCGCTGCGTCGCTGCCGCCGACGTCTCGCTTAAAAGCCGGTCACCAACCTATATCGCGGCTGACATCCGCCCTTGCGACCGCGACCTCATCCTCGGTCTCGTGGGGCACGTCCGTCTCCTCCGGGCGTGCCAAGAGGTCCATCAAGGCCTGCGTGTGCGCCGGATGGCTGATTGGCACCGCGTCCAGGTCGACATCCTGGAGCCAGTCAAACGGCACGGCAGAACTAGGTGGACAGTCGGGAGGGCCTCCATCCATGCGCCCGTCGGATCGGGCACGCATCGGGCACGGCCTCCGCCGGCTATCACTCGCTGGTTGATGCCACCGTTGCTGTCGGCAGCGATGGCATGTGGCTTCGCGGTCACCTGCCGCCGCGGGCCGCTGACGTCGTACGGAGTTCCTGCGAGATGACGCCTGCGGGGTGCGCTACCGTCGCGGCGTCTCCCGTCATCGTGGGCATTCGTCCCGACGAATCCCGAGAGCTGTACGCCGCCGACCGAGTCCGTGTCGGCCGTCAAAGGCTCCGGCTCCAGGCTCGGCATAGCCAGCTCTGATCTGTCGGCTACACGACAGACGGTCACGTGGTCGCATTGGGTGGGCAACAGTAAGTGATCGCTGAGGAGACGCTTCCTCGGCGAGCAGAGCATCCAGCCCCGGACGACTAGAGCAGGTGCCGCCTTGGTCTCAGAGGTAACCGGCGTGACCGCAGCGGGTCTTGTCGTGACAACCAAGCCTACCGATGACGCTGGAGCCCGCACCTACGACCAATTTGACTGGCAGGCGGCCATGGCGTCCGCCGACGGTCTTCGACTGTACCTAGACAACCTCAACGAAAGTGGCGTACTCGCACCCCGAGATTGCCGAATCCTATGTGAATATCATGAGGATTGGGCGGCCCTCGATGAGGAAGATGCGGAGCTGGTATCAGCAAAACATCCGGGGACATCCTACGGTGCCTATACCACGATGAACGCGCTCGTCAATGAAGGTGGAATCGGGCATCTGTTCGAGCGCTGGAAGTCGATGGATGGTAAGCCGGCGTGCCGACTCGTCACAACCGGCGGTCTGGCACCAGGACCGGCCCAAGGTCTTCTCGCGGCAGCCGATGCGATGAGGGCGCAAAGGCTCGCGAGCTCCCCGCTAGACACTGAAGGCGAATATGCAGAAATAGTCACGAGCTTCGCTCGCGAGGTAATCAAACGCCAAAGCAAGTCGAAACGAGAAGGAAGCCCTCCCGCTCCGGAGCCCAATGGCGAGGACAGGGAAGAGGTAGCGAGGTTTCTTTCCGGCCTCACCTTACAGTGCTCACAACCCGCGCGAACCTACATCGCCTACGCCGCCCCTAACATGTATGTCGACCCCGTATTAATCCGACTCGGAATACAAGCGTCCGCGGATTCGATATGGGAGGCAGTGCTGTCGCTGTTTAGGGCGCGGATGCGCTCGGCTGGGCCAAGACCTACTGGAGCACTTCCGGAGGTCATTTCAGTTCGGGCAGATAGCCGGACTCCTACCGCCGCCGAGGCCGAACGTCGCTTAGTCGACCGGATCGTAACGCTCGCCGATATCGACGTAGCAATACGGACGGCAATCGCCTATCCCGACGGATACCGCCCGCTCGCGCGACTCCCACGCTCTACGAGGCTAGCCGTAAAAATGTCGGTGGGGGGATGCTCAGACAATAGTATTGAGCGAGCTGAGCAGTTGCGGATCGACTATCAGGATTACTGGCGGTCCAAAACGAATGATGAGCCGGCTTCCCGGGTAGAGCAAAGCCGCTTGCGTCGTCTCCTGCTCAAGGTGAGTGATGCCGCCACCAGTAGTTCACGGACCTCCAGCGGTGCCTGGGGTAGCCAATTCTGGGAGGAGCTTCAGGACCGGCTCAGCAAGCTGCCCGTAGAGGCTTTGCCCGGCGAGATGGACGAAGATCTTCTCCTCGGCGGGGCTGCTGACCTTGCCAACCGCTGTCAGGTCTGGTTTAGCAACAGTTTTGATGTAGAGGAAGAAATCGCCCGTCTCCGTGCTCGCCGAGGTGCCGCATGATGGCGGGCGTCGATGCGGAATTCGAACTCGCGCTCCTGCGAGAGGACCTCGCCTACCACCAGGCACGCATACTACTGCTTGTTGACGCAGTATGTGCTGCACCAGGTCACGCGCGAAAGTTGGACGGGCTCACCAAGCTTGCCAAACTAGACTTCCTCCTCCGGTACCCTGCGCTAGCACCACAGGTCTTGACGAATCTCCGACCTTCGGACCCTCGATTGCACTTATCTCTCGAAGACCAGGCCGACCCCACAGACGTCGAGTCTCCCATGACTCGCTACAAATATGGCCCATGGGACGACAGGTATTACTCCATAATAGGAGCTCTAGTGGGCCGAGGGTTGCTCCGTTATGCACGAGGCAGAAGGGGAAGCGTGGCTCTCGTGGCAACGACTAACGGGAAGCAGCTGGCCCGCCAAATGCAGGCAAGTGACCAATGGTCCGAGATCGCCGATAGATGTCACGCCGTAGCAGAAGCGTCCTCCGGGCTGACGGGAAACGCCTTGAAGGAAATCATTTACGGGCGTCTGGCAGATCTGATGGATCGCCCGCATCGACAGGTGATTAGATGACTACAAAATTCCGACTCAATTCCGTCACGCTCTTCACCACCGAGGGTGAGGTTCACTACGATTTCACCTCGGATCTGACAGTTCTCGCCGGACCCACAGGGGTGGGAAAGACAACCCTGCTTGAGATGATCAAGTTCGGGTTTGGTGGGAATGCGCTGATAGCGCCAGTAGCGACCGAATATGTACAGGACGTAAGCCTCGACGTGACTATTGGGCACTCTCGGTTACGACTAACAAGGGGCATTGATAGCGAGAAGCGTGACGTTGTTCGCGTGATCGATCTCGTCCTCCAGGAGCGCCTTGCCGATCATCGGGTCACAGGGGGTCCGCCAAGCCTCAATTCGCTCTTAATGTCAACCCTTGGCTTGCCCGACGACATGAAGGCTGCGGCCCGGGGTGGCACGAGTACGAAGGCCGGCGCCCGCATCAGCTTCGCCGACATCTTCTCTTTCCTATACATTCCTCAATCAGAAATCAACCGAGACATTGCAAGCAGCAAGGATCAGTATCTCGACCCTAAGCGGAAGGCGGTCTTCGAGCTTTTATTCGGCCTGACAGACGCCGATGTCCTCGCAATGCGTTCCAAACTGAACACCTTGTCAGGCGATCTTGCAAACGCTGAAAGAGAGACGAAGACCGTTCTTGAGTTCCTCCGGGCTAGTAACATGACTGGCCAGGAGGAGGCCATCCGTGCATATGAATCGGCCCAAGCTGAACAGGTCGCCGCCCAAGCGGAGCGTGACGCTCTACTTCAAGAGATAGATCCGATCACTGACCGTGAGACGCAAGTCCTCCGCGACCTGCTATCGGAAGCGGAGCGCAGCCTTGCGAATGCCCGATCGGACGTCGTAGCCCTGACGCGCCAGCACCGGGAATACCAGCTAGAGCGTCGCCGCGTCCAGACTGATGTCGACCGGTTGATGCGCATGCGAGATGCTGGCGCACGACTGGCTGAGATTGAATTTGTTGCGTGTCCGCGTTGTATGCAGTCCCTGCGGGAACGGGACGTGCCTACCTCAAGTTGCAGACTGTGTCTACAGCCAGACCCTGTGACTGGTGATGTAGACCTGGACCAGTATGAAATCAGGCAGCTAGCTGCACAGCTTGATGAGATGGTCGAGCAGCTCAGCATCATTGATCAGCAGGTCGGCATGACGATTCAGGCTGTGGAAGATCGGGAAGACTTGGTGCACAAGCTTTCCGAGGACTTGGACCTCCGGACATCTGAAAGGGTCACGCCTCGCCTTCAAGCATTCACCGACGCATCCGACCGTCTTGCCTCCGCCCGCGCAGAGCAGCAGCACCTGGAGCTGGTTCTGCGACAATGGGACCGAGTCAATGATCTAACGGCGGTAGAAGATAGCAAACGCGAGGAGAGGGATAGAACCAAAGCGGCCATCGGAAGAGCCGAGGCCGAGATGACTGCGCGACGGAGCGAAATTCTCGACGACCTCAATGATGAGTTCTCGACGACCGTGACCGAGTTGGGGATCCCAGGTGTGAAGTCCGCTGGCATCCATCGCACGAACTATTTGCCACTTCTTAACGGGCAGAGGTTCGACACGGTGAGCAAGGGTGGGGGCATCGTTACGGCGACTCAGGTTGCGTACTGGACGTCACTTCTATCGGTAGCCCTGCGGCAGCGCGATACGCCCTACCCTGCCTTCGTGATGATCGATAGCCCTCGCCTCGCGCTCAACACCGCAGAGAGTCTAGCCGCCGCACTTTACCGACGGATTGTCACTCAATCGGATGCGAACCAGGGCAAAGTGCAATTCATTGTTGCCGACAATGAGTTGCCGGACGAGTATCGCCGGGGTTTCTCCGAAATTGTTTTCGATTACGACCAGCCTACGGTGTCGACCATTCATCACCCTGGCCGGAACGCGGTGGAGCCTCTCGTCAAGCCAGCCGCCGAGTAAGTTGGTGCGCCCGTCGCCATCCGGTATGCCATCGACCCGCCCTCCTGGGGAGCGGGCCGCCGCCCGGCCCGCCACGTCAAGTGGACCTTGACGCAGGTTCGGACGCTGGCGGGTCGGGAGGTGGTCTGCTCGGCTCGTCCGGGTCGGGGGCAGGCGGGATGGCCTCCCGCAACCACCCGCCGACCGTGACCCGCCGTCGGAGCCCTAGCCATCCTGGAGCCGGAGCGGCCCCCGCCGGAGGCGCATCAAACTGCCACCCCGCGGCCGCCGCCAGCTCGCCAAACGCGGCCGGCGTGCGCTCCCCTACGCCGCGTGGTCCTGGCCGCGCGGCCAGGACGGCTGCTGGCCCACCATCCACCGGTCAACGCTTCTGTCGTTCTGCGGCGGCCCACCGGGCTCTACGGCTCTCCGCGCCAGCCGCCGGGCGTCCTGCGTGACGGCCGCAGAGCGTCAGCGGCAGCGGCCGGCGCGCGCCCAGGCGGCGGTGCGTGCGGCCCGTTGTGGGCCGCCTTAAGGATGTATCGATGCTGCGAACAGAGGCTACTGGCTTGGCCGGAGCAATCTGTAAGTTCTGACGACTGCTTTGACGGTTCCACATGATTGATCGATGTTTTGTTGTTCGACCAGGGGTGTGCCCACCTCTACGGCGAAGAGGGCTGCAAGCTCCGGGTCTGCGGCGACTTCTCGCTGTGCGGTCGTGAGTAGATGGGCTGTGGTTTCTCTGTCCGCCGACGGGCGGAGACTTGCATAGGTGGCGCGACCGTGTTCGGTGGTGACGTAGCCATCGGCCCTCAAGGCAGCTATAGCCTGGCGGACTGTGCCGCGGGCTGCCCGGAATTCGGCGGTGAGGGCGCTCTCGGTCGGCAAGAGGGCGCCGGGCGGGATGGCACCGCTCTCGATGCGTTCCCTTAGTTCATCCGCAATGGCGCGATAGCGGGGCTGTCCGAAGTGCGGGGTGGGCACCTGCTCACCGTACCTGGCACTTGTCTTACCAAGTGCCAACCAAGTGACCTGTTTCGACGTCTAGACAACTCATCCACTTGTAGATACGTTTCCTGATGTGCGGCTGAGGTGACGGCGAGTGTCCGCGGTGATGTCGCTGGCCTTGGTCGCACCTGATGCGCGGCGTCCTGTCGGACCGGTTGCGGTAGTCGCGCGTACAAGTTGGCTCGGCGATACCCGACCCGTCCGGCGTCGGACGGTGCGCCGCGCCTTCATCCGGGCCGGTGGCCGGCTGCATTCCCCCGTGGCTGGCCACCGGTCCCCGTCTACCTGTGGAGGTGCGATGTCCGGCTCTCATCGTCGACACCGTTGGTTCTCGTCCTGGTGGTCTCGGAGGCGCCCACCTGCCCGGGGTATCACCAGCAACGTTCAGTCGAGTCCACGCGCGGGATCTACTACCTCCTCGCCGCGGTGGTCGACGGGTGTCACCCGCGACCTGCCTGCGCTTCGGTACGCACCCCTGGTGACGCGAGCCCAGCTCTTCCGAGGCAACGGCGGGCGGTGGCCGCGATGAGTCGTACGAACAAGCCGGCCGCCGTCACGAGTCACCCGGACTGGTGCGCCCCGGATCGCTGCGGCTACCTGGTGCCGCCGGTGATGACGCATATGGCCCGCCGT
Organism: Micromonospora sp. LH3U1; assembly: GCF_028475105.1. Taxonomy (NCBI): domain Bacteria; kingdom Bacillati; phylum Actinomycetota; class Actinomycetes; order Micromonosporales; family Micromonosporaceae; genus Micromonospora; species Micromonospora sp. LH3U1. Next base: position 6,370,597 of record NZ_CP116936.1, on the reverse strand, counting down.
CATCGCGGCCCCATGCAGCGGGCCGGCGACAGTCGGGCGGGCGGCCTTGTCGTCACTTACCTCATCAGCAGTGAGGCTCTGGGCGGTCCCATGGTCGGTGTTCATGTGACGTGCCGGGCCGGGAACGCCTGGGCGGAGTTGTCCTTGCCGCAGGCAGCCCAACTGATTGAGCAACTTCGCGGATCGCTGGCCCAGGCCACCAGGCAGCAGGGTGCCGGCGATGAGTGAGGGCGCTGCCATCCCAGAGAGGCCGCCGCCATCGTCGATTGCGCCAGTCGTGTGCCCGGTGTGGTGTCGAGGCTGTGGACCGAACGACCCGATGCACCGCGGGCTGCTCAGCACGATTGGCCGGGAGCGGACCGGCTGGGTCGCCGTCCAACTGGTCGTTGACCGGTTCGCCCGCCGGGACCTGGCCGTGAAGCTCGACGCGACCCGTTACGGCGCGACGCAGACCGTGCTTCTGTCGTCCGCGCAGGTGGACCGGCTCATTGACGAGCTGGTCTACGCCCAGTTGGAGATGCTGACACCGGCAGATGGCGGCGAGCGGGCCGGAGGGGCGCGGTGAACGCCAATGCCCGTCGGGGCTCAGCCGTTCCTCGTACTCCTGGCCTGCGCCCTGCGCGGCCACCGCGAGCGGCGGTAGCCGTACCGCCGGTTCCTGAGCGGCCGGCCGGCGGGACCACCTGGCAGACGTTGGAACGTCTAGGGGGTACGGTGACCGGTGTGCAAGGCCGGGACTGGCGCCCTCGCTACCTGCAACTCGCGGAAGAGTTGCGGGCGAAAATCGTGAGCGGCGAACTCGCCCCCGGAACCCTGATGCCCAGCGAAACCGAGTTGGCCGACACCTCGGGCCTGTCGCGCACGAGCGTCCGCAACGCCATCCGGCAGCTCCGGGAATGGGGCCTGGTCCGCGCGGAGCAGGGGCGCGGCACCTACGTGCGGGCGCCCCGCCAGCGGGTACGGCGTCGTAACACCGAGCGGTACCAGTGGGAAAAGGATCGCGTCCTGCTCGACGAGGACGAGCGGTTCAAGACTGGTGCCACCGAACACGACACCGGCCTGACCGTGGACGACCTGAAGTTCCACGCCGAATACTCCCGGGTTGAGGCTGACGCGGAGATGGCGGCGGCCTTCCAGGTCGAGCCGGGTACGCCGCTGCTTCGCCGGGTCTACTGGACGTCGTCACGGCATGAGAACGCGCCGCTGACCGTGTCGTACTCCTACCTGCCGCACGACCTGGTGGCCGCGAACCCGGACCTGCTCGACGCGGGCAAGGAACCGTGGCCGGGCGGGACGCAGCATCAGCTCTACACGCTGGGCATCGAGTTGGACCGGATCGACGACGAGATCCGGGCACGACCGCCGTCGCCCGATGAGGCCGAGCTGTTGGACATCGACCCGGGTGTCTCCGTGCTCACCGTGCGGAAGACCTCGACCGACACCACTGGTCGAGTCGTCGAGGTCGCCGATGTGGTGATGCCGGGCGACCGCACCGAGCTTGTCTACTCCCACAAACTCCAGCGGTGGAAAATTTGATTCAGGTCGTCTCGGTCATCACCCCGGTCCACGCGCCCAGCATCGAGCACCTGCCTGGCGCCTACGGGTCGTTGGCCAAGCAGGAGATGCCTGACGGCTGGGACTGGGAATGGCTCGTCCAGGAGGACGGGCAGACCGGCGCCCTGGTCGACGCGCTGCCCGGCGATCCCCGGATCAGTCTGGGCACCGGCCGCCCTGGTGGGCCTGGTGTTGCCCGTACCCTCGCGCTTTCCCGGGTCTCTGGGCAACTCATCAAGGTGCTGGACGCCGACGACCAGTTGACCCCCGGCGCGCTCGCCCGGGACATCGCCGCATTCGAGGCGCACCCGCAGATCGGCTGGACCACCTCGCGGGTACTCGACCTGCTGCCCGACGGATCGACAGCCGGATGGGACAAGGATCCGGCCGGCGGGCTCATCGACCGCGGTTCGGTCCTGTCGTTCTGGAAGGCCAACGACTACCGGGCATCGGTGCACCCGGCGACCCTGTGCCTGCGGCGGGATCTTGTCTTCGCCTTGGGCGGCTGGATGGCGCTGCCCGCCTCCGAGGACACCGGCCTCCTGCTTGCAGCCAACGCGGTCACCGCGGGCTACTTCACCCGGGAGTACGGCCTGCTCTACCGCAAGTGGCCCGGACAGGTCACCAGCCAGTCCGCGCACCGGGAACCGGCCGAGTACCAGGCACGGATGAGGATCATCGAGGCGCGGGCCAGCGCCTTGGCCTCGATGATCCCGAACGGCTTCGGCGGCAGCGCTACGGCGTAGCTTCGTGCCCCGGCATCCCGTGGGTACGCCGTCGCTCCTTCATCTCCGCTTCGAAGATGTGCCGCCGGCCGCCTGCTAGCTTCTCCCGCGCGTCCCGCTCGATCTCCTGGAACGCGGCGTAGTAGCCGTCATCGAACTCCTCCATGATCTGGAAGGTCCAACGGCCGGGTAGCAGGTTGCGCCCCAACAATTCGTGCTCGACCCGGTCGGCCGTCTCGTCGTGCCCGGCCTCGCGGAGCAGCATCACCACCCGATCGAGGGTGAGATCGGCGCCGCCGACGAGCTGGTGCGCCGAGTACAGGTGGCCGCGTACGCGGTGGATCGTCTCCAGCGCCTTACTCAATTCGCCTAGGGCTTCAACAGTTACATCATCGACTCCGGGCGGGCGAGCATGCTGTACGTCAAGTGAATTGATTTCTCGTGCCATGCGGCAAAAATTACCCATCTTGGCCGAGGTCAATCATCGCAAGAGCTAATCTAGGCGAGGATGTTGACGCTGCTGCTAATGTTGCTCTTCGTGCGACCCCAATATTCTTGTGTTGGTCGTCCTCGATGATAGTCGGAGAATCAAGGAAATTATTGCAGAGAAAAGCAGATAACCCGCCACTATTATGTTGCCCCCTGTGACGGCGTACCCGATTTCTGAGTGTGAGCCGGAAAGTAGAGACGCGGCGGAGAAGAGCAGAGTAATTCCCACTACTGCGGCTGCGCGGACTAATACTGAGCGATATCTTAGGAGTCCTGCTTCTTTTCGGTGGCCTACAGTGGCTAGATATGCGATAAAGGGGGACGTTGTTACTGAGGCGAGAGAGACGACCAGTGAAAGAGTAGAATAGTCAAAATCCGAAACTCCACCGTTCGTCATCGCCAAGGACAGGGTTATAAGCGCGGCGGCGCAGACAGCAACAAGAGTCAGCAGACTGAGGTATGCCGCAGTTGTCCATTGAACGTGAGCGAGAATCCTTGATGGCCGAGTCAGCGCAGGAAATCTCGGTGGCCGAGGGATTGAATCGAGTTCCAGGGCTTTCAGTGACCGCATGTCTGAAAGTGAAATTCTGACGGAGTAGCTATCGTCACTGCCGTTACGGAACCCTTCTACTGGAACGCTTCCCTTGGAAGCGCCATTGAATGGCCAAAGCTCGCGGCTGGCGGTGTGCGGACGCAGTGGCTCTGTCCATGCAACCTCTACCATCGAGACGTCAACGTATTCACGGCTGGTGCTGACGAATCGCCAAGGCTCCCGAACGGAGCGATCGATGCGAGACCAGTCGCTGGCGGAAAGGATCCCGCCAGCATCCACTGCATACCTGGCGACTTTCGCCAATGCTGCGGTCATTTCCGCTCTGTACCTGCTAATGACTGGACCGCCACCCGGAATTAGGCGGTCTCCAGCAAGCGAGGAAACGGATATTGGCAGAGCGTCTGCTATGGAGCTAGGTAGTGAACCCAGGTATACGAAGAGAACACCTTCATGCATCGCTGTATCTGAGATAGCTATTGCGGCCTCACGGCGCACTAATTGTGAGTCAACGTCAAGCTCTAAAGTTTCGTTAACTTGGCTTGGTCCTCGATCAGAGATAACCAGCTTGAGGAGCTGCACCGTGCTTTCGCTGAGGGTTACCCCTGGAAGCCCGAAGAAGGGGCTCTGGTAGCCCTCCGAGGTCTCCCGCTGCCCGTTCGTCAAAGCGGGGCGTGCTAGTAGGTTACGCTGGCCAAAAAAGTAACCCGTCGTCTCTGGTTGTGAGACAAGCGTGGTGGCGTTGCGTGATCCTGAGCGTTTCGGCCCCTGTTGAACAGCCAAAGGCACGAAGCCGTCGGACGTCGATAATCCGGGTGCCGGTGCAGAGGGTGTTCTGCGCTTCACTTGAGGGTACCCATACGTCATTAAGGCAATCAAGGCGCCATAGCTGTCCTTGTTGCTAGCAGCCGCCGGCTTCAGGATGTCGAACCAACGCTTGGCTGCCGTGGCATATGACGAAAGAGCCATGTTTACCTGGTAGGCACCGGGATTCAAATGGCGTAAACTATGAAAGATGCCTTCTACTTCTCGGGGAGTAAAAGCGGCGGCGGCAGCTACGGAAGAACGCGCAATCGGGTGCCCGCGGTTACGCAGCATCCAGCTCAAAAGATCATTGCTATCCAGGACTTCATATCCGATTTGCCGAGTGATTAAAAGTTCACCTAGCTCGGGTGCTGCCGATGGGTAAACATCGGATAAAGTGGATAGTAGGACTGGTTCCAGTTCGGGGCGTGTGTAGAAATCTCCAGATACTGGATCGCGTGTGAAAGCGATATCCGTCAGTGGGCCGAACGCTTCTGACGTGAACCTTCCACCCGAATAGGCGTGAGCTTCGCCCGGTGAGAACTTCTCAAGTATCAGCAACCTGGAGATTGGGGAGCCCAGCATGATTAGCAGATCCTCTGCCGGGAAGTCCTCACCGTCGAACGCGCTTCGCGCTTTAGTCATGCTCTCAGCCGCCTCTTATTAACGGGTTTCCGACTCCAGCCCTTGACGATCAGGCGTGCCATTTGTGTCCAAGCGGCGCCAGCTAGCCCGTCTGTTTGGGCGTGGAGAAACTCCGCATCACTTAGCTCGATTCGCAAGCCCAGCTTTTCCGCCCAATCATGCAGCTTGTGGATCTCCAATGCGTTCATTTCAAACACAGTCGGTCTGAGTGGCCCCTGCCTTAGGAGGAGGCTCGGTGTTTCCCGTTCGGAGTGATCCGATCTTACTCCGATGAAGTAGAGCCCTTCGGTCCGCATTATGCGTTCTTTGAGATGATCTGCCATGACGTTAAGGGGTTCGGCCGCCTCATCGATATGGTCAATTACCACCCATGCTGGCCGTCCTACTTCGCTTATATCTTCTAGAAGAACTGGTAGCTTGCTCCGCGGGGCTGCAGGTGGTTCCGAGCGCCGCCCGAAGAACGAGAAGAAGGGGCTGAACCTTACTTGAACCCGGGATCCGTTAAGGGTCGCATTCGTAAAAGATACTTGGCCTGCCGTTCTCACCAGGGCATCTCGCGTATGAAGCAGTTCGCCTGGAGAAGCGCACGCAACTGCGCGGAGTAGTACCTCTTCTTCCGACCGTTCACGTCTCCCGTCGAAATGTAGAACCTGGCCTGCTCCAAGGAGGGTTTCTATAAATTGCTCCAATAGTCGTGTCTTGCCTGACTTTGGAGCGCCTACGATCGAGACGTACGGGCTCTGGCTCCAGTGGTGTAGGTCGAATTCGGCGAGCAGTGAGTCAAAATTGTAGAGATCTCCTGGCTTCAACGGACATCGAACTTCGAATCGTAGGACTTAGTTTCGTCCATTGTGACCGTGGCACCTCTATTCTTCACCTTGCTGCGGCGAAAGAGGGATCGGCTAATTTTTAGGCGACCGCTGGGAGGCGCTTCGACGTTCAACTCGTGTTCCGGCGAGCGCATCCGAAGCCTCCGAAGCCATCCCCCTGCGAGCGCTGCCACTACCGCAATGGCGAACACAATCGCCACGATTGCCCACGTTTCCATTTTTCTCCCAAGCTAGCGGCCAACCCAGAAGGATTGGCGGTGCAGGTCCTGCATTTCTTCGTATTCAGCAAAGATTTGCGCAGTATTTTACCGAAAGACTGCCGTTATGCATGGCAACCTGAGGAGCCTTTATGTATTGAAGGGTCCGGTATGTCCAGGCTCTTCCGGTGCTTGAGACGCAGGTCGGGTGACCTTTTGTCAAATAGATGTCACTCGTCCGTGTCGGTATGTCTGGATGGCTGGCAAGAGAGTGGGTGCTGGCATTTCGCTGATGCTGCTCACGCGAAGCGCATAGAGAACTTGTTGACTTGTCTGCCAAGCGCCGTCTACCTTGGACGCAACTTGGCAGACAAGTTAACAAGTTGGAGGTTGAGCGATGGCTCTGCGAGGCGGTACGAGGTTCGCGGTGCGGTGTGAGGACGTGTTCCCGGCGGGGTGCGCGTTGGTGCCCGAGTCTCTGGGCGAGGTCGAGGACTACGACGAGAAGACCGGCCGGCGTAGCCCGGCGAAGGACAAGCTGACCGGCCAGCGGGTGTGGCAGGTCCGGGTGATGGACCTGGATCCAGAGCTGGGGAAGCGGTCGCGGGAGACGACAGTGAAGATCTCGGCGGACTACCAGCCGGTGCCGCCGACGGGTGGCCTGTTCGAGGCGGTGGAGTTCGACGGCATGACCGTGACGCCGTACGTGGGCAACAACGGTCGGATGGCGTATTCGCTGCGGGCGACCGGGATGCGTGCCCCGGGGGGCGTGGCGACGAAGGCGGCGCAGTAGCCGCATCTGGTGGGGGCGGGGCTGTCAGGTCTTGGCGGACGGCAGCCCCGCCCTCTGTCTCTTTCCCCTGCTCTGTCGAGAGAGGTAGTGACATGTCCAAGCGTATGCCTGCCGTCCCGCGGCGGCTCGTCATGGCGGGTGGGCGATGATGCGCCGCCCGCGTGGCGAGGTCGTGATGACCACCGCCGGGGACCTGATGGTGATCCGCCCGCGCAGGCTGGAGCTGCCGGTCTGGCTGATCGCGGTCGGCCTGGTGCTGCGGTGGCTGTGGCGGGGCCTGTGGTGGTGCCTTCGTCACCCGGTTGCCGTCGGCCTGGTCGTGGCCGGGGTGAGTCTTTACCGCGAGTTCGGCCGGTCCGGCGTGATCGTGCCCGTGGTCCTGGCCGCTGCCGTGTCGGCGCTGTGGCGGTGGCGGCACGAGTCGTCCTGGTGGACCTGGTGCGCCGGTCCGATCCTTGGTCGATTCCGGCAGCTCTTCGTCTACCGGCGGGCCTGGCGCGAGGCGATGACCCTCTGCGGCCTGGCCAAGGTGTACGACCATCGCACGGTCCTGCCGGAGCTGCTGCGGGTCCGCTCGGATCAGGCGCTCGATGTGCTGACCATCCGCATGGTTCGCGGCCAGACACCGGAGGAGTTCCAAAAGGCAACGGCGAACCTGGCGTACGCCTTCGGCCGGCGGCACGCCCGCGTCTACTCCGAGCGCCCCGATGACCCGCCGATCCGGTCGGGCTACTGGGCGCTCGTCCTGGGCGCGGTGGACCGGCTGCGGTTCCGGGACCGGCCGTCGGTGGTCTACCTGGTGGTGGTCCGCACGGACGCGCTACGCACCCTGGTCGACCCGTTCGACGTCCCATCGGTACCCGACTTCACCGCGCTCCCGCTCGCGCGACGGGAAGACCTGCGGCACTGGTGCCTGCACCTGCTCGCCACCCACGTTCTCATCGGCGGCGCCACCCGCTCCGGTAAAGGCTCGGTGCTGTGGTCGCTGGTCCGCGTCCTGGCCGGCGGGATCTCCTCCGGGCTGGTCCGGCTCTGGGTTATCGACCCCAAGGGCGGCATGGAGTTCGCCATGGGCCGGCCGCTGTTCGCCCGGTTCGCCTGTAAGTCGTTCGAGGCCATGGCCGACCTGCTCGACGAGGCCGTGACGGTGATGCGCGAGCGACAGACGCGGCTTGCCGGCGCTGTGCGGGTGCACACCCCGACCCTGGATGACCCCCTGGTCGTGGTCGTCATCGACGAGATGGCGGCACTGACCGCGTACCTCCAGGACGTCGACCTGCGCAAGCGCATCGCCGGGTCGCTCGGGTTGCTGCTGTCGCAGGGTGCCGGCGTCGGCGTTCTGGTGGTGGCTGCGTTGCAGGACCCCCGCAAGGAGGTCCTGCCGTTCCGGGACCTGTTCCCGACCCGGATCGCACTCGGCCTGACCGAGGCCGCTCAGGTCGACCTCGTGTTGGGCGACGGTGCCCGCAACCGGGGTGCCCTCGCCGACCAGATGCCCCGCTGGGCCAAGGGCGTCGGCTACGTGACCCTCGACGGCACCCCCGAACCCGCGCGGGTCCGCTTCTCCTACATCTCCGACGACCACATCCGGGAGCTGGCCGCCGAGTACCCGGCGCCGGCCGACGCGGCGGACATCCTCGCCCAGGTCGGCCGCGAAACCGCCACCGAACCGACCCGGCCACCCCTGCCCCGGCAGCGTCGCGGACCACTGCTGCCCGACTCGCTGCTGAACATCCTCGACCGGGACACCGACGGGGGTGAGCCGCGGTGACTACCCCGGCCGACGGCCGAACCTTCTACCGGCTGCGCGCACCCGGCACCGACGGCGCCACCAGCACGGCCGTGTCCGTGCGCGTCGATCCCGCCCGGCCCGATGCGTACCCGGTCTATCTCGCCGTCGGTGGCGGCCGGCGCCGCATGTACCTGACCCCCGACGAGGCGTGGGCGCTGTGGCGCTGCCTCTCCGAAGCGGTGGCCTCCCTCGGCGAGCCACCCGACCACATCCGTACCCGCGTCGCCCCGGCCCGGAGGTAACCGATGTCCCTCAAGAGCTTCTTCCTCGGCACCCACCGCCTCAAGCCGCTGCACATCGAACTCAACGGCTCCCCGGACCGGCTCGCCGGTGCCCTCCACGGTTTGGCGCACATGGTCAACCGCCGCCGCGACCTCAACGGCCAGCAGATCAGAATCACCCTGACCATCCGCGACAACGGCAGCGGCCGATGATCCGCGAACGCGCCGAGTCTGGCGTCCGGGTGCTGATCCTGCTCGTCGTCGGCACCATGGCCGGTGCCGCCGCCTTCACCCACGTCCACGATCTGACCGTTGCCCACGGCCAACCCGACTGGATCGGCTGGGCCAACGCCGTAGCGGTCGAGCTGATGGCCATCTACCTCGGCCTGGAGATCCGCGCCCGCCGCCGCACCGGGCGACCCGTCGGCCTGGTCGGCGTGCTCCTGGTCGCGTTCGCGCTGCTCTCTCTCGCCGCTCAGGTCGCCGAAGCCGAACCCTCCGTCTGGGGCTGGATCGTCGCGGCGGTGCCGTCGCTGGCCTTCCTCGCCCTGGTGAAGGTCGTCCTGTCCAGCGTACCCACCGCCGTGCCGGCGTCCGAGCCCGATCAGCCGCAGGCCGACTGGTTCGACGAGCCGCAGCCTGTCGAACCCGCGCCGCCGGCTCCGGTGATGCCGCCGGCATCAGCCGCGGTGCTGCCTCCGGTCGGCGTCGTCCACAACCGGCCCCAGGTCGTCGGGATCATCCGATGACGGCTCCGACCCTGCCCGGCCTCGAACCCGCCCCGACCCCGGTTGCTCCTCGGCCGGGGTCGCGGGCGGCCCGCATGGCGCTACCCCGCTCGATCGACGTGCTCAAGGACATCGCCATCGAGTACGGCGTCTGCGTCCGCCCGCTCGCCATGCGCCGCACCGATCTCGACAGCGGCCTGACCGAGGTCATCGACCTGCCCTGCGGCGCGACCCGCGAGGACAAGTGCCCGCCGTGCGCCAAGAAGAACCGCCGCCTGCGGCAGGCCCAGATCCGCGAGGGCTGGCACCGCGACGACGAGCCACTACCCGGCCCGGAACCCGCAACCGAGGCACAGAGGTCCCTGATCCTCTTCCGCGCACACCTGGAGTTCTCCCGCGACGAGGCTGTACGCGCCGCCCAGTGGGACCAGGTCTCCGACATCGACGAGGCGATCCGCGAGGTAGAGGAGGCCATCGCCGCTGAGGGCCTGCGCGGGCGCGTCGGGCCACCGCACGCCAGCGACGATGACGACGAGGACGACGAGCCCGGCCAGCGTCGCAAGCGCTCCACCAAGCGGCGCCAGGATGCCCCCGAACTGCCTCGGCGCAAAGTCGAACGGCGCACTGTCGGCAAGACCTACACCGCCCCGGACGGCTCCACCTACCAACCGTCGATGTGGCTCACGCTCACCCTCGACTCATACGGCCCGGTCCGCCCCGACGGCACCCCCGTCAACCCGGCCAGGTATGACTACCGCCGCGCCGCCTGGGACGCCGTGCACTTCCCCCGACTACTCGACCGGTTCTGGCAGAACCTCCGACGCTGCGAGGGCTGGAACGTCCAGTACGCCGGCTGCGTCGAGCCGCAACGCCGACTCGCCCCACACGCCCACTTCGCCATCCGGGGCACCATCCCTCGCGACGTGCTCCGCACCGTGGCGGCTGCCACCTACCACCAAGTGTGGTGGCCCTCGGTCGACGTCCAGCGCTACACCCTCGACCGGCTCCCGATCTTGGACGAGCAGGCAGCGGCATGGGTCGACCCCGACACCCGCGAGCCGCTGACCACCTGGACGGAAGCCCTCGACACCATCGACGACAACCCGGACGCCGAGCCAGTGCACGTCGTCCGCTTCGGCGCCCAGGTCGACGCCCGCGGCGTCATGCCCGGCACCGAGGACGCCGAACGGACCATCCGGTATGTCACGAAATACATCACCAAACACACCGGCGACTGCCACAAGGCAACCACCGACCGGCAACGCAAGCACCTCGACCGGCTCTGGCAGCAACTCCAGCTCACCCCCTGCGCCGACCGGTGCGCCAACTGGCTGCTCTACGGCGTCCAGCCCAAGAGGGCACACGCCAAGCTCAAGCCCGGCCGCTGCAAGGGCAAGGTCCACCAGCGCGACACCCTCGGCATCGGCGGCCGGCGCATCCTCATCTCCCGCGACTGGTCCGGCAAGACCCTCGCCGACCACAAACACGACGCGCGGGCCTGGGTCCGGGCACTGCTCGGCGTCACCACCGACGGCACACCGCTCGTCGACGACCAGGGCGACACCGCCGAACGCGTCCGGCACGCCTGGGAACTCGCCCGACCCGACGACCCCGACGTCGGCCCGATGACCCACCGACTCATGCGCTCGATCAGCGAACGCGCCCGCTGGCGATCCGAACTACTCGCCGCCAAGGACCGGGCCGCGCAGGAGTCACCAGATCTCTCGGCAACTCAGCACAGCGCGCAGCACGACGGGGAGGAAACGCAGTGAACGAGGAGTTGTTGACCGTGCCGGAAGTGCTCGCCGAGCTGCGCGTACCGCGCTCGACCTGGTTCTACTGGCGGCAGACCGGCAAGGGACCACGGGTGATCAAGCTCCCGAACGGACAACTCCGGGTCCGCCGGTCGGCGCTCGGTCGGTGGCTCGGGGACCTGGAGCAGGACGCGGCATGAAGAGCTACGAGGTCCAGATCTGGGAGATCGCTAAGCGCGCCGACCGGAAAGCTCGGCCGTGGCGGGTCCGCTGGGCGGTGAGCGGCCAACGCTTCGAGGACATGTTCCGTACCAAAGCCCTGGCGCACTCGTTCCGCGCCGAGCTGGTCCAGGCGGCCAACGCGGGGGAGCCCTTCGACCCGGCCACCGGCCGCCCGGCCTCCGAGGCCAGAACCAAGAACCCCACCACCTGGTACGCGCACAGCCGCGCGTACGTCGAGATGAAGTGGCCCCGGGCGGCGGCCAAGACCCGGCGCTCGATCGTCGAAGCGCTGACGTCGATCACGGTCACCCTGAGCCGGCCGACAAAGCGGGGCCGACCGACTGATGCCCTGCTCCGTGAGGCGCTGTACCTCTACGGCCTCAACCCGCGCCGGTGGTCCGAGGAGTTCCCGGCCGACCACGCGGCGGCGCTGGCTTGGTTGGAAACCGCGTCGCTCCCGGTCGTCGAGCTGGACTCGCCCGCGATGGTCCGCCGCGTCCTCGACAGCCTCTGCGTACGCCTCGACGGCAAGCCCGCGGCTGCCTCCACCGTCCAGCGGAAGCGGGCCACCTTCTACAACGTGCTCGGGTACGCCGTCGAGCTGGAACTGATCGCCTCCAACCCGGTCGACCGGGTCCAGTGGACCGCACCCGAGGTCGCACAGTCCATAGACCGGCGGGTGGTGGCGAACCCAGCCCAGGTCGCCACCCTGCTGGAGGCGGTGAAATCTCTCGGCAAACGGGCCGACAAGGTCACGGCGTTCTTCGGCTGCCTCTACTACGCGGGGATGCGTCCCTCAGAAGCCGCAGACCTACGGCGGGAGGACTGCGACCTTGCCGGCCGGTGCGCCGACTGCGGGGCCGAATTCGACGACCTGGCGGCGGTCAAGCCTTTCCGGTCCTGCGACCACGAGAAGATCGAACATCGCTGGGGCCGCCTGGTGCTCGCCGGCACCTCGCCGCGCGCCGGGTCGCACTGGACGGATGACGGCGGCTCCCACGAGCGGCGCGGACTCAAGCACCGGGGGAGGGCCGAGACTCGTACGGTCCCGATTCCGCCCCGGCTCGTCGAGCTGCTGTGCGCACACGTCGAGAATCACGGGGTCGGTCCCGACGGTCGGTTCTTCCGGGGTCTGCACGGTGGGCCGCTGTCCGAGTCGGTCTACGACCGGTGGTGGAAGCTCGCCCGCGAGAAGGCCCTGACCGAATCGCAGGTCGCCTCGCCGCTCGTCCGCCGGCCCTACGACCTGCGGCACGCGGCGGCCTCGCTCTGGCTGAATGCCGGCGTACCGCCGACCGAGGTCGCCCGGCGCCTGGGCCACGGCGTCGCCGTCCTGCTCCGCGTCTACGCCAACTGCATCGACGGCGGAGACGACACCATGAACGACAAGATCGGCGAGGCTTTCGGGTGATGGCGGAACTGAGGAGGGTGCAGACCGGGGGAAAGGTGAGCCATAGGCTAACGCGATGTTGGCGGAGCGTGGAGTGATCGATCTGGACGAAGATAGTCGCCAGCCGGCGGTGGCCAGCCCTGACCGCCTTATGCGCAGGTCAAAGATGGTCGTTCGGCTGGTCGCTGTCTTCCTGATCGGTGCTGTGCTTGGTGGTGTCGGTGTCAACGAGCTGCGAGACTCGCAGGAAGAGCGGGATCGGGTCACTGCGGTATCACTCGTCGCAATCCCTGTTTCGGCAGGAAGCGGCGGCGGGGACGTTAAAGGTGTTTTCCAGATGGATGGGCAGCTGGCGGTGATCAACACTGGCCCTGCGCCGATCACGGTTGTTGCGGTTGCCGGGGAACGACCGGGCGTTCTGGTACGTGGTACCGGAAAATCCGTGTTGCTACGTCCCGGCGGTACTGGCTGGGTCGAAGTCAAGCTGAGCCTCGAATGTGCGACTGCGTTCGGGAGTGAGCCTTTGTCGATGCGCCTGTCGGTCGAGACCGCCGACCGGCAGGCGAGAGAGGCCACCTATCCCGTCGCTGTGGCGGGGAGCGTCTGGCACCTTGGTGCCGAACGACCGTGCGAGCACCTCCTTCGGAACGGTCAATCCTGACGGCAGGCTGGCAGTGTCGGGGCGTGGGCGGATGGTGGGCGCTCGTATGCGAGCGCTGCGGCCAATGCAGAGAAACAGCAGGTCAACGCCGCTGATCAAGGCAAGATCACGGACGCCCTGTAAATCCGTCGCGAAAGCTTCAGAGGTTCGAATCCTCTACCCGCCACCAGGTGCAGCAACGGCCCCTCACCAGCAGAGATGCTGATCAGGGGCCGCTGTAGTTTGTCTGGCCGAGTCCGGCTCGGTCCAACCGATGACGACTGGTTGTGGGCAGGTCGTTCTTGCCGCTGAGGGCTCCTCTGGGGCTGCGAAGACTGCTGTGCGCGCACGTCGAGAACCACGGCGTAGCTCCGGACGGTCGGTTTCTTTCGGGGCCCGCACGGTGGGCCGCTCTCCGAGTCGGGGCACGACCGGTGGTGGAAGCCCGCCCGCGAGAAAGGGCTCACCGAATCGCAGGCGGCCTCGCCCCTTGTGGGCGGGGCCCTACGACCTTGCAGCACGCGGCGGCCTCGCTTTAGCTGAATGCAGGCGTCCCGCCGACCGAGGTCGCCCCGGCGCCTGGGCCACGGCGTCGCCGTCCTGCTCCGGGTCCACGCCAACTGCATCGACGGGGGAGACGACACGATGAGCGACGAGATCGGCAACGCGCTCGGATGACGTTGCTGGCGGTCCGGTGTTGTTCGCGGTCGTCCTGCTGAGTGCTGAAGTGGACGAGGTGCGCTAGAAGGAGGGGATGGAGTTGCCCGCGCCGCAAGACTCAACCCGGCCCGAGGTCCGTAACGCGGTTGGTTCGATTCCAGCCACTGATAGTCGGGTGCCAGAGCTGCGGCTCTGGGGCATCCGTCGGTCAATCGCCCTGGCTGTAGTGGCTGCGTTGCTGCTAGTCGGCGGTCTGATCGCTGCGGCGCTCTGGTACGCGGGCTGGCCCGGCCTTGAACGGGGTGCCACCGTCACCGCGGCCACGCTGTTCGACCTCTTGAAGCTTGTCTTCGCCGTTGTGGCGGGCATTGGCGCTGTCGCAGCCTTGGTGGTGGCCTACCGTCGGCAGCGAGTAGCAGAGCACACAAACGCGCTGGCGGAATTCGCTCACCAACTGGCGCACGCTGCTGATCTGCGTGCCGAAGTCACCAAAGTTCTCGCTGAGGCGGCCGACGAACGGGCAAAGATCGAGACTGACCGCAACGTTGTCCGGCTGTTCAACGAACGCTTCGCCAAGGCGTCCGAGCAACTCGGGTCGGAGAAAGCGGCCGTACGCTTGGCGGGCGTCCACGCCATGGCCGGTCTTGCTGACGACTGGTGGGAAGGGCGGCAGACCTGCATCGACGTCCTCTGCGCCTATCTCCGCATGCCCTACACACCGCCTGCGGCGGATGCTTCGAACGCAGCGTCAGCCCAGGCCGGCGACCAGGTGTCGATCGTGAATGCGGACGCAGCGCGGGCCGCTCGCGAGGAGCAGGAGGTGCGGCATACCGTCATCCGCCTCGTCGGCAGGCACTTACGTCTTACCGAAGAAGATGCCAGGTCATGGCGTGGTTGCGACTTCGACTTCACCGGCGCAGTCTTCGATGGCGGGGACCTCTCGGGTGCGACGTTCGGTGGCGGGCGGGTGTCCTTCGTCGGCGCGACGTTCAGCGACCGGGTGTCCTTCGCAGGGGCGACGTTCAGCGGCGGGGAGGTGTCCTTCGTCGGCGTGAAGATCAGCGGCGGCCGGATGTCCTTCGCTGGAGCGACGTTCAGCGGTGGCGAGGTGTACTTCATCGGCGTGACGTTCAGCAGCGGGCAGGTGTCCTTCGCAGGAGCGACGTTCAGCGGTGGGAAGGTGCACTTCGACGGGGCGACGTTTAGTGGCGGGCGGGTGTACCTCACCCAGGTGACGTTCAGCGGTGGTGAGGTGTCCTTCGTCGGGGCGACGTTCAGCGGTGGTGAGGTGTCCTTCGTCGGGGCGACGTTCAGCGGCGGGGAGGTGTCCTTCGTTGGTGCGAAGTTTCAAGACCCGCCTAGGTTCGACGATTGGCCTACCGGGCGTGCTCCGTACGGTCTCCTCCTGCCGGAAGCGTAAGGATTTGGAGGCGTGGGCAGATGGTGGGCGCCGGGTTGGTGACGCGGAACGAACTTCTGGACGCGCTTGTGGATGACGTGCCGGCGCATCGCGCGTGCCGGCAGGCGTTGCTCCAGGGCGCTGAGTTTGTCGTCTGGGATGACGGGATACCAGCATCGCGCCTGGAGCCGATCTATCGGCGCCGCGACCGACACGCCCAGAGAACGGGCCAACGGACGATCGGGCTGCGGGAGGCCGTGGAGCAACTTCGGGAGTGCGGGAATGAACTCGTACGGCTGGGCAAGGTGACAGTGCAAGATCCGCCCTGTGCGTTCATCCTGTTTCTCGCTTTCGACCGGCCGCACGTGATCGGGTGTACCGGGGTCGAGCGCGATTAGAAACCCTCCGGCAACGCGTGGGAGGAGCGTAACCAAACGACCGCGATGCCCGAAACGTCCGCAGCCGGTGGTCCCCGCTGGCCCGGCTGATGCCGACCGGAGGCCGCAGCAGGCAAGGGCAGGGCCGAGTGCTGCCGCCGACCGGTGCCGTCCAGCCCAGTCGGCCCCAGTCGTCGGGATCATTTGATGATGGCCATCCTCGTCGCCGGGCGGCGGCTACCGGAACTCGTGCACGACCTCGATCAGTCCAACGATGTGAGCGTTGAACTCGTTCAGTTCCTCGGCCGGCACCCACAGCTCCAGGATGGTCTTTCCGCCTGCTTGGCGGACCGGGTACCGGCTCAGGAACTCCGACTCCACCCGGAAGCGGGTCACGTAGCCGACGCCGGACGCGGGCACGTTCCAGTCCCGGGCGATCATCACCGCGTAGTCCTCGTTCAGGACCGGGTAGAAGATCGGCTGATCGGGCAGGCGTGGCGGCCACTTCAGCCATCCGGATTCGCGGACGAGATCCAGCTCCTCCGGCCCGGTTGGGCGCCACAGCACCGTCGTACCGTCATCGCTGTTCATGTCGGCCTCGCCGTTCGGATTCTGGGTGAGCCCGGACAGTACCGGCGGACCTGCACCCGGGACCATCGCATTCCATTCGCGATGGGGGCGGGCCGATGATGGCGCCGACCCTGCCCGTCGGTGGCTCGGTGAGCTGGAGGCGCCGCGAGCACAACGGAGTCCAGGCGGGTCAGCAGCCGCCACACCGTCGTTCCCACCGGAACGCCCCGGCGGAATCATGCGGCGACCGATGCCCTTTCGACTTGGCCTCAGCCATGCGAAAGGACGTCCTGCCGGGCGCGCGCGGTCGATGATCGACGAGTGGCCTGGCGCGTGTCAGCCGCGCGTCCACCGTTCTTGGGTGCCGTTTCGGCCCGCCGACCAAAGGGCCGCTGCGAGACTGGGCGAGTGCCAGTTCCGCCGGCACTTCGGCGTTGGCCGACTCGATCCGGCAGGTGGAGTAGATGCCCAACGACAGCGAAATCCGTCCCTTCCGGCTCGACACGCCGGAGGAAGCGATTGCCGACATGCGTCGCCGGATCGCGGCCACGCGTTGGCCCATCCGGGAGTTGGTCACCGATCGTTCTTAGGGTGTGCAGTTGGCGACGCTTCAGGAACTGGCCCGCTATTGGGCGACCGATCACGACTGGCGCGCGTTCGAGACGAAGCTGAACGCCTTGCCGCAGTACACGACCGAGATCGACGGCGTCGAGATCCACTTCATTCACGTACGGTCGCAGCACGAGAATGCCCTGCCGCTGATCATGACGCATGGCTGGCCAGGTTCGGTTGTCGAGTTGCTCGGGGTCGTCGGCCCGCTCACCGACCCGACCGCGCACGGCGGCACTCCGGAAGACGCATTCCACCTGGTGCTGCCGTCCCTGCCCGGCTACGGCTTCTCGGGCGAGCCGACTGAGCTCGGCTGGGACTCCGGTCGCATGGCGCAGGCGTGGGCGAAACTGATGGGCCGCCTCGGCTACAAGCGCTACGTCGCCCAGGGTGGCGACGTAGGCGCCGCCGTTACGGACGCGATGGGCCGCCAAGCACCCGAGGGACTGCTCGGCATCCACCTCAATCTGCTCGCCGGAGCGATCGGCCTCAAGGACCAGTTGCCGGCGGAGTCCGAGCAGGAACGCGTGGCACGCGACGCGCTCAACCTTTTCACGATGGACGGCTTCGGCTACTTCCTGGAGCAGTCCACCCGGCCGCAGACGATCGGCTATTCCCTGCTGGATTCACCCGTCGGGCTGGCGGCGTGGATGCTCGACCATGACACCGACAGCTACTACAAGATTTCCCGCGCGTTCGTCGACGGCGAGCCCGCCGGCAATCTCACCCGGGATGCAATCCTCGACAACATCACGCTGTACTGGCTGACCGGCACCGGTGCCTCGTCTGCCCGGTGGTACTGGGAGTCTGGACGGGTCCAGGCCGCAGCCCAGGCGACCGGCCAGGCACCTCCTCCGGTCTCGGTCCCGGTGGGCTTCACGACGTTTCCCGGCGAGATCTGGGCTGCCCCACGCAGCTGGGCCGAGGCGGTCTACCCCGGCCTCGCGTACTTCAACGAGGTCGACAGCGGCGGCCACTTCGCGGCCTGGGAGCAGCCGGAACTCTTCTCCGCCGAGGTGCGGGCCGCGTTCCGGCCACTGCGGGAATCCTGAGCCCTCGCTCGGGTTCGCGCCATGGCTTGCCCTGCGACGCCTGGGCGCCGATACCCACGTGATCCTCGAAGCGGTGTTCGCCTACGTGGCGGTATCGGCGCTGGGCTTGGCGGTGGTCGCCTTCGGGAGCCTTCAACGACTCTCGGGACGTGTGGCCGATGCCGGAGGACGAGTGTGAAGGCGCGACTGGTCGGCCTGGGCGGTGGTGGGCAGCCCGTGGGCTGATCCGTCGTGAAGGCTACAGAGCCTCGAATCACGTCCCGGCACCCGTAATAATCGAGAGCCTCCGATCCTATGGATCGGAGGGGCTTTGTGTTCAACTGGTCACCGGCCGCGAGCGCGGCGAGTCGTTGGCGTCGTTGCGGCGGAATCCTGGTGGTCGGAGCAACCCCGCTGCTCGTAAAACCTGTCGGCTTTGCACTGGAGGCGGGCTTTGCGCCTGCTCGGGGCATCCGAGGCGTAGTTGCAAATTGCGGCTATAACTTGAACACGCATCATTTGCGCGTCCCCCCGGGGGCGAGCCAACGACCTTGCTGGGCATCCGTCGTTGAAGCGTTCAGGCCGGCCGGTCGGGCCCGCGGTGCTCAACCGTCCGACCACTTTGCGGGCTGCCTCGGGTATGGCACCATCGTGGAATCTTGCCTTCCCGACACCCCTGCCACGAGGAGCACGCGATGTCTGGTCAAAGGCTGGCCCGGCGGGTCGGCATGGTGGTCGCAGTACTGGCTTTCGCCGTGATGGCGGGTGGGGCTCCCGGTTTTGGGGAGTTCCAGGCCTTGGATTTCGTCTGGACGGCACCACTCCACTAGGTCCGAAGCAGGCGACACCCACGCCGGTGTCGCCAGCTTCGTTCACCGGCCGTGCATAACTTGTGGCAGTGACCGGTAAGGAGTGGGATGACCGACCGCCGGTCCGCGTCGGGTGGCTCGGGGTCTCCTAGCCGCCCGGCCCAGTACGCGTGGTTCATCACCGGGCCGTTGGCGTTCGCGGCCGCGATCTTCTCGACGACTATCGGGTTGGTCAGTCAGGACCACTTCCGGTCCTGGGGGCTCGCCGTAGTCCTGCTGGCCGTGATGGTGGTCGCCGGCCTGCCGATGCTCAACTTCGTCATCGGGCGCCAGTCCTTCGGGTCGCGGCTCACCGAGATCCCCCTCGTGGTGGCGTTCTTCTTCCTGCCGCCGCTGATGGTGGTGGCGGCGTACACGCTCTCGACGCTGATCACCCACCTGCGTTACCGGTTCGGCCCGGCGAAACTGGCCTTCAACGTCGCCAATGCCTCTGCCGCCGCATCGCTAGCCGGCCTCGTGCTGCTGGCGCTTCCGCCTGCTGGTAAGGACGTCGGGCCACAGACGTGGGCCGTGCTCTTCGTTGCGGTCAGCACGATCCTCATCTCGACGTTGGCCGGTGTGGCCGGCGTGATCGCGATCATGCACGGTTGGCAGGCGGCATTGGGCGTGCTGCGTAACGCGTTGCCGCCCCTGCTGACCTCCGGTGTCAACATCGTCGTCGGGTTGGTGGTTCTGATCGCCGTGCGAACCACCTGGTGGTCGTCCGTGCTGATCGTCATCCTCGCGGCCGCACTCGCGAGGGTCTACCGGTCGTACGAGCAGTTCTTCCGCCAGCACCGGACGCTCGGCGACATGTACGAACTCACCAAGGCGATGACCGCCAGCGGGCAGAGCGGCAACCTCGCTGACGTCCTGCTCGGCCGGATCCGCGGGCTCATGCAGGCTGAGTACGCCACGCTGTGGCTGCCGGCCCAGGGGCGTCATCCCGAGGTGATGTTGACCGCGCGGGTCGACGACGCGGGTCTGCTGGACACGTCGCCGACGCCGGTGGTGGTGCGTGAGGAGGCCCGACGTCAGCGCCGCAGTCTGGCGATGGGGGTTCGCCTCGGCGACGAGGAGAGTCTGCAGGCATCGCTGCGCAGCACCGGCGTGAAGGACATCATCGTGGTGCCGCTCTACTCCGGTCAGGCGGTGATCGGCACGCTTGAGGTGGTCAACCGGCTCAGCGACGTTGGCCACTTCACGCCCGGCGACATCCCTGTCTTCGAGACGGTCGCCGCGCACGCGGCTGTGGCCCTGGAAAATTCGCGCCTGGTCGACAGGCTCCGGCACGACGCGCACCACGACACGTTGACCGGGCTGCCCAACCGGCGGCGGATCACCGCAGCGCTGGAGGAGTCGGTCAAGATCCGCCTTCCCGGTGAGGTGGTGGCGCTGCTGCTCTTCGACGTCGACGGGTTGCGCCAGGTCAACGAGTCCCTCGGTCACGCGGCCGGGGACAAGGTCCTCGCCGAGGTCGCCAGCCGGTTGCGGGCCAGCGCGCCGTCGTCGGCTCTGGTCGGCCGGGCCGGCGGGGACGAGTTCCTGGTGACGTTGCGGTTGGAGAGTGCCGACGCCGCGCTCGAGTTGGCCGCTCAACTGCGCGACCAGATCCGCGACGAGATGGTCTTCGACGCGCTCACCCTGGACATGAACACCGCGGTCGGGGTGGCCGTGCACCCCGATCACGGCAGCGATGCGGCGACCCTGCTGCTTCGGGTCGACCTGGCCGCTACGGCGGCCAAATCCGTGCCGGGCAGCGTGCAGCTGTTCAACCCCGCGCTGGAGTCCCGATCGCTGCGCCGGCTGGGTCTGGCCGGCGATCTGCGCCGCGCGTTGGACCAGGGTGAGCTGGAGGTCTACTTCCAGCCGAAGGTGACTCTGCGGGATCGGCGCCTCGTTGGTGTCGAGTGCCTGGCTCGGTGGGACGACCCGACGCACGGCACGGTCGCTCCCGAGGACTTCGTGGCGGTGGCCGAGCACACCGGCCAGTTGAGCCGGCTCACCGAGGTGGTGCTCCGCGAGGGGCTGCGCCGCAGCCGGGACTGGGCCCTGGCCGATCAGCCTCTGCCCATCGCGGTCAACATCTCGGCCCGTACGCTCACCGACCAGCACTTCCCGGACCGTGTCCAGGAGTTGTTGACCGAGTACGGGGTGCCGGCTCAGCGACTCACCCTGGAGATCACCGAGGCTGGCGTGCTGGACGGCACGGACCGGCCCATCCCGACCCTGCAGCGGCTGCGTGACCTCGGTGTCCGGCTGTCGGTGGACGACTTCGGCACGGGCGACTCGTCCCTGGCGCATCTGCGCCGGCTGCCGGTGCACGAGGTGAAGGTGGACCGTTCCTTCGTGCAGGGCATGGCGACCGACCCAGGGGACCTGGCCATCGTCAACGCCGTGGTGACCCTGTCTCAGCAGTTCGGCCTGGCCGTGGTCGCCGAGGGCGTGGAGAGTGAGCTGACCCTGGAGCTTCTCCAGGACATCGGCTGTGAGATCGGGCAGGGCTTCCTGTTCAGTCGGCCGCTGCCGTACGAGCGGTTGGCCGCCTGGTTCGGTGCCCAGGTCGAGCCGGAAACGGTCTCCAACGGGGAGCTTCCGCGCCTTCGTGTCGTGCCCTGAACAGGGCGCGGACGATCACTGGGGATCCGATTTCACCTGTCGCGCGCGGCCGTGTACTCTTACTTCTGCGCGCCCCACGGGGAGATCGCGCAGGCCCCCTTAGCTCAGTCGGCAGAGCGTCTCCATGGTAAGGAGAAGGTCTACGGTTCGATTCCGTAAGGGGGCTCGAGGGTTCAGCTGGACCCATCGCAGCGGTGTAGCTCAGATGGTAGAGCAAGCGGCTCATAATCGCTGTGTCGCCGGTTCAAGTCCGGCCACCGCTACTCTCGTCTTCCGGGCTCGTCGCCGGTGGTCGTAGGAAAATGGGCGCTTCCGGCGCCCACTTTGCATGTCCGCGCTGTCAGCGTCTAGGCTGGCGCGTCGTAGTTGTTTCCGATAGCGAGGAAGGCACTCCGCCGTGGCGAAGGCTACCGATGTCCGGCCGAAGATCACTTTGGCGTGTGTGGAGTGCAAGGAGCGCAACTACATCACGCGCAAGAACCGCCGTAACGACCCCGACCGCATCGAGCTGAAGAAGTTCTGCTCGCGCGACGGTCGGCACACGATCCACCGCGAGACCCGCTGACCCGTGGCCGGCGTCATGCCGGCCGCTGTCGAAGCTTCCAATCGCCGATCTGACCGGTTTGGCGCGGCTCTGCCGCCGCCTGCCGACCAGATCGGCGATTGTGCTTTCCGTGTAGGTTCGCGGCATGCCTCTGGACCCTTCCTTCGTCGGCCGGACCTATCCGCCGACCGCCCCCTATCAGGTGGGCCGAGAAAAGATCCGTGAGTTCGCCAGCGCCATCGGCGCCACCGACCCGGTCCACCACGACCCGGAGGCCGCGCAGGCGCTGGGCCACCCCGACGTGGTGGCCCCGCCGACCTTCCCGGTGATCATCACGATGGCCGCGAGCAGCCAGATCATCGAGGACCCGGCCCTGGGAGTGGACTACAGCCGGGTGGTGCATGGCGACCAGCGGTTCGCGTACACCCGGCCGGTGATTGCCGGCGACGAGCTGGTCTGCACCAACATCATCGAGGACGTCAGCAACCGGGGTGGGCACGGCTTCCTGACCACGCGCACCGACGTCAGCACCGTCGGCGGGGAACCGGTGGTCGCCGTCTGGTCCAAGATCGTCGTACGCGGGGAGGCCTGAGATGGAGTTGCCAGCAAAGACGTTCCGGGTGACCCGCGCGGACCTGGTCCGCTACGCCGGCGCCTCGGGTGACTTCAACCCGATCCACTGGAGCGACCGGGTCGCCACCAAGGTGGGTCTGCCCGGGGTGATCGCCCATGGCATGTTCACCATGGCGCTGGTCGGCCGGGCGGTCACCGAGTGGGCCGGGGCGCCCGACGCGGTGGTCGAGTACGGCGTCCGTTTCACCCGGCCGGTGGTGGTCCCGGACGACGACCAGGGGACCGAGATCGAGGTGACCGCGCGGGTCCGTGAGGTGACCGAGGATGGCCTCACCCGACTCGAGGTGACCGCCACCTGCGTGGGCGAAAAGGTGCTCTCGCAGGCCCGGGCAACCATCCGGACGGCACGCTGAGCCGAGCCCGCCACGCGTGGCGGCGAGACCGGTTGGGAAAGTCGGTCGGCTACCCGTACACTGGTCCGCCGTGGGGCAAGTGACCCCTGCTCGGTCGTCTGTGACCGCGTGGGGCGAGTGTTGCCGCATAGGGGTGTAGCTCAATTGGCAGAGCAGCGGTCTCCAAAACCGCAGGCTGCAGGTTCAAGTCCTGTCACCCCTGCGCCTCAGGCCTGACCGTTCCCGTGGGTCGCGCCGCCAGCATGGCGGCGTCCGGCCCGTGGTGGTGGCATCGGCGGGGTGGTTCCGAGGCAATCGGGGCCCTCCGGATGATCCACCGGCCGCGGCCCGTCGCGGGACGGTTGGGTACGGCCAGCGTGACCAGCGCTGCGTACGCCGCTCGGCGTACGACCCGAGATTCCGCGACGGAGGGCGAAGTGGCCGACAACAAGCGGCACGGCGAGGACGCCGGCGACGATCGTCTGGATGACGAGGTCGTCGACGACGTCGCTGACGACGACGCCACCGGCGCGGACGAGCCGGTCTCCCGGGGAGGCACCGCCACGCGGTCGCGTGCCCGGGCGGAGTCGGCGGACAGCCGGCCGACCACGCGTTCGGAAACCGGTCGGGTGGGCGTGTTCGGCCGCATCGCCCGGTTCTTCCGCGAGGTCGTAGCCGAACTGCGTAAGGTCATCTGGCCGACCCGCAAGGAGTTGCTGACCTACACCGCCGTGGTGGTGACGTTCGTCGCGGTGATGCTGACGATCGTGGGTGTGCTGGATTACGGCTTCGCCAAGGTCGTGCTGTTTGTCTTCGGCAACTCGGACTGACCGGCTGCCTCCAGCCGATAGTGACGGAAGTGAGCGAGCGTGCCTGAGTACGACGAGACCGCCGGACCGGTGGACGAGCAGTCCACGGTCGCGACGGCGGATGGCGACGAGTCGGTTGAGGCCGCCAGCGAGCCGGAGTTCCCAACGACCGAGCCCGCGCCGGACGAGGAGTACGACCCGGTCGCCGAGCTGAGGCAGAAGCTGCGCTACGCGCCGGGTGACTGGTATGTGGTGCACTCGTACGCCGGCTACGAAAACAAGGTCAAGACCAACCTCGAGACCCGGATCACGAGCCTCGACATGGAAGACTTCATCTACCAGGTCGAGGTGCCGACCCGGGAAGAGGTCGAGGTCAAGAACGGTAAGCGTTCCCAGATCCAGGCCAAGGTCTTCCCGGGCTACATCCTGGTCCGGATGGAGCTGACCGCCGAGTCGTACTCGTGTGTCCGTAACACCCCGGGCGTGACCGGCTTCGTCGGCGCGACCGACCGGGCTGACCGGCCCGCCCCGCTCTCCCTCGACGAGGTGCTGAAGTGGCTGGCGCCGGCCATCGAGACTGAGCAGAAGAAGTCGAAGCCGGAGATCAAGGTTCTCGACTTCGAGGTGGGTGACTCGGTCACCGTCACCGACGGTGCGTTCGCGTCGCTGCCGGCCACGATCAGCGAGATCAACGCGGACCAGCAAAAGCTCAAGGTGCTGGTGTCGATCTTCGGTCGCGAGACGCCGGTGGAGCTCAACTTCAACCAGGTCGCCAAGATCTGACTGGTCGTCGGCGGCGGGCACGGCCCGCCGCCGACGTCGGCGTACGCCTCCCGCTCGACCTCGGCGGACGAGTGGGCTGCGGCCTGCGCTACCCTTGAATGTCGCCAGCTGTCGCACCGCGCTGACCGTGCGCGCTCCGAGGGCGGCGACAGCCGCATTTTCCCAGCTCCAAGCCCCAGGAAGTGACATGCCTCCCAAGAAGAAGCTCGTCAAGACGTTCACGCTTCAGCTGCCGGCGGGCCAGGCCACGCCGGCGCCGCCGGTCGGCCCCGCGCTCGGCCAGCACGGCGTGAACATCATGGAGTTCTGCAAGTCCTACAACTCGCAGACCGAGTCCCAGCGGGGCGACATCGTCCCCGCCGAGATCAGCGTGTACGAGGACCGGTCCTTCACGTTCGTGCTGAAGACCCCGCCCGCTGCCCGGCTGCTGATCAAGGCCGCCGGTGTGCAGAAGGGCTCGGGCGTTCCGCAGGCCGAGAAGGTTGGCTCGATCAGCCGCGTCCAGCTGCGTGAGATCGCCGAGAAGAAGATGGCCGACCTCAACGCCAACGACCTGGACCAGGCCGAGAAGATCATCGCCGGCACCGCCCGGTCGATGGGCATCACCGTCAACGACTGACGTCGGCCCAGGCCAACGACCCAACCGTGGGAGGGCTCGCGCCGAGCGGCCCGCCAGAGACCACAGGAGTAATCAGCAATGCAGCGCAGCAAGAGCTACCGCAAGGCCGCCGACGTCATCGACCGGGACAAGCTCTACACCCCCGTCGAGGCCGTGAAGCTGGCCAAGGAGACCACCAACGTCAAGTTCGACGCCACGGTTGAGGTCGCCATGCGCCTCGGCGTCGACCCCCGCAAGGCGGACCAGATGGTTCGCGGTGTGGTCAACCTGCCGCACGGCACCGGTAAGACCGCCCGCGTGATCGTGTTCGCCAGCGGCGCGAAGGCCGACGAGGCCGCCGCGGCGGGTGCGGACGAGGTGGGCACCGACGAGCTGGTCGCCCGGATCCAGGGTGGTTGGCTGGACTTCGACGCGGCAATCGCCACGCCGGACCAGATGGCCAAGATCGGCCGGATCGCGCGGATCCTGGGCCCGCGCGGTCTCATGCCGAACCCGAAGACCGGCACGGTGACCATGGACGTCACCAAGGCGGTGCAGGACATCAAGGGCGGCAAGATCACCTTCCGGGTGGACAAGCACTCCAACCTGCACCTGATCATCGGCAAGGCCTCCTTCACGGAGAGCCAGCTGGTGGACAACTACGCCGCGGTGCTCGACGAGGTGCTGCGTGCCAAGCCGTCGGCGTCCAAGGGCAAGTACCTCCGCAAGGTCATCCTGACCACCACGATGGGCCCGGGTGTCCCGGTCGACCCGAACCTGGTGAAGAACCTGCGTGAGGACTCGGCCGAGGCCTGAGTCGACAGATCGCTCCACCGGGGCGCCGCCACGACAGTGGCGGCGCCCCGGCGCGTCTGAGGTGTGGCAGGCTCGTCCGCATGCGGCTGGAGAACGTCTGGTTGCGGTACCACCGGCGAGGGTCGTGGGTGCTGCGGGGCATTGACGTGCGGATCGGTCCGGGC
This sequence comes from Micromonospora sp. LH3U1, assembly GCF_028475105.1. NCBI lineage: Bacteria > Bacillati > Actinomycetota > Actinomycetes > Micromonosporales > Micromonosporaceae > Micromonospora > Micromonospora sp. LH3U1. The sequence goes on along the minus strand of NZ_CP116936.1, from coordinate 6,344,471 downwards.
GAGGTGGCGGTCGTTCAGGGCCGCAACGGGGTGGGCAAGTCGACCCTGCTCCAGGTGGCCGCGGGGGTGCTCCGGCCGGACAAGGGCCGGGTCACCGGTCGGCCGGCGCGGGTGGGTTGGGTGCCGGAACGTTTCGCCGCTGACCAGCCGTTCACCGTGGCCCGCTATCTGACCGGGATGGCCCGGGTGGCGGGGTTGGGCAAGGCAGCGGCCGATGACGCGGTGACTTTCTGGACCGACCGGCTCGGGCTTTCCGCTTTCCGCTCGGTCCGGCTGCCGGAGCTGTCCAAGGGCACCGCGCAGAAGGTGGGCCTCGCCCAGGCGATGCTGCGTCCGCCGGGCCTGCTGGTGCTCGACGAGCCGTGGGAGGGGCTGGACGCCGCCACCCGCGAGCTGGTGCCCGAGTTGATCGCCGAGGTGCTCGCCGGCGACGGTGCCGTCCTGGTCAGCGACCACCGTGGGGAGACGGTCCGGCTGCCGGCCGCACGGCGCTGGTTGGTGGGCGGCGGTTCGCTGACCGAGGAGACGTCGTCGGCGGACGAGGAGATCGCGGTGGTCGAGGTTGCGGTGCCGGCCGCGCGGGTCGCCGGCACCGTCGCCCGGTTACGCGCCGAGGGCCACCAGGTGCTGCGGGTACGCTCCGGCGCGCCATCGGCCACACCGGGGGATCCAGAGAACGCGGACGGCGCTGTGGCGGTCGAACAGGCGGCGGGGGAGGCCCGGTGAACGCCCTCGTGCGGATGCGGCTGTCCGGGTTCCTACGGACCGGGCGGGCGTTGGCGCCGTTGCTCGCCGGCCTGATCACGCTCGGCACCCTCTATGGCGGTGGCCGGGCCCAGCCGGCCGAGGCGTATGGCGTCTCGGCCGTGGTGCTCTTCCCGGTCATCGCCTGGCAGACCAAGATCCTTCTGGACGTGGAGCCGGATGTGCAGCGCCGGTTGGCGCAGGTGGTGGTCGGTGTGGCCCGCGAGCGGTTGGCCGGCATTCTCGCCGCCGGCGTGGCGGCGTCGATGACGGTGGCTGTCGCGCTGCTCTTTCCGTGGCTCGTCGGCGGGGTCTCCGGCCCGGTCGACCCGGGGGACCGGTCGATCCCGGTCGGGCTTGCGCTGGGGGTGTGGGCGCATCTGCTCGCTGTGCCAGCAGCGATCGCCCTCGGCGCGCTGGCCAGTCGGGCGTCGGTGGGCGGCGCCGGGTACGGCGTCGCGGTGTTGGCTCTCGGTGGGGTTGGGGCGGTGGTGCTCGGCCTGGCCGGCTCGGTGGCCCCCTGGCTGGCGCCGCCTATCATGGCCGCCGCCCGGACCACCGCGGGCGATGCCGCCGCGCTCACGCTGCTGGGGCTCAGCGCGTGGGCGTTGGCCTGGAGCGCGGCCGCCCTCGGGGGCTACCTGTGGCGGCGGCGGTCCCACGGCTGACCGGCTCGACGTTGCTCGCGGACGGTGGCCTGGCCCACACGGACCTGATTTGGCGCAGGTCGCGGGGTCGCGTACTCTTCAAACGTCATCCGTGTTGTCATGGATGAGGAACCACCCAGAGACCGCTGGTCACTGTGCTTCGGCACGGTCGAAGGCCCTGCGACAACGGGCGACCCGCGTAGGGCGGCAAGCGTAACTCGGCAGTGAGCATGGTCCGCCGACCGTGACGAACTTCCGGCCCTCGCCCCGTGCGCCCTGCGCCGGGGCTTTTTCGTTGTCGTGCTGCCTCCGCCCCCGTTCCAGCTTCGGCTGTGACGGGGACCAGCCTCGAGTAACGAGAGAGGAGGGACATGGCGGACAAGCCGATCCGGGCCGACAAGGCCACGGCCGTCGCTGAGCTGACCGAGAGCTTCCGTAGCTCGGGCGCCACCGTGCTGACCGAGTACCGCGGTCTGACGGTTTCCCAGCTCACCCAGCTTCGGCGCACGCTCGGCGCCGAGACCAGCTACACGGTCGCGAAGAACACGCTGGCGAAGCGTGCTGCGACGGACGCGGGCATCACCGGCCTCGACGAGCTGTTCACCGGTCCTACCGCGCTGACTTTCGTTTCGGGCGACGTCGTCGAGGCGGCGAAGGGGCTTCGCGATTTCGCGAAGGCCAACCCGAAGCTCGTCATCAAGGGCGGTGTCTTCGAGGGCAAGGCCATTTCCGCGGCCGAGGTCACGAAGCTTGCCGACCTTGAGTCCCGCGAGGTGCTGCTGGCCAAGCTGGCCGGCGCGATGAAGGGCAACCTGAGCAAGGCCGCGGCCCTGTTCCAGGCCCCGCTGTCGAAGACCGCCCGTCTGGCGGCTGCCCTGCAGGACAAGCGCGAGAAGGAGGGCGCCGAGGCGGCCTGAGGCCCCCACGGCGCACCAGTTCTTTACTTAACAGAATCAGGAAAGGACGCCAGATATGGCGAAGCTCAGCACCGACGAGCTGCTCGACGCGTTCAAGGAGATGACGCTGATCGAGCTCTCTGAGTTCGTGAAGCAGTTCGAGACGACCTTCGAGGTCACCGCTGCCGCTCCGGTCGCGATCGCCCAGGGTGGCGGCGGCGCCGCCGCTGCTGCCGAGGCCGAGCCGGAGCAGGACGAGTTCGACGTCATCCTCGAGGCTGACGGTGGCAAGAAGATCCAGGTCATCAAGGTCGTGCGTGAGCTGACCGGCCTGGGCCTCAAGGAGGCCAAGGACGCGGTTGAGTCCGCGCCGAAGGCCATCCTGGAGAAGGTCAACAAGGAGACCGCCGAGAAGGCGAAGGCCAAGCTCGAGGGCGAAGGCGCCAAGGTCACCCTCAAGTGATCTGACGTTCCACCTGCGCGTACCTGGCTCGTGGGCCGGGACATCATCGCGTCGCGGCGGGCGGTGATCCGACAAGGATCGCCGCCCGCCGTATTGGTAAATCTGGCTCCGACCGGTCCTGAGCTGGGCTCCGACGACCGGCACCGTTGACCCGAATGAGCGTGGCGGGTCGCCCTCCGGTGGGAAACAAGGGACAACCCGGATACCGGCTCTTGACGCGGCCCCGGGCTGCCAGGCACGCTGACACCAGCAAGACACCGCGCTTGCGACGGCCATGACGTGGGTATGACAGCGGTGGCACCATCGCCGCAGTAACCCGAGCGGCCCAGTGGGGACGTTGCGTTCTGAGCGGCCCGGCAGACCCCGGTTGACGGGGGCCGAGGCACGTTCCGCAAACGACCTGCGGGGTGGGCTGGACAGCGGTTAGCCTCTCGGCTACACTGCTAGTTTGCGCTGCCTTCCGACTTGACCCCTGCTCGGAAATGTCCGTTTACGGATATTTCTGGTGGGGTCATTGGAGTGCACGCGTACCAGCCGTTCTGCAGCACCGGTCCTCGGAAGGACGCATCTTGGCAGCTTCCCGCCCTGCGAAGACCAGTCGTACGTCGAGCGCATTCGCTCCCCGCCGAGTTTCATTCGGCAGGATCACCGAACACCTCGAGGTCCCCAACCTCCTTGCCATCCAGAACGAGTCCTTCGACTGGCTCGTCGGCAACGAGGCTTGGCAGGGCCGGTCGGCGGACGACCCGCACGCACGCTCGGGTCTCGCGGAGATCCTTGAAGAGATCAGTCCCATTGAGGACTTCTCCGGCACCATGTCGCTTTCCTTCTCGGCGCCGCGCTTCGACGAGGTCAAGGCCTCGATCGAGGAGTGCAAGGAGAAGGACCTGACCTACTGCGCTCCGCTCTTCGTGACCGCGGAGTTCACCAACAACACCACTGGCGAGATCAAGAGCCAGACGGTGTTCATGGGTGACTTCCCGATGATGACGCCCAAGGGCACCTTCGTCATCAACGGCACCGAGCGCGTGGTGGTCAGCCAGCTCGTCCGGTCTCCGGGCGTGTACTTCTCCAAGGAGCCGGACAAGACCTCCGACCGCGACCTCTCCAGCGTCAAGGTCATCCCGAGTCGGGGTGCCTGGCTGGAGTTTGACATCGACAAGCGCGACACGGTCGGCGTTCGTATCGACCGTAAGCGTCGGCAGGCCGTCACGGTCCTGCTCAAGGCCGTCGGATGGTCGGCTGAGCGGATCCGTGAGCGGTTCGGCTGGTCCGAGCTGATGATGACCACGCTCGAGAAGGACCACATCGCCGGCGCCGACGAGGCCCTGCTCGATATCTACCGCAAGCTGCGCCCTGGCGAGCCGCCGACGCGCGAGAACGCCCAGACCCTGCTCGACAACCTCTTCTTCAACCCGAAGAGGTACGACGTCGCCAAGGTCGGGCGTTACAAGTTCAACAAGAAGCTCGAAGTCAACGTTCCGATCACCACCGGCACGCTGACCGAGGACGACATCGTCGCCACCGTGGAATACCTGTGCCGGCTGCACGCCGGTGAGGACGGCTACGAGGCCGACGACATCGACCACTTCGGCAACCGGCGTCTGCGTACCGTGGGCGAGCTGATCCAGAACCAGGTCCGGGTCGGCCTGTCCCGGATGGAGCGGGTCGTCCGCGAGCGGATGACCACGCAGGACGTCGAGGCGATCACCCCGCAGACCCTGATCAACATCCGCCCGGTGGTGGCGGCGATCAAGGAGTTCTTCGGGACGTCGCAGCTGTCCCAGTTCATGGACCAGACCAACCCGCTGGCGGGTCTGACCCACCGGCGCCGGCTGAGCGCGCTCGGCCCGGGTGGTCTGTCCCGGGAGCGGGCCGGCTTCGAGGTCCGCGACGTGCACCCGTCCCACTACGGCCGGATGTGCCCGATCGAGACGCCGGAAGGCCCGAACATCGGCCTGATCGGCGCGCTGTCCACCTTCGCCCGGGTCAACCCGTTCGGCTTCATCGAGACGCCGTACCGGAAGGTCGTCGAGGGTCGGGTCACCGACCAGATCGACTACCTGACCGCTGACGAGGAGGACCGGTTCGTCAAGGCCCAGGCCAACGCGCGCCTGAAGGCTGACGGCACGTTCGCCGAGGAGCGGGTGCTCTGCCGTCGTAAGGGCGGCGAGACCGAGGACGTCCTCCCCGGTGCCGTCGACTACATGGACGTCTCGCCCCGGCAGATGACCTCGGTCGCGACCGCCATGATCCCGTTCCTCGAGCACGACGACGCCAACCGGGCACTGATGGGCGCGAACATGCAGCGCCAGGCGGTGCCGCTGGTCAAGGCCGAGGCGCCGCTCGTGGGTACGGGCATGGAGTACCGGGCCGCGGTCGACGCTGGCGACGTGGTTGTCGCCGAGGTCGGCGGTGTGATCGAGGATCTCTGCGCCGACTACGTCACCATCCACCAGGATGACGGCCACCGCCGGACGTACCTGCTGCACAAGTTCCGCCGCTCCAACGCCGGCTCCTGCGTCAACCAGAAGCCGGTGGTCTTCGAGGGCGACCGCGTCGAGGCCGGTCAGGTCATCGCCGATGGTCCGTGCACCGACGAGGGCGAGATGGCACTCGGACGCAACCTGCTGGTGGCGTTCATGTGCTGGGAGGGCCACAACTACGAGGACGCGATCATCCTGTCGCAGCGTCTCGTGCAGCAGGACGTGCTCACCTCGATCCACATCGAGGAGCACGAGGTCGACGCTCGGGACACCAAGCTCGGCCCGGAGGAGATCACCCGCGACATCCCGAACGTCAGCGAGGAAATGCTCGCTGACCTCGACGAGCGCGGCATCATCCGGATCGGCGCCGAGGTCGTCCCCGGTGACATCCTGGTCGGCAAGGTCACGCCCAAGGGTGAGACCGAGCTGACCCCGGAGGAGCGACTGCTCCGCGCGATCTTCGGTGAGAAGGCGCGTGAGGTTCGGGACACCTCGCTGAAGGTGCCGCACGGCGAGACCGGCACGGTCATCGGTGTGCGCACGTTCTCCCGCGAGGACGGCGACGAGCTGCCGCCGGGTGTCAACGAGCTGGTCCGGGTCTACGTCGCCCAGAAGCGCAAGATCCAGGACGGCGACAAGCTCGCTGGCCGGCACGGCAACAAGGGCGTCATCTCGAAGATCCTGCCGATCGAGGACATGCCGTTCCTGGAGGACGGCACCCCGGTCGACATCGTGCTCAACCCGCTCGGTGTGCCGAGCCGGATGAACATCGGCCAGGTTCTGGAGACCCACCTCGGTTGGGTCGCCAAGACCGGTTGGAAGGTCGAAGGCGACGACACCGACTGGAAGCGCCAGCTGCGCTCGATCGACGCGCACGAGTCCGAGGGCGACACCAACGTGGCCACCCCGGTCTTCGACGGTGCCCGCGAGGAGGAGATCTCCGGTCTGCTCGAGTCGACCCTGCCCAACCGGGACGGCAAGCAGCTGATCGGGCGTACCGGCAAGGCGCAGCTGTTCGACGGTCGCTCCGGCGAGCCGCTGCCGGACCCGATCGCGGTCGGGTACGTCTACATCCTGAAGCTCAACCACCTGGTCGACGACAAGATCCACGCTCGTTCGACCGGCCCGTACTCGATGATCACGCAGCAGCCGCTGGGTGGTAAGGCGCAGTTCGGTGGTCAGCGTTTCGGTGAGATGGAGTGCTGGGCGATGCAGGCGTACGGCGCTGCCTACGCCCTGCAGGAGCTGCTCACGATCAAGTCCGACGACGTGCTCGGCCGCGTGAAGGTCTACGAGGCCATCGTCAAGGGCGAGAACATCCCGGAGCCGGGCATCCCGGAGTCGTTCAAGGTGCTGCTCAAGGAGCTGCAGTCGCTGTGCCTCAACGTTGAGGTGCTTTCCAGCGACGGTGTGGCCCTGGAAATGCGCGAGACCGACGACGAGGTGTTCCGGGCCGCTGAGGAGCTGGGCATCGACCTGTCCCGGCGCGAGCCGAGCTCGGTCGAAGAGGTCTGAGGTGAGCGGTCGGGGGCCGGTACGCCGGCCCCCGACCTCGCCCGAGAATTAGCAGTACAGACGACGACATAGGGGACAGAGTGCTCGACGTCAACTTCTTCGACGAGCTGCGCATTGGTCTCGCCACCGCCGACGACATCCGTCAGTGGTCGCACGGCGAGGTCAAGAAGCCTGAGACGATCAACTACCGCACCCTGAAGCCGGAGAAGGACGGGCTCTTCTGCGAGAAGATCTTCGGTCCGCAGCGGGACTGGGAATGCTACTGCGGTAAGTACAAGCGCGTCCGATTCAAGGGCATCATCTGCGAGCGCTGCGGCGTCGAGGTGACTCGCTCCAAGGTCCGTCGTGAGCGGATGGGGCACATCGAGCTCGCTGCTCCGGTGACCCACATCTGGTACTTCAAGGGCGTTCCGAGCCGGCTGGGTTACCTGCTGGACCTCGCTCCGAAGGACCTCGAAAAGATCATCTACTTCGCCTCGTACGTCGTGACGAGCGTGGACGCGGAGTCGCGTCACCGTGACCTCTCGACGATCGAGAACGAGATCCTGGCCGAGAAGCGGCAGTCCGAGAACAGCCGCGACTCGGAGATCGAGAAGCGGGCCGCCAAGCTCGAGGCCGACCTGGCCGAGCTGGAGGCCGAGGGTGCCAAGGCGGACGTCCGGCGCAAGGTCAAGGAGGGCGGAGAGCGCGAGATGCGCCAGATCCGCGACCGGGCCCAGCGCGAGATCGACCGCCTGGACGAGGTGCTGGACACCTTCCGCAAGCTGGAGCCGAAGCAGCTGGTCACCGACGAGCTGCTCTACCGCGAGCTGCGCGACCGGTTCGGTGAGTACTTCACCGGTTCCATGGGCGCCGAGGCGATCAAGGCGCTGGTCCAGAACATGGACCTCGACGCCGAGGCCGAGAGCCTGCGGGAGACCATCCGGTCCGGCAAGGGCCAGCGGAAGATCCGGGCGCTCAAGCGACTCAAGGTCGTGGCGGCGTTCCTGAACACCCGCAACTCCCCGCTCGGCATGGTGCTCGACTGCGTCCCGGTCATCCCGCCGGACCTGCGCCCGATGGTGCAGCTCGATGGTGGCCGCTTCGCGACCTCGGACCTGAACGACCTGTACCGCCGCGTGATCAACCGGAACAACCGCCTCAAGCGGCTGATCGACCTCGGCGCGCCCGAGATCATCGTCAACAACGAGAAGCGGATGCTCCAGGAGGCCGTCGACGCGCTGTTCGACAATGGCCGTCGCGGCCGGCCGGTCACCGGCCCGGGTAACCGCCCGCTCAAGTCGCTGTCCGACATGCTCAAGGGCAAGCAGGGCCGGTTCCGCCAGAACCTGCTGGGCAAGCGCGTCGACTACTCCGGCCGTTCGGTCATCGTGGTCGGCCCGAAGCTCAAGCTGCACCAGTGTGGTCTGCCCAAGCAGATGGCGCTGGAGCTGTTCAAGCCGTTCGTCATGAAGCGGCTGGTGGACCTCAACCACGCGCAGAACATCAAGTCCGCCAAGCGGATGGTCGAGCGTCAGCGCCCGGTCGTGTGGGACGTGCTGGAAGAGGTCATCGGCGAGCACCCGGTGCTGCTCAACCGGGCGCCGACCCTGCACCGCCTGGGTATCCAGGCCTTCGAGCCGCAGCTGGTCGAGGGCAAGGCGATCCAGATCCACCCGCTGGTCTGCACCGCGTTCAACGCCGACTTCGATGGTGACCAGATGGCGGTGCACGTGCCGCTGTCCGCTGAGGCTCAGGCCGAGGCGCGGATCCTGATGCTGTCGTCGAACAACATCCTCAAGCCGGCCGACGGTAAGCCGGTCACCATGCCCACCCAGGACATGGTCATCGGTCTCTACCACCTCACCCACCTCACCGCCGGTGAGAAGGGCGAGGGCCGGGCGTTCAGCTCGGACGCCGAGGCGCGGATGGCCTTCGACAACGGTGAGCTGCACCTGCAGGCGCCCGTGAAGATCCGCCTGCGTGGTGTGGTCGAGGTCGACAACGGTGCTGGCTCCGAGGCGTGGACCGCCCCGGAGGGCTTCGTCGAGGGTGACGCGCTGACCGTGGAGACCACCCTGGGTCGGGTGCTGTTCAACGAGACGCTGCCGCAGGGCTACCGCTTCGTGAACTACGAGATCCGCAAGGGTCAGCTCTCCGCGATCGTCAACGACCTCGCCGAGCGCTTCCCCAAGGTGGCGCTGGCCGCCACCCTGGACGGGCTCAAGGAGGCCGGTTTCCACTGGGCCACCTGGTCCGGCGTGACGATCGGCATGGAGGACGTCATCGCTCCGCCGCGCAAGGCGGAGATCCTGTCGAAGTACGAGAAGGAAGCCGACCGGATCGACAAGCAGTACCAGCGTGGTCTGATGACCGCCGAGGAACGTCGCGGCGAGCTCATCGAGATCTGGACCAAGGCGACCAACGAGGTCGCCAAGGAGATGGACACCGCGCTGCCGCAGGAGAACCCACTGTGGAAGATGATCCACTCGGGTGCCCGCGGTAACCTGCTCCAGCTCCGGCAGATCGCGGCGATCCGTGGTCTGGTGGCCAACCCGAAGGGCGAGATCATCCCGCGGCCGATCAAGGCCAGCTACCGGGAGGGTCTGTCCGTGCTGGAGTACTTCATCTCCACGCACGGTGCCCGTAAGGGTCTCGCCGACACCGCGCTGCGGACCGCCGACTCGGGTTACCTGACCCGTCGTCTGGTGGACGTCTCGCAGGACGTCATCATCCGCGAAGAGGACTGCGGCACCGACCGGGCGATCCCGATGCAGATCGGCGAGAAGCTCGAAGGCGGCAAGCTCGTCGTCCACACCCACGCCGAGACCAGCGTGCACGCCCGGACCCTGGCCGACGACATCAAGGGGCCGGACGGCACCGTGGTCGCCGAGCGTGGTCAGGACATCAACTCCATCGGGGTCGACAAGATCGTCGCCGCCGGCGTGGAGACGGTCCGGGTGCGCAGCGTGCTCACCTGTGAGTCCAAGCTGGGCGTCTGCGCGGCCTGCTACGGCCGGTCGCTGCCGACCGGCAAGTCGGTCGACATCGGTGAGGCGGTCGGCATCATCGCCGCCCAGTCCATCGGTGAGCCCGGTACGCAGCTGACGATGCGTACCTTCCACACCGGTGGTGTCGCGGGTGAGGACATCACCCAGGGTCTGCCGCGTGTGCAGGAAATCTTCGAGGCTCGGGTCCCGAAGGGTAAGGCGCCCATCGCCGACACCCCCGGCCGGATCCGGATCGAGGACGGCGAGCGCTCGCGCAAGATCATCGTGGTGCCGGACGACGGCAGCGAAGAGATCGTCTACGACAAGATCTCGAAGCGGGTCAAGCTCCGTACCCACGACGGCGGTCACGTCGCGGTCGGCGAGAAGCTGACCGAGGGCACCATCGACCCGCACGAGCTTCTGCGGATCATGGGTCCGCGGGCGGTTCAGGTCCACCTGACCAGTGAGGTCCAGGAGGTCTACCGCTCGCAGGGTGTGCTCATCCACGACAAGCACATCGAGATCATCATCCGCCAGATGCTCAAGCGGGTGACGGTCATCGACTCCGGCTCGACCGAGTTCCTGCCGGGTGTGCTGGTCGACCGGGCGCTGTTCGAGTCGGAGAACCGCCGACTCGTCTCGGAGGGCGGCGAGCCCGCCGCCGGCCGTCCGGTGCTGATGGGTATCACCAAGGCCTCGCTGGCCACCGACTCCTGGCTCTCGGCGGCCTCCTTCCAGGAGACCACCCGGGTGCTGACCGACGCTGCGATCAACTCGCGCAGCGACTCGTTGGTCGGCCTCAAGGAGAACGTGATCATCGGAAAGCTCATCCCGGCGGGTACGGGCATCAGCAAGTACCGCAACGTCCGGGTCGAGCCGACCGAGGAGGCCAAGGCCAAGGTCTACTCGATGACCGGGTACCCGGAGACCGACTACGGGTTCGGGCCGGCCAGCGGGCAGGCTGTGCCGCTGGACGACTTCGACTTCGGGTCGTACCGCTAAGCACCAATCGCACGACGAGGCCCCCGGCATCCGCCGGGGGCCTCGTCGTGTCCGGACCCACCCACCCCCGGTCCGAGTTCGGCATGATGGGGGGATGACGACCGCACCCGGGCAGGTGTCCGTCGCGCAGCAGGGCCTGCGCCACCCGCTGGACCCGGATCCGGCCCGCGCCACGAAGGCGCGGGCGGTCTTCGCGCTGGGGCTGCTCGGCCTGCTGACCGGGCTGTTCATCGGTGGCGTGGTGCCGGCGACGGTGGCACTGCAACTGGCCCGGCAGGCGCGGCGCGAGGCGTACGCCTCAGGGGGTTTCCTGACCGGCGGCGCCTGGCTGCGACGGGGGGAGCGGATGGCCTGGACCGGCCTGGTGCTGGTCGCCGTCAGTGTGGTGGCCGCGGTGGTCATCGGGGTGGTTCGGTTGGCCGGGGCGCCGTTCGGCCACGACTACCCGGCGAACATGGACTGAGCCGCCCGTGGCCGCGCCCGGCGCGGCCGTCAGCGCTCTCGGCGGTAGCCTGGCCGGTGTCCACCGTGCGGCGGTGGCGGCCTTTCGACAGGAGGACCTCGTGACGGATCCGGCGCGGCCCCCTGCGGACGAACCGGCCGGCCCTCCGGATGCGCCGGCTCCGTCCGAGTCGAGTGGCTGGGCTCAAGCGGGCCCGAGCGGCGAGCCGCACCCACCTGCGTCCTCTCCAGGTTGGGGCGCGTCGACCCCGGCCGGGCCGCACCCCGGCTGGGGCACGACCACTCCGCCCGGCTCCGGTCAGCCGTACCCGGTCTCCGGGGGGCCGACCCCGACACCGCCGGGCTGGGGTCCGCCGTCGTCTGGGCCTGCCGTCCCGTACGGGTGGGGTCCGCCGCACTCTGGGCCTGGCGTCCCGTACGGGTGGGGTCCGCCGCACTCTGGGCCTGGCGTCCCATACGGATGGGGCTCTCCGCAGTCCGGGCCTGGTGGGCCGCCCGACTGGGGTCCTCCGTCGTCCGGGCCTGGTGTGCCGCACGGCTGGGGCCCGCCGTCGGGTCACGCACCCGGTTGGGGCGGCCCGGGGCATCCGGTGCCACCACCCACCGACGACCAGCGCCGGCCGCCGAAACGAGTGGAGTCGGTGTCTGGTACGCCGTTCGGCGTCGTGTACCTGGATGTGCCACCGGTCACTTCGGGGCTCGCCATCGGGGCGCTGGTGGCCGGGATCGCGTCGGTCCTGGTGTCGCTGCTGGTGATCTGCTTCGGGGTGGCCTTCGTGAATGAGGGTGGGGCCTGGGCTTCCGGGGCGTTCGCTGCGCTCGGGTTGCTGGCCGGTGTGGCGGCGGTCGTCACCGGCCTGCTCGGCCAGCGGCAGATCCGCCGTCCGGCCGCGCCCTCCGCAGTCCGGTTCACCGGCCGAGGACTGGCGGTGGCCGGGATCAGCTGTGGCGGGGCAGGGGCACTGCTCAGCCTCCTGGGCCTGGGCCTGGCGCTGTTGCTCGCCCTGACGTGAGGCAGGTCACCGCGCGCACGTGACGCGTTTTTCGATTGGCGCGGTGGCATCCCGGTGCGCGCCGGGGGCGACGGGTGGTCCCGCCGGCAAGCCGGTACACTTGTGCTCGCAGGTGCCCATCGCGGGCGACGGGGCAGGACGAGATTCGACCGGCGAGGTGAGACAGTCGCCGGGCCGTTCCGTTTTGACCTGGGCGGTTGTGGTAGGTACTCTTTCCCCTTGTGCCCGGGCATGCCCGGGCAACTCGTGCGTGCGCTGTTTCCGGAGTCCGGGCGGCGGCACGACAAGCTAAAGATCCGGAGCGGGGCGACCCGCGCACCGGTGACAAAACCCGGTACGCACGCGAAAGCGTCGCAACGGGACCGTGACGAGGGCGACACGCCCGACCGCGGGTGCCGGGGTCTCCGTGAGGTGGCCCTGGTCGAAGTGTAGGAGAGCCGGTCATCAGGCCGGCTAACGAGCAGACGGCGCGGTCGCGAATGCGGCCGAAGGGAGCGGAGAAACCCGGTGCCCACGATCCAGCAGCTGGTCCGAAAGGGCCGCCAGGCGAAGACCACCAAGACCAAGACCCCGGCGCTGAAGGGTTCCCCTCAGCGGCGCGGCGTGTGCACCCGCGTGTACACCACCACCCCTAAGAAGCCGAACTCGGCGCTGCGCAAGGTCGCTCGTGTGAAGCTCAGCAGCCAGATCGAGGTGACCGCCTACATCCCGGGTGTCGGTCACAACCTGCAGGAGCACTCGATCGTGCTCGTCCGCGGCGGTCGGGTGAAGGACCTCCCCGGCGTGCGTTACAAGATCGTTCGCGGTTCGCTGGACACCCAGGGTGTCCGCAACCGCAAGCAGGCGCGCAGCCGTTACGGCGCCAAGAAGGAGAAGAGCTGACATGCCGCGTAAGGGACCCGCTCCGCGGCGGCCACTGGTCGCTGACCCGGTGTACAACTCGCCGCTGGTCACCCAGCTGGTGAACAAGATCCTGCTTCGCGGCAAGCGTCAGCTCGCCGAGTCCATCGTGTACGCGGCCCTCGAGGGCTGCCGCGAGAAGTCCGGCACCGACCCGGTCGTCACCCTCAAGCGGGCGATGGACAACGTCAAGCCGACTCTCGAGGTGCGCAGCCGTCGTGTCGGTGGCGCCACCTACCAGGTGCCGGTCGAGGTCCGCCCGACCCGGGCGACCACGCTGGGCCTGCGCTGGCTGGTCACCTACTCCCGCGCTCGTCGCGAGAAGACCATGGTCGAGCGGCTGATGAACGAGCTGCTGGACGCGAGCAACGGCCTCGGTGCCGCCGTCAAGCGGCGCGAGGACACGCACAAGATGGCCGAGTCCAACAAGGCCTTCGCGCACTACCGCTGGTAACACCCTGGTTCCGGCGCCCCCACGGGCGCCGGAACCGCCACCAGTTGAGTCGAGACGACGATAAGTAGGGATTGAAGTGGCCGCCGCAGACGCGCTCGCCAACGTACGCAACATCGGCATCATGGCGCACATCGATGCCGGTAAGACCACGACCACCGAGCGGATCCTGTTCTACACCGGCATCACGTACAAGATCGGTGAGGTCCACGAGGGCGCTGCCGTCATGGACTGGATGGAGCAGGAGCAGGAGCGTGGTATCACCATCACCTCTGCTGCTACCAAGTGTGAGTGGAAGGGCCACACGATCCAGATCATCGACACGCCCGGCCACGTCGACTTCACGGTCGAGGTCGAGCGGTCGCTGCGCGTGCTGGATGGTGCGGTCGCGGTCTACGACGGTGTCGCCGGCGTGGAGCCGCAGACGGAGAACGTCTGGCGGCAGGCCGACAAGTACAACGTCCCGCGTATGTGCTTCGTCAACAAGCTTGACCGGACCGGTGCCGACTTCTTCCGCTGCGTGCAGATGATGATCGACCGGCTCAACGCCACCCCGTTGGTGCTCCAGATCCCGATCGGGCTCGAGGGCGACCACATCGGCGTCGTCGACCTGATCGGCATGCGCGCGCTCACCTGGCGTGGGGAGACCCAGAAGGGTGACGACTACGCGATCGAGGAGATCCCGGCCGACCTGGCCGACTCCGCGGCCGAGTGGCGCGAGAAGCTGCTGGAGACCCTCGCCGACGTCGACGACTCGGTGATGGAGAAGTACCTGGAAGGCGAGGAGGTCTCCGTCGAGGAGATCAAGGCCGCCATCCGGCGTGCCACCATCGCCGGCAAGGCCAACCCGGTGCTGTGCGGCTCGGCGTTCAAGAACAAGGGCGTTCAGCCCATGCTCGACGCCGTGGTCGACTTCCTGCCGTCGCCGCTGGACGTTCCGGCCATCGAGGGTACGGCCACCGACGGCGAGACCCCGCTGATTCGGAAGCCGTCCAAGTCGGAGCCGTTCGCCGGGCTGGCCTTCAAGATCCAGACGGACAAGCACCTCGGCAAGCTCACCTACGTCCGGGTCTACTCCGGTCTGCTCGAATCCGGCTCCCAGGTGGTCAACTCCACCAAGGACCGCAAGGAGCGGATCGGCAAGATCTACCAGATGCACGCCAACAAGCGGGAAGAGCGTCCGTCGGCGCAGGCCGGCGACATCATCGCGGTGCAGGGTCTCAAGCAGACCACCACCGGCGACACGCTCTCCGACCCGGCGAACCCGGTGATCCTGGAGTCGATGACCTTCCCGGAGCCGGTCATCTCGGTGGCGATCGAGCCGAAGACCAAGTCTGACCAGGAGAAGCTCGGCACCGCGATCCAGCGGCTGGCCGAGGAGGACCCGACCTTCCGCGTCCGTCTGGACGAGGAGACCGGTCAGACCGTCATCTCCGGCATGGGTGAGCTGCACCTGGACATCCTGGTCGACCGGATGCGCCGCGAGTTCAACGTCGAGGCCAACGTCGGCAAGCCCCAGGTGGCATACCGCGAGACCATTCGCCGCAAGGTGGACAAGGTCGAGTACACCCACAAGAAGCAGACCGGTGGTTCCGGCCAGTACGCCCGCGTGATCGTGAGCGTCGAGCCGCTGCCGCTGGACAACGACTCGCCGACCTACGAGTTCGCCAACGCCGTCAGCGGCGGCCGGATCCCCCGGGAGTTCATCCCGTCGGTGGACGCCGGTGCGCAGGATGCGCTGCAGTACGGCATCCTCGCGGGCTTCCCGCTGGTCGGTGTGAAGCTGACCCTGCTGGACGGCCAGTACCACGAGGTCGACTCGTCGGAAATGGCATTCAAGATCGCCGGCTCGATGGTGATGAAGGACGCGGCCCGCAAGGCCGATCCCGCACTGCTCGAGCCGATGATGGCCGTTGAAGTCACCACTCCTGAGGAGAACATGGGTGACGTCATCGGTGACCTCAACTCCCGCCGCGGCATCATCCAGGCGATGGAGGAGCGCAGCGGCGCCCGCATCGTCCGGGCTCTGGTGCCGTTGTCGGAGATGTTCGGCTACGTCGGCGACCTGCGGTCGAAGACCCAGGGCCGGGCTAGCTACAGCATGCAGTTCGACTCCTACGCCGAGGTTCCGCAGAGCGTCGCGAAGGAGATCATCGCCAAGGCAACGGGCGAGTAAAGCCCTGAGCAGGTGATTCGTGGTTGGTCGCGGGAGGGTTCGCCCGCCCGCGACCACCACGATCGGATCGCGTGAGACCGGGCCTGTAGGCTTCATCGCCGCAGAACCCACAATGGCTCTCCGGCCGTCAGGCCGGAAAGGCTGTCGACAGAGTCCTAAGCGCCGACCGGCGCGCCGGGCGTACGAACCAAGAAGTCCACAGGAGGACACCAGTGGCGAAGGCTAAGTTCGAGCGGACTAAGCCGCACGTCAACATCGGCACCATTGGTCACATCGACCACGGTAAGACGACGCTGACGGCGGCCATCACCAAGGTCC
Organism: Micromonospora sp. LH3U1; assembly: GCF_028475105.1. Lineage (NCBI taxonomy): Bacteria > Bacillati > Actinomycetota > Actinomycetes > Micromonosporales > Micromonosporaceae > Micromonospora > Micromonospora sp. LH3U1. Next base: position 6,328,429 of record NZ_CP116936.1, on the reverse strand, counting down.
TGCACGACCAGTACCCGGACCTGAACCCCTACACGCCGTTCGACGAGATCGACAAGGCGCCGGAGGAGAAGGCCCGCGGCATCACGATCTCGATCGCGCATGTCGAGTACCAGACCGAGACGCGTCACTACGCGCACGTCGACTGCCCTGGGCACGCCGACTACATCAAGAACATGATCACCGGTGCCGCGCAGATGGACGGCGCGATCCTGGTGGTGGCGGCGACCGACGGCCCGATGCCGCAGACCCGCGAGCACGTGCTGCTGGCCCGTCAGGTCGGTGTGCCGTACATCGTCGTGGCGCTCAACAAGAGCGACATGGTCGATGACGAGGAGCTCCTGGAGCTCGTCGAGCTTGAGGTGCGCGAGCTGCTCTCGTCGCAGGAGTACCCGGGTGACGACCTGCCGGTCGTTCGGGTTTCGGCGCTGAAGGCCCTCGAGGGTGACCCCGAGTGGACCAGCAAGCTGCTGGACCTGATGACCGCGGTCGACACCTCGATCCCGCAGCCGGAGCGCGAGGTTGACAAGCCGTTCCTGATGCCGGTTGAGGACGTGTTCACGATCACCGGTCGTGGCACCGTCGTCACCGGTCGCGTGGAGCGCGGCGTTCTCCTGCCGAACGAGGATGTTGAGCTCGTCGGTATCAAGGAGAAGAGCTTCAAGACCAAGGTCACCGCGATCGAGATGTTCCGGAAGACCCTGGACGACGCCCGCGCAGGCGAGAACGTCGGCCTGCTGCTGCGTGGCACCAAGCGCGACGAGGTCGAGCGCGGCATGGTCGTCGTGAAGCCGGGCTCGAACACCCCGCACACGGAGTTCGAGGCGACGGTCTACATCCTCTCCAAGGAGGAGGGCGGCCGGCACACCCCGTTCTTCCAGAACTACCGCCCGCAGTTCTACTTCCGGACCACGGACGTCACCGGTGTCGTCACCCTTCCCGAGGGCACCGAGATGGTCATGCCGGGCGACAACACCACCATGTCGGTGAAGCTGATCCAGCCCATCGCCATGGAGGAGAACCTCAAGTTCGCGATTCGCGAGGGTGGCCGCACCGTCGGCGCCGGGTTCGTCACCAAGATCCAGAAGTGAACTAGGTAACCCCGATTAGACCCGCCGCCAGTCGTGCGGCATACTAGTCAGGTTGCGTAACGACAGTTCGTCGCCTGTGTTCGGCTTTCGCTGAACCTCCGGGTGGCGAGGCAGTCGAGCGTGGGGTGGTTGGCGGCCCAGTCGCCAACCACCCTCGCACGGCGTTCAGGTCGCGGTAATGCGATCGACGCCTTGACCCACCGCGCGGTCAGCACCGCTCCGGAACCACGGGGCGGAGCCCGATCCGAGGGCGCGACACGCCCGACCGCGGGGGTCGGCGAAGTGGGCCTGTGCCAGCCGGTACAGGCGCCCGCAACACAGCGGCATCGAGAGAAGGAACAGAAGCCACCATGGCGGGACAGAAGATCCGCATCCGGCTCAAGGCCTATGACCACGAGGTCGTCGACTCCTCGGCTCGGAAGATCGTCGAGACCGTGACGCGCACCGGGGCGCAGGTCGCGGGCCCGGTGCCGCTGCCCACGGAGATCAACCGTTTCTGCGTTATCCGCTCGCCGCACAAGTACAAGGACTCGCGCGAGCACTTCGAGATGCGCACGCACAAGCGGCTGATCGACATCATCGACCCGACCCCGAAGACGGTCGACTCGCTCATGCGCCTCGACCTGCCGGCTGGCGTCGACATCGAGATCAAGCTGTAGGGACCGGACAATGGACAGGCAAGTCAAGGGGATCCTGGGCGCCAAGCTCGGCATGACCCAGGTCTGGGACAACAACCGTGTTGTTCCCGTGACCGTGGTCGAGGCCGGCCCGTGCGTCATCAGCCAGGTTCGTAGCGCCGAGAAGGACGGTTACTCCGCGGTCCAGCTGGCGTACGGCATCATCGACCCGCGCAAGGTCAAGAAGCCGATCAGCGGGCACTACGCCAAGGCGGACGTGGCGCCGCGCCGGCACATCGTCGAGCTGCGCACCACGGACGCTGGGGAATACTCGCTCGGCCAGGAAGTCACGGTCGAGGAGTTCCCGGTCGGCGTCACCATCGACGTCACCGGCAAGACCAAGGGCAAGGGTTACGCCGGCCCGATGAAGCGGCACGGCTTCCACGGTCTGCGCGCCAGCCACGGTGTCGAGCGTAAGCACCGCTCGCCCGGCTCCATCGGCGCCTGCGCCACTCCGGGTCGTGTCTTCAAGGGCACCCGGATGGCCGGCCGCATGGGTGGCGTTCGGTACACCGTGCAGAACCTCACCGTCCAGGCGGTCGACACCGAGAACAACCTCCTGCTCGTCCGGGGTGCCATTCCTGGCCCCAAGGGCGCGCTGGTTCTGGTCCGTACCGCGGCCAAGAGCAAGGTGAAGAAGGGCGGTGCGGCCAAGTGACCACCGTTGACGTGCGCACCGTCGAAGGCACCACCAGCAGCTCGGTCGAGCTGCCGGCGGACATCTTCGACGTGCAGGCCAACGTCGCGCTGATGCACCAGGTCGTGGTGGCCCAGCTCGCGGCGGCCCGACAGGGCACGCACAAGGCCAAGACCCGCGGCGAGGTCGCTGGTGGCGGCAAGAAGCCGTACAAGCAGAAGGGCACCGGTCGCGCCCGGCAGGGCTCGATCCGCGCGCCGCAGTTCGCCGGCGGTGGCGTCGTGCACGGTCCCGTGCCGCGCGACTACAGCCAGCGGACCCCGAAGAAGATGAAGGCTGCCGCGCTGCGCGGTGCCCTCTCGGACCGGGCTCGCGCCGGGCAGGTGCACGTCGTCGAGGCGTTCGTCTCGGGCGAGAAGCCGTCTACCAAGGCGGCCCTGGCCACGCTGACCAAGCTCACCGAGGCCCGTCGGGTCCTGGTCGTGCTTAGCAGCACCGACGAGCTGAACTGGGTGTCGCTGCGCAACGAGCCGCGCGTGCATCTGATCGAGTCCGGCCAGCTGAACACGTACGACGTGCTGGTGGCCGACGACGTGGTCTTCACCAAGGACGCCCTGGACGAGTTCCTGGGCGTGCCCGCCGAGACCACCGAGGAGGGTGGCAAGTGAGCACGATCGCCGACCCGCGCGACATCATCGTGGCGCCGGTCGTCTCGGAGAAGAGCTACAGCGAGCTGAACCGGAACTGGTACACCTTCCTGGTGCACCCGGACGCGAACAAGACCGAGATCAAGATCGCTATCCAGCAGATCTTCAACGTCCGCGTCCTGACGGTCAACACGCTCAACCGCCAGGGTAAGCGCAAGCGCACCAAGACCGGTTTCGGTCAGCGCAAGGCGACCAAGCGGGCGATCGTGAAGCTGGCTGACGGTGACCGTATCGAGGCCTTCGGCGGCCCGGTCAGCTGAGGGGTGTAGACAATGGCTATCCGTAAGTACAAGCCGACGACGCCGGGCCGACGTGGCTCCAGCGTCGCTGACTTCGCCGAGATCACCCGGTCCACGCCGGAAAAGTCGCTGCTGGCTCCGCTGCCGAAGAAGGGCGGGCGTAACGCCCACGGCCGGATCACCACGCGACACCACGGTGGCGGTCACAAGCGTCAGTACCGTCTGATCGACTTCAAGCGGGTCGACAAGGACGGCGTGCCGGCAAAGGTCGCTCACATCGAGTACGACCCGAACCGCACGGCGCGCATCGCGCTGCTGCACTACGCCGACGGCGAGAAGCGGTACATCATCGCGCCGAAGGACATGAAGCAGGGCGACCGCGTCGAGTCCGGTCCGGGCGCCGACATCAAGCCGGGTAACAACCTGCCGCTGCGCAACATCCCGGTCGGTACCACGATCCACAACGTGGAGCTGCGTCCGGGTGGCGGGGCCAAGCTGGCCCGTTCCGCGGGCGTCGGCATCCAGCTGCTCGGCCGCGAGGGCGCGTACGCGACCCTTCGTATGCCGTCCGGCGAGATCCGGCGTGTGGACGTGCGCTGCCGCGCCAGCATCGGCGAGATCGGCAACGCCGACCAGTCGAACATCAACTGGGGCAAGGCCGGCCGTATGCGGTGGAAGGGCAAGCGCCCGACCGTCCGTGGTGTCGCCATGAACCCGGTCGACCACCCGCACGGTGGTGGTGAGGGTAAGACCTCCGGTGGTCGCCACCCGGTCAACCCGCAGGGTAAGCCCGAGGGCCGCACCCGCCGTAAGGGCCAGCCGAGTGACCGGCTGATCGTCCGCCGCCGCTACGCCACGCGTAAGCGCGGCTGAGGGAGATAAGACATGCCTCGCAGCCTGAAGAAGGGCCCGTTCGTAGACGACCACCTGCTCAAGAAGGTGGAAGTACAGAACGACAAGGGCTCCAAGAACGTGATCAAGACCTGGTCGCGGCGCTCGACGATCATCCCCGAGATGCTGGGGCACACGATCGCCGTGCATGACGGACGCAAGCACGTCCCGGTGTTCGTGACCGAGGCGATGGTCGGGCACAAGCTCGGCGAGTTCGCGCTGACCCGCACTTTCAAGGGTCACGAGAAGGACGACCGGAAGAGCCGTCGGCGCTGACGCCGCGGGCATACGGATAGAGGGAACAAGGGGTTACAGCGATGCCAGGAAAGGGCGACGCTCCGGTGCTTCCGGGCGCGCGGGCGGTTGCGCGGCACGTGCGCATCTCGCCGATGAAGGCGCGCCGGGTGGTCAACCTCGTCCGCGGCCTGCCCGCGAAGGAGGCGCTCACGGTGCTGCAGTTCGCGCCGCAGGCTGCGAGCGAGCAGGTGTACAAGGTGCTCGCTAGCGCGATCGCCAACGCGGAGAACAACGAGCGGCTGGACCCCGACGCGCTGCTCGTCAGCGAGGCCTTCGTTGACGAGGGCCCGACGATGAAGCGGTTCCAGCCGCGGGCGCAGGGTCGGGCGTACCGAATCCGCAAGCGCACCTGCCACATCACCGTGGCGGTCGAAGCGGTCGCGCCGGCAGCGCCGAGGAAGGCCGCGGCGAAGAAGGCCGCCCCGGCCACGGAGGCCGCACCGGCCGAAGCGCAGAGCAAGACGGAGGACGCCGAGTAATGGGTCAGAAGGTTCACCCCACTGGGTTCCGGCTCGGCATCTCGACCGACTGGAAGTCCCGCTGGTTCGCAGACAAGCTCTACAAGGACTACATCGGCGAGGATGTCAAGATCCGCCGCATGATGTCCAAGGGCCTCGAGCGTGCCGGGATTTCCAAGGTCGACATCGAGCGCACCCGCGACCGGGTCCGGGTCGACATCCACACCGCCCGGCCGGGCATTGTCATCGGCCGTAAGGGTGCGGAGGCCGACCGGATCCGCGGCGAGCTTGAGAAGCTCACCGGCAAGCAGGTTCAGCTGAACATCATCGAGGTGAAGAACCCCGAGTCGGACGCTCAGCTTGTTGCGCAGGGCGTGGCCGAGCAGCTGTCCAGCCGGGTCAGCTTCCGTCGGGCGATGCGCAAGGCCATGCAGTCGGCGATGAAGAACCCGGTCTGCAAGGGCATCCGGGTTCAGGTCTCGGGTCGCCTCGGCGGCGCCGAGATGAGCCGGACCGAGTTCTACCGTGAGGGCCGGGTTCCGCTGCACACGCTGCGGGCCAACATCGAGTACGGCTTCTTCGAGGCCCGTACCACGTTCGGCCGGATCGGTGTGAAGGTCTGGATCTACAAGGGCGACGCCGTCATGGGCCGGGAGACTCCGGCCGAGGCCGGTCCGTCCCGCCCGCGTCGTGGTGAGCGTGGCGATCGTCCCGAGCGTCCGCGTCGTGGCCGGTCGGGTTCGTCCGGCACCACGGCCGGTGGCACCGAGGCCGGTCGGGCTGCTGCGACCACCATCGCGCAGCAGGCCGAGACGCCGAGCGGCGAGCCGGTCGACAGCGCAGCTGTCGCCGCCACGGCTTCCGCTCCGGCAGAAACGCAGCAGGAGGGCTGACAGATGCTGATGCCGCGCAAGCCCCCGAAGGGCTTCCGCAAGCCGCACCACCCGGACCGCAGTGGCGCGTCCAAGGGTGGTAACCGGGTGGTGTTCGGCGAGTTCGGGATCCAGGCTCTCGAGCCGGCGTACGTGACCAACCGGCAGATCGAGTCGGCGCGTATCGCGATGACTCGCCACATCAAGCGTGGTGGCAAGGTCTGGATCACGATCTTCCCGGACCAGGCCCTCACCAAGAAGCCTGCCGAGACCCGGATGGGTTCCGGCAAGGGCTCGCCCGAGTGGTGGGTCGCCAACGTCAAGCCGGGGCGGGTTCTCTTCGAGATGTCCTTCCCCAACGAGCAGACCGCGCGAGAGGCTATGCGTCGCGCGATCCACAAGCTCCCGATGAAGTGCCGCATTGTTACGCGCGAAGTGGGTGAATCCTGATGGCAGCGGGCGTTAAGGCGACCGAGCTGCGTGAGCTCTCCGAAGAGGAGCTGGTCACGAAGCTGCGGGAGGCCAAGGCGGAGCTGTTCAACCTCCGCGTGCAGGCCGCAACCGGGCAGCTGGACAACAACCGGCGGTTGCAGGTCATCCGTCGGGAGATCGCCCGGATCTACACGATCATGCGTGAGCGCGAGCTGGGGCTCTCGGCCGCGCCGACTGAGGTGACTGCATCATGACCGAAGAGACCGCCACCGCCGCCGCGCGGTCGCGCCGCAAGGTCCGCGAGGGCCTGGTGATCAGCGACAAGATGGACAAGACCGTCGTTGTCGAGGTCGAGGACCGGGTTCGGCACGCGCTGTACGGCAAGATCATGCGCCGTACGGCCAAGCTGAAGGTGCACGACGAGCAGAACGCCGCTGGCACCGGCGACCGGGTTCTCATCATGGAGACCCGGCCGCTGAGCGCCACCAAGCGTTGGCGGATCGTGGAGATCCTGGAAAAGGCCAAGTAGCGAAGGCTCGAGCCCGGCGTTGCGTCGGGCGTAGGTTCCGCCAGGCTCCGGCCGCTACGGCGGCCGGAGAACCGGCAGACATAGGAGATAGACGTGATTCAGCAGGAGTCGCGACTGCGCGTCGCCGACAACACGGGTGCTCGGGAGATCCTTTGCATCCGGGTTCTCGGTGGCTCGGGTCGGCGCTACGCGAGCATTGGCGACGTCATCGTGGCCACGGTCAAGGACGCGATCCCGGGTGCCGGTGTGAAGAAGGGCGACGTCGTCAAGGCGGTCATCGTTCGCACGGCCAAGGAGAGGCGCCGGCCGGATGGCTCGTACATCCGCTTCGACGAGAACGCCGCCGTCATCATCAAGGACGGCGGGGACCCGCGTGGTACCCGCATCTTCGGCCCGGTGGGCCGGGAGCTGCGTGACAAGCGGTTCATGAAGATTATTTCCCTCGCGCCGGAGGTGTTGTGACCGTGAAGGTCAAGAAGGGCGACACGGTCGTCATCATCGCCGGCAAGGACAAGGGCGCCAAGGGCAAGGTCATTGCGGCCTACCCGCGGCAGGACAAGATCCTGGTTGAGGGCGTGAACCGGGTCAAGAAGCACACTCGAATCAGCACCACCCAGCGTGGCGCCAAGACCGGCGGCATCGTCACTCAGGAGGCCCCGATCCACGTCTCGAACGTGCAGGTCCTGGACTCCGACGGCAAGCCGACCCGCGTCGGTTACCGGTTCGACGACAACGGCCAGAAGGTCCGCATCGCGCGTAGCACCGGTAAGGACCTGTGATGACCACGGCTACCGAAAAGACCATGCCGCGCCTCAAGGAGCGGTACCGCAACGAGATCGTGGCCCAGCTGCGTGAGCAGAACAGCTACGGCAACCCCATGCAGGTGCCGCGGCTGGTCAAGATCGTCGTCAACATGGGTGTCGGCGAGGCTGCTCGCGACGCCAAGCTGATCGACGGTGCGGTCCGCGACCTCGCCACGATCACCGGCCAGAAGCCGCAGGTGCGGCGGGCGACCAAGTCCATCGCGCAGTTCAAGCTCCGCGAGGGCATGCCGATCGGCGCGAAGGTCACCCTTCGTGGCGACCGGATGTGGGAGTTCATGGACCGGCTGCTCTCCATCGCGCTGCCGCGTATCCGTGACTTCCGCGGCTTGGACGGGCGCAAGCTGGACGGGCACGGCAACTACACGTTCGGTCTGACCGAGCAGTCTGTGTTCCACGAGATCGACCAGGACCGGATCGATCGCCCGCGGGGCATGGACATCACGGTGGTCACCACCGCCACGACCGACGACGAGGGCCGGGCGCTGCTCAAGCTCCTGGGCTTCCCGTTCAAGGAGAACTGAGATGGCCAAGAAGGCGCTGATCATCAAGGCGGCCGCGAAGCCGAAGTTCTCGGTTCGCGCGTACACCCGCTGCCAGCGGTGCGGGCGTCCGAAGGCGGTCTACCGCAAGTTCGGGCTCTGCCGGATCTGCATCCGGGAGATGGCTCACCGCGGTGAGCTGCCGGGCGTGTCCAAGGCTTCCTGGTAAGGGCGACCGCGTCCCGGCCGTCGGCCGGGAACTCCTGCACCGATTAGGTATTGCTCTTCGCCGTAGGCCCGGGGCTGATGCTCCGGGAACCCCGGCGAGAAAGGCTGACGAAATCCATGACGATGACCGACCCGATCGCAGACATGCTCACGCGTCTGCGTAACGCCAACCAGGCGTACCACGATCAGGTGAAGATGCCCTACTCCAAGATCAAGGCGAATATCGCCGAGGTCCTGAAGGCCGAGGGTTACATCGCCACCTGGTCGGTCGAGGAGCCCGAAGAAGGCGCCGTCGGCAAGCGACTGGTCGTCGAGCTGAAGTACGGCCAGAGCCGCGAGCGGAGCCTGGCCGGCATCAAGCGCGTGTCCAAGCCCGGTCTCCGGGTGTACGCCAAGTCGGACGGGCTCCCGCGGGTGCTCGGTGGGCTGGGCGTGGCGATCATTTCGACGTCCCAGGGGCTGCTGACCGACCGGCAGGCCCGCAAGCGGAGTGTTGGCGGGGAAGTCCTCGCCTTCGTCTGGTAACGGGAGACAGGTAGAAATGTCGCGAATTGGACGTAAGTCGATCCCGGTACCAGCCGGCGTCGACATCACGATCGACGGGCAGACCGTCAAGGTCAAGGGCCCCAAGGGCCAGCTCCAGCACACCCTCGCCGAGCCGATCTCGATCGAGCGGGCCGAGGATGGGCAGCTGAGCGTCAACCGGCCGAACGACGAGCGCAAGGCCAAGGAACTCCACGGCCTGAGCCGTACGCTGGTTGCAAACATGATCGTCGGGGTCACCGAGGGCTACCGTAAGAGCCTGGAGATCGCCGGCACCGGTTACCGGGTCACCGCCAAGGGTTCGGACCTCGAGTTCGCGCTCGGGTTCTCGCACCCGGTGATCGTCCCCGCCCCGGCGGGCATCACCTTCACGGTGGAGCGGCCGACCCTGTTCCACGTGGCTGGCATCGACAAGCAGCAGGTCGGTGAGGTCGCCGCCAACATCCGGAAGATCCGCCCGCCGGAGCCCTACAAGGGCAAGGGCGTCAAGTACCAGGGCGAGGTCATCCGCCGCAAGGCTGGAAAGGCAGGTAAGAAGTGAGCGCCACGCTGCTCAAGCGCCGCCGCGGCGTCGCCGCCAAGCGCGCCGTTGGGCGTGCGCGTCGGCACTTCCGCGTCCGCAAGAACGTCAGTGGTACGGCCGAGCGTCCGCGCCTGGTCGTCACCCGCTCGCTGCGGCACATGGTCGCCCAGGTCGTCGACGACACCAAGGGTCACACCCTGGCGTCGGCGTCGAGCCTGGACGCCTCGCTGCGCGGTGCGGAGGGCGACAAGAGCGCCCTTGCTGGCAAGGTGGGCGCGCTGCTCGCCGAGCGGGCCAAGGCCGCCGGCGTCTCCAAGGTCGTCTTCGACCGCGGTGGCAACCGGTACGCGGGGCGAGTCGCCGCGCTTGCCGACGCCGCCCGCGAAGCCGGGCTCGAGTTCTAACAACCCCGTCACGAGAGATAAGGAAGGCTGCTGATGCCAGGTCAACAGCGCCGTGGCGGCGGGTCCGGTGGCAACGAGGGTGGTCGCCGCGACAACCGCCGTGAGGGCGGCCGCGGAAACGCGCCCGTCGAGAAGACCCCGCACCTTGAGCGGGTCGTCGCGATCAACCGCGTCGCCAAGGTCGTGAAGGGTGGTCGTCGCTTCAGCTTCACCGCCCTCGTGATCGTGGGCGACGGCGACGGCACGGTCGGCGTGGGCTACGGAAAGGCCAAGGAGGTGCCCGCGGCTATCGCCAAGGGTGTCGAGGAGGCCAAGAAGCACTTCTTCAAGGTCCCGCGGATCGGTCAGTCGATCCCGCACCCGGTGACGGGCGAGGACGCCGCTGGTGTGGTGCTGCTCAAGCCGGCTTCGGCCGGTACGGGTGTCATCGCCGGCGGTCCGGTGCGCGCCGTGCTGGAGTGCGCCGGGATCCACGACGTTCTTTCGAAGAGCCTCGGCTCCTCGAACCCGATCAACATCGTGCACGCCACCGTGGCGGCCCTGAAGGGGCTTGAGTCCCCCGAGCAGGTCGCAGCGCGTCGTGGCCTGCCGGTGGAGGACGTCGCGCCGGCCGCCATGCTGGCGTCGCGTGCGGGGGTGGCGCGCTGATGGCACGCCTGAAGGTCACCCAGCTCCGGTCCGGGATCGGGACCAAGCACAACCAGCGTGAGTCGCTGCGTTCGCTCGGTCTCAAGCGGATCAACGACGTGGTGGTCAAGGAGGACCGGCCCGAGATCCGCGGCATGATCTTCACTGTGAGCCACCTCGTGAAGGTCGAGGAGGTCGAGTAATGACGATCAAGGTTCACCACCTGCGCCCGGCACCCGGGTCCAAGACCGCGAAGACCCGTGTGGGTCGCGGTGAGGGCTCCAAGGGCAAGACGGCTGGTCGCGGTACCAAGGGCTCGAAGGCCCGTAAGAACATCTCGGCGGCGTTCGAAGGTGGGCAGATGCCCATCCACATGCGCCTTCCGAAGATGAAGGGCTTCAAGAACAAGTTCAAGGTGGTCTTCCAGGTGGTCAACCTGGACCGACTCGCTGAGCTGTTCCCGAACGGTGGCCAGGTCGGCCCGCTGGAGCTCGTCGAGTCCGGCGCGGTCCGCAAGGGTCACCCGGTCAAGGTCCTCGGCACCGGGGACCTCGGCGGTGTGGCGCTCCAGGTGTCTGCGCACGCGTTCAGTGCGTCGGCCAAGGAGAAGATCGCTGCTGCCGGTGGCTCCGCCACCGAGCTGTAAGGCATACGACCCATGGCGCCCGTCCAGTTGTGAGCAACTGGCGGGCGCCATGGTCTGCCTGGGCCCTGAGCGCCCGGTAATATCGGAATCGATTTATGTAGTCGGGCGCATCTGCCCGGACCGGGGTGGGGCTGTTAGAGTCCCATCCCAGCCATGGATTGCGGGCACTCGCCCGTGATCCACCCCGACCCGCCAGGGATCACCGGCGGCCCGCCTCGCGCAGGAGGAAGAAGTTGCTGTCCGCCTTTCTCAGTGCGTTCCGTACGCCTGACCTGCGCAAGAAGCTGCTGTTCACAGTAGGCATCATTGCGGTCTACCGGCTGGGTGCAACGCTCCCCAGCCCGGGCGTCTCGTACGGCAACGTGCAGAAGTGCCTCGACACCATCCAGGGTGACACCACCGGGGTCGTGAACCTGCTCAACCTCTTCTCCGGCGGAGCGCTGCTACAGCTCTCGGTCTTCGCGCTGGGCATCATGCCCTACATCACCGCGTCGATCATCCTGCAGCTGCTGACCGTCGTGATCCCGCGCCTCGAGCAGCTCCGCAAGGAGGGCCAGGCCGGTCAGGCGAAGATTACCCAGTACACGCGCTATCTGACCCTGGGTCTCGGTGTGCTGCAGGCCTCGGCGTTCGTGGCCCTGGCCCGCTCCGGGCAGCTCTTCCAGAACCGCTGCGACCAGTTCCCGATCATCCCCACCGGCACCGGCATCCCGAACTGGCTGACCCTGGCCATCCTGGTGATGACGATGACCGCCGGCACCGGCATGGTCATGTGGCTCGGTGAGCTGATCACCGACCGCGGCGTCGGCAACGGCATGTCCGTCCTGATCTTCACCTCGATCGCGGCGCGGCTGCCCAGCGAGGGTTGGCAGATCAAGACCAGCAAGGGCTGGGACATGTTCGCCCTGGTCATCGCGCTGGTCCTGGTGGTCATCACGGCGGTCACCTTCATCGAGCAGGCGCAGCGCCGGATCCCGGTGCAGTACGCCAAGCGGATGATCGGCCGGCGGATGTACGGCGGCACCTCGACCTACATCCCGCTGAAGGTCAACCAGGCGGGTGTGATCCCGGTCATCTTCGGCTCGTCGCTGCTCTACCTGCCGCAGTTGGCTCTGCAGTTCTTCGACACGACCGACCCGGGCAAGACCCAGGCGTGGATCCAGAACAACCTGGTCAACCCGAGCAGCCCGATCTACATCGGGGTCTACTTCCTGCTGATCATCTTCTTCACGTACTTCTACGTCTCGATCACGTTCAACCCGACCGAGGTCGCGGACAACATGAAGAAGTACGGCGGGTTCGTGCCGGGCATCCGTCCGGGCAAGCCGACTGCCGACTACCTGGACTTCATCCTCAGCCGGATCACCCTGCCGGGCGCGCTCTACCTCGGCGTCATCTCGATCCTGCCGAACTTCTTCTTCATCTGGCTGGACAACCAGCAGTACCAGAACTTCCCGTTCGGCGGCACCGCTGTGCTCATCATGGTCGGCGTCGGTCTGGAGACCGTGAAGCAGATCGAGAGCCAACTCATGCAGCGGAACTACGAAGGGTTCCTGCGGTAGATGAGACTCGTTCTGGTTGGGCCACCGGGTGCGGGCAAGGGCACGCAGGCCGAGTTCATCGCCGCACACCTGTCGGTGCCCAAGATTTCGACCGGAGACATCTTCCGGTCGAACGTCACCCAGGGCACGCCGCTCGGTGTCGAGGCGAAGCGGTACATGGACGCTGGCGAGCTGGTTCCGGACGAGGTCACCATCAACATGGTCCGGGACCGGCTGGCCGAGCCCGACGCCAGCGAGGGTTTTCTGCTCGACGGCTTCCCGCGGACCACTCCGCAGGCTGCCGCCCTGGACAAGCTCCTCGCCGATCTGGGCACCGCCCTGGATCTGGTCCTGGAGCTGGTGGTCGACGACGACGAGGTGATCCGGCGTCTGTCCGGTCGGCGTACCTGCCGGGGCTGCGGCAAGATCTGGCACGTCGAGTTCGACGCCACCACCCGGTCCGGCATCTGTGACCGGTGCGGCGCCGAGCTGTTCCAGCGCGACGACGACAAGCCGGAGACGATCGCCACCCGGCTTCGCGAATACAGCGAGAAGACCGCACCCCTGGTCGACTACTACGGCGCTCAGGGCAAGCTGGTTGGGATCGACGCCACCGGCCCGGTGGAGGACGTCACCAGCCGGGCCATCGATGCGCTGCGGTCGTACGGCGGCTGAGGTCCGGCCGGGCCACGGCGGATAGAGTGCGAACAGCGGGGTACGCCTGACGTGCCCCGCTGTTCGGCAACGAAAGGTAATCGCTCCATGCGTCGTCCCCAGCTGGACATCCAGCTGAAGACCCCTGACCAGATCGAGAAGATGCGGGCCGCCGGGCTGGTGGTGGCCGAGGCGCTTCGCCGGATGCGGGAGGCTGTCGCCCCCGGTGTGAGCACTGCCGATCTGGACGCCATCGCCGAGTCGACCATCCGCGAGGCGGGTGGCGTTCCGTCGTTCAAGGGCTATCACGGTTTCCCGGCGTCGATCTGCTCCTCGGTCAACGAGCAGGTCGTGCATGCCATCCCGTCGCCGGAGCAGGTGCTCCAGGCCGGTGATCTGATCTCCATCGACTGTGGTGCGGTGCTGGACGGGTGGCACGGCGACTCCGCGATCACCGTCGGGGTCGGCGACGTCGACCCGGCGCTGCTGAAGATGGCCGAGGTCGCCGAAGACGCGATGTGGGCTGGCATCGCCGCGGCAGCGCGGGGCGCGGCCAGCGGCAAGGGCCGACTCACCGACATCTCGCACGCGGTGGAGACCGCCGTCCGCAAGGGCGGCCGGTACGGCATCGTCGACGGCTACGGCGGGCACGGCATCGGCACCGAGATGCACCAGGACCCGCACGTGCTCAACCATGGTCGGCCGGGCAAGGGGCCCCGACTGGTCCCCGGCATGGCGTTGGCCATCGAGCCGATGATCACGATGGCGTCGCCGCGTACGGCCGAGTTGGCCGACGGGTGGACGGTGGTCACCCGGGACGGTTCGATGGCGGCGCACGTCGAGCACTCGATGGCTCTGCTGCCGGACGGGGTCTGGGTGCTCACCGCGTTCGACGGAGGCCGAGCCCGCCTGGGCAACCTGGTAACCGCCCGCCAACCCGCCGCCTCAACAACCCCCTAACCCCCCAGGCCCCCCAGGGCCCCCCGGGCCCCCCACCCCGACCGTCGATCATGAAGTTATTGCCACGACACGCCGCTGGTCCGGGCAACAACTTCATGATCGACCGGTGTCAGGGGGTCGGACACGGTTGGCGTGACGGTGGCATGCTTGCCAGCATGGACGGGCAGGACGGAATGCGAGCCGCGGACGCGGACCGTGCGGCGGTGGCCGACCGGTTGCGGGTCGCCCTCAACGAGGGTCGATTGGACCTGCACGAGTACGACGAGCGGTTGCAGCGGGCCTACGCGGCGCGCACGTACGCCGAGCTGGAGGCTCTGCTCACAGATCTGCCGCCGGTGACGCCGTCGCAGTCGTCGGTCCTGGCACCGGCCTCGGGCACCGCGACGACTGTCAGCCCTCTGGGCGGCCAGCCCGATCAGGCGCCGGCCGGTGGCGTCACCGCCCGCTGGTTGGGTGAGGTGTGGTTCCCGTACCTGAGGGTGATCGCCATCGTGGTGACCATCTGGGCGGTGACGTCGCTGCTCAGCCAGCAGCCGCTCTACTTCTGGCCGGCCTGGGTGGCGGGGCCCTGGGGCGCGGTGCTGGTGATCCGTACGGTCACGGGGTTGACCGGGGGAGAGCCCCGGCGCCAGGCGATCGAGCGGGAGCGTCGGCGGCAGCGCAAGCGGGCGAAGCGGGAACGTCAGCGGGAGCTGCGTGCCGGTGAATCGGATGAACGGGACGACCCACAGCCTGCTGGCTGACCGCTGACGGTGGTCTCGTGAAGATCATCGGGGCTCCGGACGAGGGCTCCGCACCCGCCACGGCGGCCCGATGGGTGGCCGGTTTGGCGACCGCCCGGAGGCGGGCGTACACTTTCAGATCGGCGCACAGCGTCCACTCCGGCATGCCCACCCTGCGCTTCGGTGGGACCTGGAGCCGCGGCTGGCGCGGGCTTCTGATTTTGGTCAGATCCCGTGTAAGGCGTTGTGGGCCGCCCGGAGCAATCGACGTCAGGACAGCGGAGGACATGCCGAAAAAAGACGGAGCCATTGAGATCGAGGGTCGGGTCATCGAGCCCCTGCCGAACGCTATGTTCCGGGTGGAGCTCGCGAACGGCCACAAGGTGTTGGCTCACATCAGCGGCAAGATGCGGCAGCACTACATCCGCATCCTTCCGGAGGACCGGGTCGTCGTCGAACTCTCGCCGTACGACCTGACCCGCGGGCGCATCGTCTACCGCTACAAGTAGTCCTGACGACGGCCGGGAAGTCCCGTGTCCGTCTTCGACGTCCGGTGTCGTGCAACGCGCGTCCCCGGGCCAGATGGGAAGTAAGGCAACCGTGAAGGTCAAGCCGAGCGTCAAGAGGATCTGCCAGAAGTGCCGGGTTATCCGCCGGCACGGCCGGGTCATGGTCATCTGCAGCGACCCGCGCCACAAGCAGCGCCAGGGCTGACTCAGCCCGTCCGGCCGTAACCGGCCGGGTGGCGTTGGTCCAGGCGGATCCTCAGCGACACACACATCACACATGCTCGTCCCAGCCACGAGCGGTACGCGAGACGTACTCCTGCGTGGCTGACCCCCGGTCGGAGGCCGGGGCCCGCTTGGGCAGCGACCGATCCCGGTCGCCGGCGCTGACCGCGTCGGAAAGACGGGACGGCCGGTAGCGGGATGGGACGGGTCCACACCTCCGCCACACATCACGAGGAGTACGCCCGCACATGGCACGTCTAGTCGGCGTGGATCTCCCCCGCGAAAAGCGGTTGGAGATCGCGCTCACCTACATCTTCGGGGTCGGTCGCACCCGCGCCCTGGAGACACTCGCCGCCACCGGCATCTCGCCGGACAAGCGCGCTCGGGACCTCACGGACGAGGAGCTCGTGCAGCTCCGCGACCACATCGAGGGCAACTACAAGGTTGAAGGCGACCTGCGCCGCGAGGTCGCCGCTGACATCCGCCGCAAGGTTGAGATCGGCTGCTACGCCGGCATCCGGCACCGCCGGGGCCTGCCCGTGCGTGGCCAGCGGACCAAGACCAATGCACGGACCCGCAAGGGCCCGAAGCGGACCGTCGCCGGCAAGAAGAAGCCCGGCAAGAAGTAGTTCTTAACCGGATGACCGGGTCGGCCTTCGTCGAGGTAGGGCAGGCCGTAACCCATTCCGGAAAGTCAACTAGGAGCGCACAGACTTATGCCACCGAAGGCTCGTGCCGGAGCCGCTGTCAAGAAGGTCCGGCGCAAGGAACGCAAGAACGTCGCCCACGGGCAGGCGCACATCAAGAGCACGTTCAACAACACCATCGTGTCCATCACGGACCCGACCGGTGCGGTCATCTCCTGGGCCTCCGCTGGCCAGGTGGGCTTCAAGGGCTCCCGCAAGTCGACTCCGTTCGCCGCGCAGCTGGCCGCCGAGGCTGCCGCGCGTCGCGCCATGGAGCACGGCATGCGCAAGGTCGACGTGTTCGTCAAGGGCCCCGGCTCCGGCCGGGAAACCGCCATCCGTTCGCTGCAGGCAGTGGGCCTCGAGGTCGGGCAGATCTCCGACGTCACCCCGCAGCCGCACAACGGGTGTCGTCCGCCGAAGCGTCGCCGGGTCTGAGAGGTAGAGAGAGATGGCTCGTTACACCGGTGCTGACTGCCGCCGTTGCCGGCGGGAGAAGATGAAGCTGTTCCTCAAGGGCAGCAAGTGCGATGGTCCGAAGTGCCCGTTCGAGTCCCGGCCGTTCCCGCCCGGGCAGCACGGCCGCGGCCGCACCAAGGAGACGGAGTACCTGCTCCAGCTCCGCGAGAAGCAGAAGGCTCGCCGTGTCTACGGCGTGCTGGAGAAGCAGTTCCGCGGTTACTACGAGGAAGCCGTTGGCAAGCAGGCCAAGACCGGTGAGGTCCTCCTGCAGATCCTCGAGTCGCGGCTGGACAACGTCGTTTACCGGGCCGGCTACGCCCACTCGCGGGACATGGCCCGCCAGTTGGTCAAGCACGGTCACTTCACGGTGAACGGCAAGAAGGTCGACATCCCGTCGTACCGCGTCAAGGAGCACGACATCATCGAGGTTCGGGGCAAGAGCAAGGAGCTCACTCCGTTCGTCGTCGCGCAGGCTCAGGCCGGCTCGAGGACGGTTCCGGCGTGGCTTGAGGCCATCCCGAGCCAGATGAAGGTTCTCGTGCACTCCCTCCCGGCCCGGCAGGTCATCGACACGCAGGTCCAGGAACAGCTGATCGTCGAGCTCTACTCCAAGTAGTCCGAGCTCGTTCGGTGGCCCGCCCCTCGGGGCGGGCCACCGGAACAGTTTGTGTCGTGGGCGTCAAATAGCGGGCGCCCCGGAAGAGAAGAGAAAAGATGCTCATCAGCCAGCGACCCTCCCTCTCCGAGGAGTCGATCAACGAGACCCGGTCGCGGTTCGCCATCGAGCCGCTGGAGCCGGGCTTCGGCTACACCCTGGGTAACTCGCTGCGGCGTACGCTGCTGTCGTCGATCCCGGGCGCGGCCGTCACCTCGATCAAGATCGACGGCGTGCTGCACGAGTTCACCACGATCCCCGGTGTCAAGGAGGACGTGGTCGAGCTCGTCATGAACATCAAGGAGCTGTGCGTCAGCTCCGAGCACGACGAGCCGGTCAGCATGTACCTGCGTAAGCAGGGTCCGGGCGACGTGACCGCGGGCGACATCCAGCCCCCGGCCGGCGTTTCGGTGCACAACCCGGATCTCAAGCTCGCCACCCTGAACGGCAAGGGCCGGCTCGACATGGAGCTGACCGTCGAGCGGGGCCGGGGCTACGTGACGGCTGCGCAGAACAAGCAGTCCGGCGCGGAGATCGGCCGGATCCCGGTCGACTCGATCTACTCGCCGGTGCTGAAGGTGACCTACCGCGTCGAGGCGACCCGTGTCGAGCAGCGCACCGACTTCGACCGGCTGATCATCGATGTCGAGACCAAGCCGTCGATGGGTCCGCGTACCGCGCTGGCCTCCGCGGGTTCGACGCTGGTGGAGCTGTTCGGGCTGGCCCGGGAGCTGGACGAGACCGCCGAGGGCATCGACATCGGGCCGTCCCCGCAGGACGCCCAGCTGGCAGCGGACCTCGCTCTGCCGATCGAGGAGCTGGACCTCACCGTCCGCTCCTACAACTGCCTCAAGCGCGAGGGCATCAACTCCGTTGGTGAGCTCATCGGGCGTACCGAGGCCGACCTCCTCGACATCCGCAACTTCGGTCAGAAGTCGATCGACGAGGTCAAGATGAAGCTCGCCGGGATGGGTCTCGGGCTGAAGGACTCGGCTCCGAACTTCGACCCGGCGCATGTCGTGGACACCTTCGGCGAGGCCGACTACGACACCGACGACTACCGCGAGACCGAGCAGCTCTAGTCCGCGCTGCCGCCACAACTGAGGAGCACCAAAAATGCCCACGCCCACCAAGGGCCCCCGCCTCGGCGGCAGCCCCTCGCACGAGCGGCTGATGCTGGCCAACCTGGCCACTGCGCTGTTCCAGCACGGCAAGATCAAGACCACCGAGACGAAGGCCCGGCGGCTGCGTCCGCTCGCCGAGCAGCTCATCACCAAGGCCAAGCGCGGTGACCTCGCCTCGCGTCGGCGGGTGCTGGGTGTCGTCAAGGACAAGGACGTGGTCTACGCCCTGTTCGACCAGATCGCGCCGCGATACTCCAACCGCCCCGGCGGTTACACCCGGATCGTGAAGACCGGTCCGCGCAAGGGTGACAACGCGCCGATGGCCATCATCGAGCTGGTGGAGGAGCTTCAGGTCGCCGAGCCGAAGGCGAACAAGAAGACCGCCGCCCGCAAGGCCGCGCAGCAGGACAAGGTCGAGGCGCTCGCCCCGGCCGAGGAGACCCCGCAGTCGGCCCCGGTCGACCAGGACTCCGAGGCGCCGGTGTCGGCGTCCGGTGACACCGACGCCGCCCGCGAGGACAGCGACGAGGCCACCGAGAACAAGGCCTGATCAGGGGCAACGTCGGGCCCGGCACCCCATCGGGGTGTCGGGCCCGACCCGTGACAGGAGGTACGACGTGGACGAGCGGATCCGGCTGCGGCTGGACGTCTCGTACGACGGCACGGGCTTTTCCGGCTGGGCCCCCCAGCCGACCCAGCGCACCGTCGCGGGGGTGCTCGTCGAAACTCTGGACCTGGTCCTCGGCGCCGGCACGGCCACCGGGCTGACGGTGGCCGGGCGAACCGACGCGGGGGTGCACGCCACCGGGCAGGTGTGCCACCTGGACCTGCCCGTCGACGTGTGGCGGCAGCATGAGGGGCGGCTGCTGCGTCGCCTGGCCCGGCTGCTCCCCACCGACATGCGCGTACGGGCGATGACCGAGGTGCCGGCTGACTTCGACGCCCGGTTCTCGGCCACCTTCCGGCGCTACCAATACCGGGTCACCGATGCGACCTTCGGAGCGGAGCCGCTACGCCGGCACGAGGTGCTGGCCTGGCCGAAGCCGCTGGACCTGGCCGCGTTGAACGCCGCGGCGGCCGGCCTGGTCGGTGAGCACGACTTCGCCGCGTACTGCCGGCGCAAGGAGAACGCGACCACGCTGCGCGAGGTGACCCGGCTGGACTGGCGCCGCGACCCGGACGGCATCCTGGTCGCCACCGTGCAGGCCGACGCGTTCTGCCAGGCGATGGTGCGCAGCCTGGTGGGGGCGATGCTGGTGGCCGGGGACGGCCGCCGCCCGGTCGAGTGGCCGGGCAGCCTGCTCACCCGGCAGGATCGGTCCAGCGAGGTGACGGTGGCCCCCGCGCGTGGGCTGACCCTGGTCGCCGTCGGCTACCCGTCCGATCCGGCCGAGTATGCCCGCCGCGCCGACCTCACCCGCCGGCTGCGGGTCCCGATCGAGGGCTGACCACCGCCCGTCCGCGCGGCTGCCACCGACGACCGCATGGCGCGGGTCATTCGCCCGGCAAGTCGCCGGGGCTGGTGCTGCCGCCCTGGGCCCCGCTGCTCTCGGTCGGCACCGGCGACGGTTGTGCGGCGGTGCCACCGTCGGCCCGCTGTTGCAGCACGCCGCGGCTGAGGTGCAGCTCGATCATGTCGAACAGGATCTCGCGGACCTTGGTGTCACCCGCCTTGATCGCCGCACCGTCCTCGCGGACCACGAGCGCGTACGCCAGGTAGTGGCCACGGACCTGCCAGCCGACCCGCGCCGGGGCGCTGGTCAGCACGTCGGTGGCGGCACCGTCGGTGGCGGGGAGGCCACGGAACCGGCCCTGCCGCTCGTCGAGCAGTTGTCGGATCCGGTCCCGGGCCCGTTCCGCGCTGACCTTGTCGGTGAGGTTGAACAGGCCGGCGGTGACCAGGTGTGCACCGTCGGGCGTACGCAGCGTGGCCCGGACGGCCTGGTTGCAGCCGAGCCGGATCAACAGGTCGGCGACCTCGCCGGTGGCGGCGACGGCGCAACTGCCGCTGGACTGGCTCTTGAGCACCTGGTAGCTCGGCTGGCCGTCGGTGAGCTTCAGTTCCTTGCCGGGGAAGAGTTCCTTGGCGGTCAGCGGAGCCTGGTCGGTGTCCCGGGAGTCGAGGGCCAGCCGTTCCGCTGGAGCTGATGTCGTCGGGGCGGCGTTCGCCTGGTACGTCGGGGTGTTCTGCGGTTGCTGGTCGCGGTCGACGAGCAGCGCGGCGGCACCCAGGCCACAGAGGGCGAGCAGGACCAGGACGGCTGCGCCGCCGATCAGCACCTGCCACATCCGACCGCCGCCGCGCCGTGTGGTCGGCTCCACCGGCGTCGCCGAGGTGTAGACCTGGCTGCGGGGTGCGGCGAGCGGGATGTCGGCAGGAGCCGGCGGTGGCGGTGGCGGTGGCGGTGGCGGCGACGACGGCAGCGAGAGCTGATTCGGTCGTGGCAGCGACGGCGTGGGGAAGCGTGACGGAGAGGGCCCGGCCGGTGGGGGCGGGCCGGCGCCGAGCACCGGCAGGTCGGACCCGGGCTCCGGGTACTCCTCGAAAGCGTCCTCATCGGACTCGTACCGATACACCATGTCGCCCAGAGTAAGAGTCATTGTCCCTTTAGGGGGTAAAATTCAGTAAATGTGTACGTGGGCCGTGTCATGGCCCGCTCGGCCCGGTGCGAGAATTGCCGACGTGACCGGCGACCACTACTTCACCGCACAACCCGCCAGCGACGCCCCGGCGCGCGAGGTCGAGTTCTCCGTCGCCGACCGCGACTACCGGCTCGCCTCTGCCGGCGGGGTCTTCTCCGCCAGCCGGCTCGACCCGGGCACCGCGGTGCTCCTGCGCAAGGCCGAGCTGCCGACCGCCGACACCAGCGGTGACCTGCTCGACCTCGGCTGCGGGTTCGGGCCGATCAGCTGCGTGCTGGCCGACTCCGCGCCGACCAGCACCGTCTGGGCCGTCGACGTCAACGCCCGCGCCCGCGAGCTGACCGCCGCCAACGCGGTCCGGATCGGCGCCGCCGACCGGATTCGGGTCAGCGCGCCGGACGACGTGCCGGCGGACATCCAGTTCGCCCAGCTCTGGTCCAACCCACCCATCCGGATCGGCAAGGACGGGCTGCACGACCTGCTGCTGCGCTGGATGCCCCGACTCGCACCGGACGGCGTCGGCTGGCTGGTCGTCGCCCGGCACCTCGGCGGCGACTCGCTGCAACGCTGGCTCACCGAGCAGAGCTGGCAGGTCGAGCGGCACGCCAGCCAGAAGGGCTTCCGGGTGCTGCGGGTCACCCGGTAATTGGATGTCCCCCCGGCTCTGACTGGGGCAGGATCCCGGCGTGGGATACGTGGACGTGGCAGGGGTCGGGCACATTCTTCCCGACGGTCGGGAGCTCTTCGCCGACGTGTCGTTCCGGGTCGGGGAGGGCAGCAAGGTCGCCCTGGTCGGGCCGAACGGCGCGGGAAAGACCACGCTGCTGCGGATGGTCGCCGGCGATCTGCCAGTGCGTACCGGCGTCGTCGCTCGGGCCGGTGGGCTGGGCGTGATGCGCCAGTTCATCGGCATGATCGGCGACGAGTCGACGCTCGCCGACCTGGCGTTGTCGCTGGCCCCGCCGTCGCTGCGCGCCGCGGGACGCCGGCTCGGCGAAACCGAGGCGGCGATGCGGGCGGCCGAGGCCCACGGCAAGTTCAGCAACGCCGCGGGCAAGTCCCAGCTGGCGTACGCCGACGCGCTGGGCGCCTGGGGCGAGGCCGGCGGGTACGACGCCGAGGTGCTCTTCGACACCGTCGCGACCATCGTGCTCGACCAGCCCTGGGACGCCGTGCGGGACCGGCCGGTTCGTACCCTGTCCGGCGGCCAGCAGAAGCGCTTCGCGTTGGAGCTGCTGCTGCGCGGCCCGGACGAGGTGCTGCTGCTCGACGAGCCGGACAACTTCCTCGACGTGCCCGGCAAACGCTGGCTGGAGGCGAGACTGCGGGAGTCGACCAAGTCGGTGCTCTACGTCTCGCACGACCGCGAGCTGCTCGCCCAGTCCGCCGACCGGGTGGTCGCCGTGGAGGGTGGCAGCGCCTGGGTGCACCCGGGTGGTTTCGCGAGCTGGCACGAGGCGCGGGTGGCTCGACACGCCCGCCTCGACGAGCTGCGCCGACGCTGGGACGAGGAGCACCAGAAGCTGCGCGAGCTGGTGCTGATGTACAAGCAGAAGGCCGCGTACAACGACGGGTTGGCCTCGCGCTATCAGGCCGCGCAGACCCGGCTGCGCAAGTTCGAGGAGGCCGGGCCGCCGCCCGTACCCCCGAAGGACCAGGACATCCGGATGCGGCTGAGCGGCGGGCGGACCGGCAAGCGCGCGGTCATCTGCGAGCAGCTGGAGCTCGACGGCCTGACCTACCCCTTCGACCTGGAGATCTGGTACGGCGATCGGGTGGCGGTGCTCGGTGCCAACGGCACCGGCAAGTCGCACTTCCTGCGGCTGCTGGCCCGGGGCGGCACCGATCCCGACCCGGCGAACGGGCCGGTGGACGGGGCGGGCGCGCTCGCCCCGGTGACACACGACGGCACCGCCCGGCTGGGTGCCCGGGTCCGCCCTGGACACTTCTCCCAGACCCACGACCGACCGGAGCTGATGTCGAAGACGCTGGTCGAGATCCTCTGGCGGGGCGACGAGCACCGCACGGGGATGGACCGGCACACGGCGATGGGGGTGCTCAGCCGCTACGAGTTGGCCGGGCAGGGCGACCAGCGCTTCGGCACCCTCTCCGGCGGGCAGCAGGCCCGGTTCCTGGTGCTGCTGCTGGAGCTGTCCGGGGCGACCCTGCTGCTGCTCGACGAGCCCACCGACAACCTCGACCTGGCCAGTGCCGAAGCGCTGGAGGCGGGCCTGACCGCGTTCGAGGGGACCGTGATCGCGGTCACCCACGACCGCTGGTTCACCCGCTCCTTCGACCGGTTCGTGCTGTTCGGAAGCGACAGCGAGGTGGTGGAGACCCCGGAACCGGTCTGGGACGTCGGCTGATCGGTCCCCGGGCGACGGTGCGGCCGGCCGGCATAGGGTGGATCTCGTGACTGAGATGACCTATCGCCGGCTGGGCGACTCCGGGCTCGTGGTGTCCGTAGTCGGCATCGGCTGCAACAACTTTGGCCGCAAGCTCGACCTTGACGGCACCCGTGCGGTGGTCGACGCCGCACTGGACGCCGGGATCACCCTCTTCGACACCGCCGACATCTACGGTGAGCCGCAGGGCGGCTCCGAGGAGCTGCTCGGGCAGGCGCTCAAGGGGCGCCGGGACGACGTGGTGGTGGCCACCAAGTTCGGCATGGACATGAACGGCCTCAACGGGCCGGACTACGGCGCGCGTGGTGCGCGGCGCTACATCGCCCGAGCCGTCGAGGCGTCGCTGCGCCGACTCGGCACCGACCACATCGACCTCTACCAGATGCACGAGCCCGACCCGGGCACGCCGATCGACGAAACCCTCGCCGCCCTGGACGACCTGGTCCGCGACGGCAAGGTGCGCTACCTGGGCAACTCCAACTTCACCGGCTGGCAGATCGCCGACGCGGACTGGGTCGCCTCCTCCAACGGACGGGCCCGATTCATCAGCGCCCAGAACCACTACAGTCTGCTGGAGCGCTCGGTGGAGGCCGAGGTGATCCCGGCCTGCGAGCGGTTCGGCCTCGGCATGCTGCCGTTCTTCCCGCTCGCCAACGGCCTGCTCACCGGCAAGTACAAGCGCGAGGGCCAGCCGCCGGCCGGTAGCCGGCTCTCCGGCGGTGGCCGGTACGCCGAGCGGCTCGCCGCAGCCGACTGGGACACCATCGAGGCGATCGAGGCGTACGCGGGCGAGCGGGGGCTGACCATGCTCCAGGTGGCGATCGGCGGGCTGGCCGCCCAGCCGGCGGTGACCTCGGTGATCGCCGGTGCCACCACGCCCGAGCAGGTGCGCGCCAACGCCGCCGCCGGCACCTGGGAACCCGGCGACGAGGACCTGGCGGCGCTGCGCGCCATCCTCTGAGCGCGGCGAGACGCGTGCCTCGTCGTGCGCGTGGGCGTGCGCCGCGCTGATCCACTCGCGTTCCCGGAAGTCGGGGTGACCGGTCGCCCGGGACACCCCGACTTCCGGGATACCGAGTCGATCAGTCGTTCGGCGTACCGGGGCGGCGGCGGCCGAACAGCATGGCCACCCCCATCGCTGCGGCGACGAGCACGAGGCCGGCCGCCGCGAACGGCCACCAGCCGGCGCCCGCCCCGCGTCCGGCGGTCCCGTCCGCGGTCACCGCGACAGGCGCGGGCACCGGGGGCGACTGTGCCGCCCGGGCCTGCACCGTGGCGGTGGCCTCGCTCTGAAGCGGAGCGGGGGAGTTCACCTTCACGCGCCAACTGCCGGCGGTGAGAAGCGGACCGCTGGTGTAGAAGCCCTGCCCCTCCGGTGCCGGCTCGAGTTGCACCGGCCCGACCCGTTGTCCGTCCGGGCCGGTGGCGGTCATGACCAACCGCACCAGCTGGTCCAGCCGACGGCCATCGGTGTAGGTGGCCTGGATGGTGACCCCCTCGGCCCCGTCGCCGGCCACCGTGAGTTTGAGTTTGTCGGCCTGAGCCGCCGCCGGGGCAGTGGCGAACAGGGTCAGGGCCAGTCCGACGAAAACGGCGGCCAGCACCTTGCGGATACCCGTCACGGACATCTCCCCACTACGGATGAGGGAGGCCCCTCCCCGACGCCGCAGCGTCGGGGAGGGGCCTCGTCGGATCAGAGCTGGCGACCGGGTGCGAGCCGGGTGGCATCGCCACCGAGCCGCCCGGTGCCCTTGACCGGTTCGCCGTCGTTCGCCTTGACGCCGGCCTTGCTGGCCGCGCCGCCGAGCCGGACGATCATGGCGTCGGCGTCCCGGATCAGGACATCCCGGATCTCCGCCTCGGCCACCAGCGTGGCGTCAGCAGCGAGCGTCCGGAACGCGGTCAGTTGCCTCACCGCTGCCTTGTCGTCGCCGGCCGCCTCGGACTTGCGGACGGCGTCGAGCTTGTTGGTCAGCTGCTTGTGCGCCTTGGTCGAGAGCCGCCCCGTCGCCTTGAACCGGTCCAGCAGGCTCTGCATGTCCCGGAACGAGGTGGTGACGAAGAACCGGACCGTCGAGGTGGTCTTGTTGCCCGCCTTGTCGGTCGCGGTCACGGTCAGCTCGTGCAGGCCGAGCGGCAGCTCGTACATGGCCTGCAGAGTGCCGCTGGCGTACGCCCTGCCGTCCAACTGGCCGACCACGGTAGCGATGCCCGAGGTCGGGTCGACGGCCTGCCAGGACACCCGAACGTCCTGGCTGTCACCGTAGAGCTGGCCGTCGGCGATCCCGGACACCAGCAACGTCGGCTTCGTGCCGTCGATGCGCAGCACCGCCGACTTGAGCGTCTCGGCGTTGCCCGCCTTGTCGGTCGAACGGAACAGCAGCTCGTGCTGCCCGTCACCGGTCACCTCGACCGGCGCCGAGTACGGCGTCCACGCGCCACCGTCCAGGGACCACTCGACCGTCTTGACGCCGGAACCGGCGTCGGTCGAGGTCAGCACGACCGGGATCGTCCCGTTGTGCCAGCCGGCGTCGTTCGCCGGAGCGAACGTCGCCGAGGTCACCGGCGCGGTGGCGTCGATCTTGACCGAGACGGTCTTCGTCGACTCCACGTTGCCCGCCTGGTCCGTCGAGCGGAACCGCAGCTCGTGCTCGCCGTCCCCGCTGACCTCCACCGGTGCGGTGTAGGCCGTCCAGGTGGTGGCCCCGTCCAACTGGTACGCCGTACCGGCAAGCCCGCTACCGCCGGCCTCGTCGGCACCGGTGAGCGTGATCGTCACCGGCCCGGTGTACCACCCGTCGGTCGGGGTACCGGAAACCGCCGCCGTGGTAACCGGCGCGGTCTCGTCGGCCACCTCCGTGCTGAGCCGGAAGTAGTCGAACGAGGCCGTCTTCGAGGCCGTCTGGGCGGCGCCGAGGGTGAACAGCCCGACCTTCGGCGTGGCCCCGACGGCGCTGTTGGTCAGCGTCGTCAACGCCGTCCAGGTCGTCCCGTCGGCCGAGTACGAAGCGGTGAACGTGTCGCCGGTGCGAGCCAGCCGCAGATGCCACACGGCATCGGTCAGGTTGCCTGCCTCCGGCTGCGGGTTCTGGACCGCCCCGGCGATCTCGCTGCGGAACTCGATCCGCCGCGTCACCGCCTGGCCAGCCTGGTTGTCCGCGATGAAGTCGAACTTCAGGTAGTTGTCGTCGTCCGCCTGCACGATCAGACCGGCCTGCTGGTACTGCTCGTTCAGCAGGCTGCCGTCGACCTTCGTCTCCAGGGTCCAGTCGCCGGACGGCGCGGTCTGGAGGATGAAGTTCTTCGGCCCGGTGTTGTCGGTGCCGTAGATGTCACCGTTGGGCACGTCGATGCGCAGCGCCCCACCGGTGACCCGGTAACCGCTCGGGTCCTCCCGCAGGATCGCGTCCCACCGGCACTTGTCCAACGTGCTGCCGGTGAACTCGTCCGACGGGTCGACCGGGCCGGCCGGGGCGTCCGGCGTGACCAGGAACGAGTCGAAGGCAGCGTCGACCACCGGCGCCTCGGTGCCGCCGTTGAGCGCGAAGACCCCGATCCGCGGGTTGGTGATGCCGTCGAGCGCGGCCGATCGGCCGACCGGGGTGAAGGTCTGCCCGTCGCCCGAGGTGGCCGCGGTCAGGTTCGCCCCATCGCTGGTGATCCGCAGGTACACGGTGTCACCGGCCGGTGCGGCGGCGCTGTCGGCGGCCTCGTTGCGAGGCGTCGCGGCCGTCTCCCGGATGAACTCCACCCGCCGGCTGCCGTTGTACAGCAGGTCCAGCTTGGCGTAGTTGTCATCATCGCCGTACACGAGTACGCCGGCCTGCTGGTAGTTGGCCGTCACCGGCAGGGTGACCTTGGTGGTCATCTCCCAGGCGCCGGTCGGAGCCGCCTGGAGCACCAGGTTGGTGGCATCGTTGCGAGCGCCGTAGAGGTCACCCACCGAGGTGGGCAGCCGCAGCGCGCCGCCGCTGACCGAGTAGAGCTGGTTCTCCCGGACCACGCTGGTCCACCGGCCCTTGTCGAGGCTGGCGCCGTTGAAGTCGTCCGAACGCGCCCCGAAGCAGGACGTGTCCGGCGCGTTCACCCGCACCGGCACCGTGGTGTACGACTTGGCGCCCTTGCTGTCGGTCACCGTGAGGGTGGCCGTGAAGGTGCCCGGGTTGGTGTAGGTGTGGCTGGCGTCCAGGGTGGTCGCCGTGCCTCCGTCACCGAAGTCCCAGGCGTACGTCAGCGGGGTGTTCCCCTCGGCGTCGGTGGCCGTGCCGTCGAAGGCGACGGTGACCGGCGCGGTGCCGGTCGCCGGGGTGGCGGTGGCGCTGACCACCGGCGGCGCGTTCTCGGTGACGCCCCGGCCGATGAAGTCCATCCAGTTGACGTTGAACAGCGAGCCGGTCCCGCCGTTCGGGTCGCGGGCCAGGAAGTACAGCGAGCCGCTCGCGGCACCGGTGACCGGCGCGCTCACGTCCGTGTACGTCTGCCACGCGCCGGTCGTCGGCACGATGGCCGTGGCGACCACCGGTCCGTCAACCGCACCCGCGCGGACCTCGATCCGACCGCCAGCGGCGGCCGAGGCGGCCCGGAACCGGATCTCGGTGATGTTGGTCAGGTCCGCCGGAGCGACCGACCACCAGTCGCCGTCCTCGATGAACGCGATGTTCTGACCACCGCCGGCGGTGTCGGCGCCGGTCTCCCGCTGCACGCCGGCGTCTCCGCCGCCGGTGTTCACCGGCGCACGCCCGGTGGCGGTGAAGTACTCGGCCTGCTTCTGCTTGGGCTGCAGGACCTCGATCGCCCGGCCGGTGAGCGGGCCGGACCCGCCCGCGCCGCCCTCGTCGGTGTAGGTGGCCTCGAAGACCGCGAACACGTTCGCCTCGGCGCCGTGCCCGGAGGCGAGCGACGTCTGGACGGTGCCGGTGCAGCCGGTGTGCTGCTCCAGCGGGTGGGCGTGCTCGTCGTGACCGAGCAGCACCTGGAGCTGAACCCGGTCGCAGTCGATCTGCCCGTCCTCCGGGTCGGTCACCTTGACCGAGTAGCGGACCTGGTCACCCCAGTTGAAGAAGCCACCGTCCGGCGGGAACTCGATGGTCACCGTCGGTGCGGTGTTGCCCACGGTGATCGGCACGTTGGCCACCGCGGTACGGCCCTTCGGGTTGGTGACGGTGAGCTGGGCGGTGTAGCTGCCCGCCGTCGCGTACGTGTGCGTCGGGTTGGCCTCGGTCGAGGTCTGCCCGTCACCGAAGGCCCAGGCGTAGGTGAGCGCGCCACCGTCCGGGTCCCGGGAACCGGCGCTGGAGAAGGTGACCGTCAACGGCGTCGGCCCCGAGGTCGGGGTGGCGGCCGCTGCCGCGATCGGCGCGCGGTCACCGGCGGTGTAGTCGATCCGGTAGACGCCGGAGTTGTCGTTGTTGCCGCCGAAGCCGCTGCCCCACTCGATCAGGTACAGCGCGCCGTCCGGGCCGAACTCGAAGTCCATCGGCCGGAGCATGGTCATGCCGGTGAGCAGCTGGTTGATGTCCACCAACGACTTGCCGTCGGCGGTCACCTGCATGGTGTACATCTTGTTCTGGTTCCACTCGCCGAGCAGAGCCTTGCCGTCGTAGTACGCCGGCCACTTGCGGTTGGAGTTGAGGTCGGCGTCGTACCGGTAGACCGGGCCGCCCATCGGGGCGCCACCGCCGCCGATCTCCGGGTAACGCGCGTCACCGGCGTACCCGTAGTCGACGGTCGCCGGAACGACCGGCGGGAGGTTGGTCAGGCCGGTGTTGTTGGGCGAGTTGTTCACCGGTGCCGCGCAGTCGAACTTCGCCCCACTCGGACCGGACGGGAACGTGTAGTCGTTGTACGCCTCGTTCGTCCCCGTGCAGTACGGCCAGCCGTAGTTGCCAGGAGTGACGATGTTCCACTCGACCAGACCCCGGGGGCCTCGGTTCGGGTTGTCGGCGTTGGCGTCCGGCCCGTAGTCCGCGACGTACAGCGTGTTGGTCTTCGGGTCGGTGCCGATCCGGAACGGGTTGCGGAAGCCCATCGCGTAGATCTCGGGACGGGTCTTCTCGGTGCCCGCCGCGAAGAGGTTGCCCGACGGAACGGTGTACGTCCCGTCGTCCTCCGGGTGGATCCGGATCACCTTGCCGCGCAGGTCGTTGGTGTTGGCGGAGGTGCGCTGCGAGTCGTAGTCCTGGCGGCCCGGCCGCTCGTCCAGCGGCGAGTACGCGCTCGACTCGAACGGGTTGGTGTTGTCACCGGTGGCCAGGTAGAGGTTGCCGTCGCCGTCGAAGGCCATGCTGCCGCCGGCGTGGCAGCAGGTGTTGCGCTGGGTGTCGACCCGCAGCACCTGCTTCTCGCTGGCCAGGTCGATGGTGTCGCCGGTGACCGTGAAGCGGGACAGCAGGTTGCGGGTGACCCCGTCGTTCGGGGCGTAGTAGAGGTACACCCAGTTGTTGGTGGCGAAGTCCGGGTCGAGTCGGATGCCGATCAGGCCGTCCTCGTTGCCGGTGAAGACGTCCAGGTCGACGGCGGTGACGGTGCTGCCGGTGTCCGGCTTCACGATCTGGACGCGACCGTCGCGCTCGATGTAGAAGACCCGCCCGTCGGGGGCGATGTCCAGCTCCATCGGGTTGCTGGTGTTGCTGTCCAGCGTGACCTTCTCGAAGTTCGAGGTCTTCGAGGCGCCGCAGTCGGCGTTCTCGACACCTGCCGCGGTCCGGATGCCGCCGAGCAGGTGGGAGAGGAACTCGGGCTCGGCGTACGACTCCCGGGTGTGCCCCAGGCCCGTGTACCAGGACCGACCACCGTCATAGTCCTGACACCAGGCGACCGGGTGGTCCGCACCCATCGCGCCGGCGCCGGGGGTGTAGCTCTTCTCGTCCAGGCTGGCCAGCACGTGCACGTCCGGCCGGGGGTTGGTCTGGTAGTTGTACCACTCGTCGAACCGGGACCAGCGGTCCGGCAGCCCGGCCGTGGACGGGTGGGCGTGGTCCTCCACCTTGACCGTGGCCTGCTGGTTCTGCGGGTGGTTGGCGAAGTACGCGCCGACCAGGTCGCCGTACCAGGCCCAGCTGTACTCGGTGTCCGAGGCGGCGTGGATGCCGACGTAACCGCCGCCGGCCTTCACGTAGCGCTCGAACGCCGCCTGCTGGTCGGCGTTGAGCACGTCACCGGTGGTGGAGAGCCAGATCACCGCCTTGTACTTCGCCAGGTTGGCGTCGCTGAATGCGGCCCCGTCCTCGGAGTTGTCCACGGTGAATCCGTTGGCGACGCCGAGCTGTTGGATGGCGGCGACACCGGTGGGGATGGAGTCGTGCCGGAAGCCGGCGGTCTTGGAGAAGACCAGGACGGAGAAGGGATCGGCCGCGGCCTTTGGTGCCTTCGGTACCACCTGGGTGACCGGGGCTGCGGCTTTCGCATCGCGCGGGGGGACCTGGGCTGCTGGTGCTGCCGCCTGAGCGGGCATCCCGAACAGAGTCGTCGAGGCGAGAGCTAGGGAGATCAGGGTCGCGGTGATGGGTACGCGGGCACGACGAGAACGGGACACGCCGCCTCCTATGTCGTAGTGACAGGAATCGCGGGAGCCGGCTCGCCGAAGACCGTCCCAGATGGAGCCGGTGGTGACACCGTGCCAGGGTGCCTCCGCCAACATTTTGTCGAATCGCTGAACAAATTAATTCGGCTGGCTCAATGTCCGGCAAGATGCCGGCGGGTAACGGTTCTGCAACGGCAGGCGACATTCCGAACAGGACCGGGATGAAGCGCCCAACCGATTCCGCCGCCCCGGCCCGCCGACCCCTCCCTTGGCAGACCCGCGGATCTGTCGTACGGTGACACGCAAGTAACCCACGGGAGCCCGGTGTACCGGGCTGAGAGGGGGGCTGACAGCCCCCGACCGTCGAACCTGATCCGGGTAATGCCGGCGCAGGGAGGAGCGTTGCCGTGCCGTCCCTGGGGCGACTGCATCTGATCACCGACACCCGACCCGGCCGGGACCCACTCACCGTGGTCCGGGCCGCCCTCACTGCGGCCCGCGCCGACCTGGTGGTGCAGGTCCGGGTCGAGGATTCCGCCACCGACCGCGAGGCGTACGACCTGGCCCAGCGGGTGCTGGCGCTCTGCGCGTCGTACGGGGCGACCTGCCTGGTCAACGACCGCTTGCACGTGGCGCTGGCGGTGGGCGCCGCCGGCGGGCACGTCGGCGCGGACGACCTGCCGGTCGCCGCCGCCCGCCGGGTGCTCGGCCCCACCGGCGTGCTGGGAGCCACCGCCCGCGCGCCGGGAACGGCGACCGAGGCCGTCGCGGCGGGAGCCAGCTACCTGGGTGTCGGGCCGTGCCACACCACCAGCACCAAGACCGGGCTGCCGGATCCGATCGGCCCTGCGGGAGTACGCGCGGTCACCGACGCCGTGGACGTGCCGGTCATCGCGATCGGCGGGGTCACCGCCGCCCACGTGCCGGCTCTGCGAGCCGCTGGGGCGTACGGGGTTGCGGTCGTCGGTGCTCTCTCCGCTGCAGCCGACCCCGCTCGGGCGACCGCCGAACTGATCGAGGCTCTGACGTGCTGACCGGCCGGTTCCCGTCACCGCGATCGAGCGACCGGGTCCGGCCGGACGTCGCGGTGGTGGGGGCGGGGCCGATCGGGCTGGCGATCGCCTGGCGCTGCGCCGCCCGAGGGCTGCGAGTGGTGGTCCACGATCCGGCGTCCGGCTCGGGGGCGTCGGCGGTGGCCGCAGGCATGCTCTCCCCGGTCTCCGAGGCGTACTTCGGTGAGCGGGATCTGACCGCGCTGCTGCTGGCATCCGCCGCCCGCTGGCCGGAGTTCGCCGCCGAGCTGACGGCGGCTACCGGCGCCGACATCGGCTACCGGACCGAGGGCACCCTCATGGTCGGGCTGACCGGCGACGACCTGGCCGAGGCGCGCAGGCTCTGGGCGTACCAGCAGGGTTTGGGTCTGCCCGTGACCCCGCTGCGCCCCAGCGAGCTGCGCGACCGCGAGCCGGCGCTCGCCCCACGGGTGCGCGGCGGCGCGCTCGCGCCCACCGACCACCAGGTCGACCCCCGACTGCTGGTGCCGGCGCTGCGCACGGCCGCGCAGCGGGCCGGCGCGGTGCTCGTGCCGCACGCGGTCCAGCGTCTGTCCGAAGTGGACGCGCGGATCACCGTGGTCGCCGCCGGCTGCGGGGCCGCCGGTCTCACCGGCCTGCCCGTGCGTCCGGTGAAGGGCCAGATCCTCCGGCTACGCGCGCCCGATGGCGTCGCGCCGGGCTTCCGGCACGTGATCCGGGGGTACGCCGACGGCGAGCCTGCCTACCTGGTGCCCCGCGCCGACGGCGAGGTCGTGCTCGGCGCGACGGTCGAGGAGCGGTCGGACACCACGGTCACCGCAGGTGCCGTGCAGCGCCTACTCCGCGCCGGCATCGACCTGCTGCCCGAGCTGGCCGAGTACGACCTGGTCGAGGCGGTCGCCGGGCTGCGCCCGGGCACCCCGGACAACGCGCCGATCCTCGGGCCGCTACCCGGCCGGCCGGACGTCCTGGCCGCCACCGGGCACCACCGCCACGGCATCGTGCTGACCCCGATCACCGCCGACCTGATCGCCGACCTGGTGCTCACCGGCGTACCCGACCGGCTGCTCGCGCCCTTCCGGGCCGACCGCTTCGGCGGTGCCGGCTCGGCCGGTGCCGGGGGAGTCGGTTCCGGCTCGGTCGGTTCCGGGGCGGTCGGGACGGGCGGACCTGAACGGGCAACGGAGGGGGACCGGTGGAGTTGACGGTGAACGGGGCCGGACGCAGCGTCCCCGACGGTGTTTCGGTGGCGGACCTGGTCCGCGACGTCGTGCCTCAGCAGCGTGGGGTGGCGGTCGCGGTCAACGGCGAGGTGGTGCCCCGGGCTGGCTGGCCGGCCCGGGTGCTGCGCGACGGTGACCGCGTCGAGGTGCTCACCGCGGCGCAGGGCGGGTGAGCGGCGTGCCATTCGAGCTGGGTGGGGAGACGTTCACCTCACGGCTGATCCTCGGCACCGGCGGCGCCGCGAACCTGCACGTGCTGGAGCAGGCGATCCGGGCGTCCGGCACCGAGCTCGTCACCCTGGCGCTGCGTCGGGTGGGCACGGCGCCGGGCTCCACCGGAGGGCTGCTGGAACTGCTGGACCGGTGCGGGGTACGGCTGCTGCCGAACACCGCCGGCTGCCACACGGCGACCGAGGCGGTGAAGGTGGCCCGGCTGGCCCGGGACGCGTTCGACACCGACTGGGTCAAGCTGGAGGTGATCGGCGACGAGCGGACGCTGCTGCCCGACGGGGTGGAACTGCTCCGCGCCGCCGAGGAACTGGTCGGCGACGGCTTCACCGTGCTGCCGTACACCAGCGACGACCCGGTGCTGGCCCGCCGGCTCGCCGACGTGGGCTGTGCCGCGGTGATGCCGGCCGGCTCCCCGATCGGTTCGGGGCTCGGCATCGGCAACCCGCACCACATCCGGCTGATCCGTCAGGGTGTGGACGTGCCGGTGATCCTCGACGCCGGCATCGGCACCGCATCCGATGCGGCCCTCGCCATGGAATTGGGCTGCGACGCGGTGCTGCTGGCAAGCGCGGTGACCCGGGCCGCGGACCCGGTGGCGATGGCCACCGCGATGCGCTACGCGGTCGAGGCGGGCCGACTGGCCGCAGGCGCCGGCCGGATCGCCCGTCGCTTCCACGCGCTTCCCTCCACACCTGACGAGGGAAGACCCGACCTGTGACCCCGCCGTCCGGTGTTGTCGTGTTGACCGATCGGCTCGTGGCGCGGGGCGGGCTCGACCGGGTGGTGGCGGGGGCGGTGGCCGGGGGAGTGCGCTGGGTGGTGCTCCGGGAGAAGGACCTGCCCCGCGCCGAGCGCGCGGCCCTCGCCGCCGACCTGCGCGCGATCCTCGTCGACGTCGGCGGAACCCTCATCGTGGCCGGCCCCGATCCGCTCGGCGGCGACGCCGTCCACTTGCCGGCCGCCGGCCCGTACCCGCCACCGACCCACCAACTCGTCGGCCGCTCCTGCCACAACCGCACCGAGCTCGACCGCCTGACCACAGAGCACTACGCCACCGTGTCCCCGGTGTGGCCGACGAGGACGAAACCCGGCTACGGCCCACCCCTGCGCCCGGAGGGGCTGCGCAAGCTGATCGAGGTCAGCCCGGTGCCCCTGCTGGCCCTCGGCGGAGTCGAGACCCCAGAACAGGTAACCGCCTGCATCGAGGCAGGAGCCGTCGGGGTGGCAGTGCTGGGCGCACTGATGCGAGCCAAAGACCCCACCGAAACAGCCACCACCCTGATCAATGCTTTCCAAGAGGCGGTCACCCCCAAGCCCTCTAAAAGCCGCCACGGAGGCAGCAGGCCCCCACGAACGGGGCTGCGGCCGACCGTGCCCACTCCGGGCGGTCAGGCTTGATCCCTGCGTGGGCACGGTCGGCCGCAGCCCCAAACCGCAACCACCCACGCCCCGCAGCCCTCAACCGCAACCAAAGAGGAAAGATGACCCCGAGCACCATCCTCACCATCGCCGGCTCAGACTCCGGCGGCGGCGCGGGCATCCAGGCCGACCTCAAGGTCTTCGCCGCGCTGGGCGCGTACGGCACCAGCGTCCTCACGGCGGTCACCGCGCAGAACACCCGGGGTGTCGACGCGGTGCTGCCGCTACCTCCGCGCACGGTCACCGAGCAGTTGGACAGCGTGCTCGCCGACTTCACCGTCCGCGCGGTCAAGACGGGGATGCTCGGCACCCCGGCGGTCGCCGACGTGGTAGCCGAGGCCGCACGGGACGGCCGGCTGCCCCAGCTTGTCGTCGACCCGGTGCTGGTTGCCACCAGTGGCCACCGGCTCGGCGTGGTGGAGGCGGTCGAGCGGCTGCTGCCGTACGCCAGGGTGGCGA
Organism: Micromonospora sp. LH3U1; assembly: GCF_028475105.1. Classification (NCBI taxonomy): domain Bacteria; kingdom Bacillati; phylum Actinomycetota; class Actinomycetes; order Micromonosporales; family Micromonosporaceae; genus Micromonospora; species Micromonospora sp. LH3U1. The sequence goes on along the minus strand of NZ_CP116936.1, from coordinate 6,292,857 downwards.
CGCCGAACTGCGCGGAGGCCGCCGCCATCACGGGGCGCCCGGTGGACGACGTGGCCGGGATGGTCGTGGCCGCCGAGGCTCTCGTTGCCGGCGGCCCGGAGTACGTCGTGGTCACGGGCGGTGACCTGGACGGAGGCGAGGCGGTCGACGTGCTGCACGGCGGCGGCGTCACCACCCTGTTGCGCGCACCCCGGGTGGCCACCCGGCACACCCACGGCACGGGGTGCTCGTTCTCGGCGGCGATCGCGGTGCGGCTCGCGCTGGGCGATCCGGTGCCGGCGGCGGTAGGGGCCGCCAAGGAATACGTGCTCCGCGCGCTGACCGGCGCGCGGAGTTGGGAGCTGGGCGCGGGGCGCGGGCCGCTGAACCACTTCGGCTGGTCCGCTTGAATTCCAAGGGAGGCAGTCATGCAGGCACGAGGCAAGGTGTACGTCGAGGGTTCGCGGCCGGATGTCCGGGTGCCGTTCGCGGAGGTGGAGCTGACCGGCGACCATCCGCCGGTGCGGCTCTACGACACGTCCGGTCCCGGTTCCGACCCTGAGGTGGGGCTGCCGCCGCTGCGTGGGCCGTGGATCGCCGAGCGGGGTGACGTGGCGCCGGTGCGGGGGCGGGCACGCCGCTCGCCGGGACGGACGGTCGCCGGCCCACCCAGCTGGCGTACGCGCGGGCCGGTGTGGTGACGCCGGAGATGGAGTTCGTGGCGATCCGGGAGAACGTCGACCCGGAGCTCGTACGGGCCGAGATCGCCGCCGGCCGGGCGGTGCTGCCGCTCAACGTGAACCATCCGGAGTGCGAGCCGGCGATCATCGGGAAGGCGTTCCTGGTCAAGGTGAACGCCAACATCGGCACCTCCGCGGTCAGCTCGTCGGTCGCCGAGGAGGTGGAGAAGCTGACCTGGGCCACCCGCTGGGGAGCGGACACCGTGATGGACCTGTCCACCGGCAAGCGGATCCACGAGACCCGCGAGGCGATCGTGCGCAACTCGCCGGTGCCGATCGGAACGGTGCCGATCTACCAGGCGCTGGAGAAGGTCGGCGGTGACCCGGTGAAGTTGAGCTGGGACGTGTTCCGGGAAACCGTGATCGAGCAGGCCGAGCAGGGCGTGGACTACATGACGGTGCACGCCGGGGTGCTCCTGCCGTACGTGCCGCTGGCCGTGGACCGGGTGACCGGGATCGTCTCCCGAGGCGGCTCGATCATGGCGGCGTGGTGCCTGGCGCACCACGAGGAGAATTTCCTCTACACGAACTTCGCCGAGCTGTGCGCGCTGTTGGCCCGCTATGACGTGACCTTCTCCCTCGGCGACGGGCTGCGCCCCGGCTCGATCGCGGACGCCAACGACGCGGCGCAGTTCGCCGAGCTGCGCACCCTCGGCGAGCTGACGAAGGTCGCCTGGGCGCACGACGTCCAGGTGATGATCGAGGGCCCCGGCCACGTGCCGATGCACAAGATCAAGGAGAACGTGGACCTCCAGCAGGAGTGGTGCCACGAGGCACCCTTCTACACGCTCGGTCCGCTGACCACCGACATCGCGCCCGCGTACGACCACATCACCTCGGCGATCGGCGCCGCGATGATCGGAATGTTCGGCACCGCGATGCTCTGCTACGTCACCCCGAAGGAGCACCTCGGCCTTCCGGACCGTGACGATGTGAAGGCGGGCGTGATCGCGTACAAGATCGCGGCGCACGCGGCGGACCTGGCCAAGGGGCACCCCGGCGCCCAGGACTGGGACGACGCGCTGTCGAAGGCGCGGTTCGAGTTCCGCTGGGAGGACCAGTTCAACCTCTCGCTGGACCCGGAGACGGCACGCTCGTACCACGACGCGACGATGCCCGCCGAGCCGGCGAAGACGGCGCACTTCTGCTCGATGTGCGGCCCGAAGTTCTGCTCCATGAAGATCACCCAGGAGCTCAAGGAGTACGCGGCACGCGGCATGAAGGGCAAGTCGGAGGAGTTCGTCTCCGGCGGCGGCCGGGTCTACCTGCCGCTCGCCTGACCTGTCCCGCGCTCCGGGCAGCGCGGCCCGTCCGCCCGGTGCGGGGTGATCCACTCGGGTTCACTGATGTCGCGGTGTCCAGGCGGGTGGGACAGCCCGACATCAGTGAACCGGAGTGGATCAAGCGAGGTGGGTCGACCGATCGGCGTTCCGACGCGCCGTTGGTGAGGTCAGTCGCGGTGGTGCCGGCCGGTGGAGCGCAGCGACCGGCGGCCATCCTCCTGCTCCGGCTCATTGTCCGCCACCGGCTTGCTCAGACCGGCGACCCAGTCGACGAACTCCTCATCCTGGGTCTGCAGCGGTTCCGCCGCGTCCGACGTCTCCCGACTCTCCTCGTCCCGGGACCGGTTGCGACGGAACAGACCGCCGAGCCGTCCTCGTCGGGAGGGCTGCTCCGCCACCTTGGCGGGCGTCGGAGCGGCCGGTGTGGCGTCGATGTTCACCGGGTCGTCGGTGCCGGTGGCGGTGGGAGCGCCAGCCTCACCAGGAACGACCGAAGGCTCTGTCATGCTCGGGCGTACCGCTGGGGCGGCCGTTTCACCGGTCGCGGCCGGGCCGTCCGGCGTGGTCTGGGCCGTCGAGCTGTCCTGCGTCCCCGTCGGTCCGGCACGGCGGGCGGTGTTGAAGGCGTTCCATGTGCTGGCCCGGCTCAAGTCCGGCAGCGGTGCCCGGTGCCGGGGCCGCGGCGTCTGCTCGGTCGGCTCAACCGGCCCGGCAAGCGGCTCGGATGCGGTTGGCCCCCGATCAGCGGCCTGCGGCGGCACTGTCCACGCGGCGGTGACCGGCCAGGCCGACGGAGCCGGCGTCCACCGGTCCGCGTCCGGGTCGCTGGCGGCCGTGACCCCGAACAATCCAGCGGTGGAACCGTCCTCGGTGGCGGTCCGCGCGCTGCCGGTTCCACCAGCCTCGGCGGCTGCGGAATCACTGGCCGGGTCGGCCGGCGGCACCGTCTGGCCGGTGGTGGTGACGGCCGAGGTGCGCGACGCTTCAGGGGCTTCCGCACCAGGGCCGCTTGCGGTGGCCGGTGTGGTCGGTGCTTGCGTGGGGTCGGTTGCGGTGGTCGGGGCGGCCGGTGCTCGCGTCCTGCCGGTCGGGGCGGTCGGGGCCGTCGGGGCGGTCGGAGTGGCCGGTGCTTGCGTCGTGGTGCCGGTTGCGGTAGCCGGTGTGGTCGGTGCTTGCGTCGTGCCGGTGCCGGTGCCGGTGCCGGTGCCGGTGCCGGTGCCGGTGGCGGTGGCGGTGGTCGGGGCGGTTGCTGCCGCCGTCGTGCCGGAGGCAGCGGCCGGGATGGGCTCGGTCGTCAGGCCGGGCCGGGTGCCCTGGCTCTCCTGGTTGGGCACAGGAGTGTCGGTGGCCGTGCCAGAGCTGGTGCTGTCGGCGGATTTGCCGGGCCGGGTCACCTTTCGGGTGCGGCCGGTGGTCGTCTCGCCGGTCGTCGCCGACTCCGATGGCGGCGTGCCCTCGGGTGAGTCAGCGGTGGCGGCGTCCGGGTTGGCCTTCGGCTTACGGGTCCGTCGCGGCTTGACCGTCAGCGGTGCATCGACCGTGCGGGAATCGACCGTGCCCGCGCTGGTTGTGCCCGCGCTGGTCGTGCCCGCGCTGCTCGTGCCCGCGCTGGCGGTGGCGGGGCTGGGTGCGCCCGCGCTGGTCAGGCCCGCGCTGGCCGGGTCGGTGACGGGGGTGTTCTTCTTGCTGATGGTGCGGTCACCGGTCGGCCTGCCGCTCGTGCCCGTCGTTGCGCTGCCGGTTGGCTCGTCGGCCTGAGGGCCGTCTGTCGAAATCGCGGCATCGGCGCGTCCCGCCGGGGTGCTGGTCGGGGTGGCGCCGGTCGAGCTGCTGACGTCGGCGGTGGCCGAGGGCTCGGTGTTGGCCGAGGGCTCGGTGTTGGCCGAGGGCTCGGTGTCGGCCGGGGAGGTGACATCGTCCCGGCTCGACGTGCGCGTCTGCGCTCCGGTGGTGAACTCACCGGTCGGATCGGTCAGCCAGGATGCGGGCTTCGCCGGAGCGGTGGGGGTCGGACCGTGTTGGCCGCTCGCGGTGGTCGCCGGCCAGTCCCAGTGGGCCGGGACGGTGCGTACCCCATCGGGGTCTCCTGCGGCCCGCGGACCTGGGGCGACACCGGCCAGCTCTGCGCCCGCCGGCTGTCCGGTCGACGGCTCCGTGTTGGCCAGCTCCGCTCCGGTGCGCTCGACGGTGTCCCGGTCGTTCGCCGAATCTTTCGACGCGGCGTTGGGCAGGGCCGGGCCGGCGGGCAGTGGCCGCAGGATGTCGCTGGGCTCGATCGCCTGCGAATCCGCCGCGCGGGCACGCGCCGGCCAGCGCAGCAGCGCGGCGGCGGCCGCGCCGAGCGCGCCGGCGAGGATCGCGATCAATGAGCCGTAGTAGGGGGTGGCCTGGTAGCGGTCCACGGCGTCGCCCGGACCGGCGATCAGGTAGGCGAACGCCACCAGCACCGGACCGGCCACCCCGGTAGCCCCGCTGACCAGTGGAGCCTGGCCCCGCCAGCGTGCCAGCCCGGCGGTCGCGGCGCCGGCAAGCAGCGCCACGGTGGGCAGCAGGAGCAGCGCCAGCCGTTGTGCGGCGGCGTCGTTCAGCCAGCTCGGCTCCAGCACTCCGAGCCGGACGGTCGGCAGCGGGCCGGCCGTGCCGAGCGACGGTAGGACGGAGATCAGCGCCAGCAGCCAGACCGCGCCGGACACAGCCGCCATGTTCCAGCCCAGCTCGGGCCGGAGCAGGACGGCGATCGCCGCGCCCGCCCCGATCACCGCACCGAGTACGGCGCAGATGCCCACCGCCCAGACCGGGTCGACGGAGATCAACTCTGCGGCGCGGGCGGGCTGCATGCAGAGCGGGGCGATGACGGTGGCACCGAGCGCGGCCGCACCGCCGATTGCCAACTGCCGGCCGGTGCTGGCCGCCGGAGCATCGCGGCGCGCGAGGCGGCCGGTCAGGACGGCGCCGACGACGGCGGCGTTCGCGGCGAACCAGCCCACCCAGACGAGCTGGGCCGGCCACTGGTTGACGGTCGTACCGGTGAAGGCGCCGGTCAGCCGGACGATGCCGAAACCGTACGCGACGCCGAGCTGGCCGGCCCCGGCCAGCACACTCACCCCGAGCGCCGTGAGCAGCAGTCTGCCCCAGGTCCGAAAGGCCATGTCGGGCACGTTACGCACCCGGTACACCCGATCGCCACCGGCGCGCCGCGCGGCGCGTCGGCCTGCGTTCGGCGGGTCTACTTGAGTTCGACCAGCCGGGCCAGGTATGTCGTGTCTCCGACATTGGTGAGCATGTGCACCGCTCCCGGGTCCCGGTACACCACTCCGCCGGCGTGTTCGTCGGCGTCGATTCGGGTGCCGTCGATGGTCTGTATGACGTTCTTGGCACCCTCGACCGCCACCACCAGGTAGGGGTGGTCGTGCCGGTGCAGCGGTTGCCGCTCGCCCGGTTCGAGGCGGATGTGCCAGACCCGGACCCGGTCGTTCTCGAACACGATCTCCTGGCCTACCGGCCCGAGTTCAGTTCCGTCGATCACGTCGGTCATCGTTGTCCGTCCAGTTGAGGGAGCACCTCGGCGGCGATCAGTTCGAGGTGGTCGAGGTCGTCGAAGTCGATCAGGCGCAGGTGGACCCGGGTGGCGCCGATCGCGGCGAACTCGCCGATCCGCTGCGCGAGCTGCGCGGGTGAGCCGACCACCGGGTCCTCCGGTGGAAGCGCGCTCTTCTCGTGCAGCGGCGCGGCCCGCCGCTGTGCCTCCGCGTCGGTCCGGCCGATGGCCACGACGATCCCGGCGGACAGCACCAACGGCTCGCGCCCGGACTCCGCCCGCCCGGTGCGCTCGCACGTCTCGCGCACCCGGTCGTACGCCTCGGCGGTGTCCGCCACCGACTTGAACGGCATGTTGAACTCGTCGGCGTACCGGGCGGCCAGTTCGGGTGTGCGCTTGGGGCCGCGCCCGCCCACGATGATCGGTGGCCCGGGCACCTGCACCGGCTTGGGTAGGGCCGGGGCGTCCACCAGCCGGTAGTGGTCGCCGTTGAAGCTGTAGGTCTCGCCGGACGGGGTCTTCCACAGTCCGGTGATCACCTCGAGCTGCTCGGCCAGCCGGTCGAAGCGCTCGCCGACCCTGGGGAACGGGATGCCGTACGACGTGTGCTCGCGTTCGTACCAGCCGGCGCCGATGCCCAGGTCGACCCGGCCGCCGCTCATCTGGTCGACCTGCGCGACCATCACCGCGAGGGGGCCGGGAAGGCGGAAGGTGGCCGACGTCACCAGGGTGCCGAGCCGGATTCGCTTGGTCTCCCGGGCCAGCGCGGCGAGGGTCAGCCAGGCGTCCGTGGGGCCGGGCAGGCCCGGGTCGGCGCCCATCGACTGGTAGTGGTCGGCGCGGAGGAAGCCTTCGTACCCGCAGGCCTCGACCAACTGGGCGAAGCGGAGCTGGGTGTCGTAGCTAGCGCCCCGGTTCGGCTCGGTGAAGACCGAGACCCGCATGTTCATCGCCCTTCCGCGCCGGCCGCGGCCGGCTGGTCGCGTTCCATCAACAGTTCGTGGAGGTCGGCGCTGACCTGGGCGACGTCGGCCAGGTGGGCGTTGCGACCCAGGGTGCGGGGCCGGGGGATGTCGACGTCGACGACCTTGCGGATCCGGCCGGGGCGGGGGCTCAGCACGACCACCCGGTCGGCGAGCAGCACCGCCTCGTCGATCGAGTGGGTGACGAAGACGATGGTCGGCTTGTTCTCCATGTGCACCCGCTGGAGTTCGCCGGAGAGTTCCTCACGGGTGAGCGCGTCCAGCGCGGAGAACGGCTCGTCCATCAGCATGACCCGGGGCTCACCGATCAACGACCGGCACAGCGACACCCGCTGCTGCATGCCGCCGGAGAGCTCGTGCGGCAGCCGCTTCTCGAAGCCGGACAACCCGGCCACGTCGAGCAGTTGCCGGGCCCGCTCGCGGTGCTTGGCGCGGCCCCAGCCGAAGATCTCCACCGGCAGCATGACGTTGTCCAGCACGGTGCGCCAGGGCAGCAGCGCCGGCTTCTGGAAGAGCATGGCGATGTCCTGGCGAGGACGGGTGATCGGCGTACCGGCCACGGTGATCTCGCCGGCGGTCAGCGGGAGCAGCCCGGCGATCAGCCGCAGCAGGGTGGACTTGCCGCAGCCGGAGCGGCCGAGGATGGCGACGAACTCGCTTTCGGCGACGCCGAGGTTGATGCCACGCAACGCCTCCACCCGGCCAGATCGGCCCTCGAAGGTACGGGACACCCCGGACAGTTGGATCATCTCCGGCGGACCTCCGCTGAGTGGACGGTCAGGAATCCGACAAAGGCTAGCCGGCCTGTCTGCGTATCGCACCGTCCGGGGTGGTCGTCAGGTTGTTTCCGTTCCGCAACCCGATACGCCTGGCGTCGCAAAGGTGGGTTTCTCGTACGCTGTGCCCGCGAAGAGTCCCCTCACGACGGCGGCGCCCGGCTTCCACCCCCTCCTGCCGGCCCGCCACGACAACCCCCTCCGGTGGCCTGCGGCCCCGGTCGGAAAGGACATGGTGCACTGATGAGAAGGCTGACCCGTACGGTCGCTACGGCCGCGCTGGCCACCGCCCTCGCCCTTGTCTCCGCCTGCAGCAGCGGGTCGGATTCGGCCGACGACGCCAAGGGCGGCGACAGCAAGACGCTGGAGAAGGTGACATACCTCACCTCGTTCGGCAACTTCGGGCGTGACTCCTACGCCTGGGTGGCGAAGGACAAGGGCTTCTTCAAGGAGGCCGGCTTCGACGTCGAGATCAAGGCCGGCCAGGGCACCGGTGGCGTCATCCAGACGGTCGTCGGCGGCCAGGCCGACTTCGGCCCGATCGACCTCACCGGCGGCCTCCTTCAGCTCGGCAGCGGCCAGGCGAAGGACTTCACCGCAGTGGCTGCGATCCAGCAGCGCACGATGGCGGGCATCGCCACTCTCGAGGGCAAGAACATCGCCTCCCCGAAGGACCTGGAGGGCAAGAAGCTCGCCGACACCCCCGGGTCCGTGGTCCGCAACCTCTTCCCGACGTACGCCCGGCTCGCCGGTGTGGACGCGAGCAAGGTGACCTGGGTCAACGGTGAGGCGCAGAACCTGATCGGCACGCTGGCCGGCGGCCAGGTGGACGGCATCGGCCAGTTCGTCGTCGGCCAGCCGACGATCGAGGCGGTGGCCAAGAAGAAGGCCGTCATGCTGCCGTACAGCAACGTGATGCAGGACCTCTACGGCAACGTGCTGATCACGTCCTCGAAGATCGCCAAGGAGAAGCCCGAGATGGTGAAGCGGTTCACCGCAGCGCTGCTCAAGGGTCTCGAGTACAGCCTTGCGAACTCCAAGGAGGCCGCCGACATCCTGAAGAAGAACGTCGACGCCACCGTGGTGGCCTCGGCCGCCGCCGAGCTGGAGCTGATGGCCGCGTACGTCCGTTCCGGCAACACCGGCACCGCGATCGGCACCCTGGACAGCGGTCGGGTCGCCAAGAGCATCGCCATCCTGCAGGGCGCCGGCGCGCTCAAGCAGAACATCACCCCCGAGCAGATCATCGACTTCAGCCTCGCGCCGAAGGCCTGATCGTCCGGTCGTCACCAGGGGGTACGCCCCACCGATTCCGGTGGGGCGTACCCCCGTCGCTCGTCGGCCCATGGGGGCCGTGGGATTTCGAGGAGGACAAGATGACCGACGTCCGGTCAGCGGACCCGGCGGTTGCGGCACCCCCACCGCCGGGTGCCGACCCCGAGGCGGGGCGTGCGGGTCGAGGTGCCGGCCTGCGGGCCCGGGCCGGGACGGCGCTGCTGCCCGCGGCCGGCCTCCTGATCGCCCTGGCGGCTTGGTGGCTGGTCGCCCGGCTGGAGCTCGTCCACCCGTTTGCCCTGCCGCCGCCCGGCGACGTCCTCATCGCGTTCGTCGACAAGCCCGCCCAGATGCTGGAGCACACCTGGGCCACGCTGAAGGAGATCGTGTTCGGCTTTGCCCTGTCGGTGGCCGCCGGCATCCTGATCGGACTCTCCCTGGCGACGTCTCGCACGGTGGAGCGGATGTTCACCCCACTGCTGGTCGCGGTGAACGCAGTGCCGAAGATCACGCTGGGCCCGCTGCTGGTGGTGGCGCTCGGCTGGGGTCAGAAGCCGATCCTGACCATGGTTTTCCTGCTCTGTTTCTTCCCGATCGTGCTCTCCACCGCGACCGGGCTGACCACCACGCCGGCCGACCTGGCCGAGCTGGTGCGCTCCTGGAACGCCTCCCGCTGGCAGGCGTTCCGCAAGGTGCGCTTCCCGGCCGCGCTGCCGCAGATCTTCGTCGGGCTCAAGGTGGCCATGCCCCTGGCCGCGATCGGCGCGGTGATCGGTGAGTTCCAGGCCGGCGAGAACGGCCTCGGGTACGTCATTCTGCAGTACGCGGGAATCGGCGACGCCGCCACCGCGTGGGCCGCGATCATGCTGGTGGCGCTGGTGAGCATCCTGCTCTACTCGGCGCTCCTGGTGATCGAGCGGATCGCGCTGCCCTGGGTGCGGGAAACCACCAGCAGTCGCTGACCAGTCAGGAAAGATCAAACCGCGAAACGCGCAGGGCCGGCCTCCCGGTAGGAGGCCGGCCCGTTTCGTCGACGCCGCTGACGTAGAAGGGGCGGCGTTACCCCGCCAACCGCCACCGGCCGTTGCGGGCGACCAGCGTGGTGAGCGCCTGCGGCATCAACCCGCTGTGGTTGTCCGGCGTCATCCGGATCGGGCCGGACAGGCCGTCCATCTGTGACGTCTCGAGCACGTCCCGAATGCCGTTGCGGTTCACCTTCCCGACCTCGCCACCGGCGCGCAGTTCCGCGTCGGCGATCAGTTGGACGGCGTCCGCGGCGAAGGACGACGACCCGTTGTAGCCACCGAAGCGTGCGGTGTAGTCCTGGAACCACTGCCGCCGCGCCGCCTTGGCCGGCGTGGTCGCGATCACGTCGTCGATCACCATCGTCTGGGTGAAGATGAGCGTGGCCCGCTCGATCGCCTTGGCCGCCGCGCCGAGGAAGAGGTCACCGGCCGCACCCGCGTCGAAGAAGAGCGACCCACGGAAGGTGGTCTGCTGGGCGCTGGTGGCGGCCAGTGTCGCCTGCTCCGGCGGGGTCCAGAAGACCAGCGCGTCGGGCTTGCTCGTTGTGAGCTGTCGGACCTGCTGGCTGACGTCGGTGTCGGTGGTCTTGACCTTCTGCTCACGGAGCGTGATTCTTGCCTTGTCCAGCTCGCTCTTGAGCGCGGTCGCGCCCTCCCGCCCATAGTCGTCGTCGCTGATGAGCAGCCCCACTTTGCGGACGTTGTTGCGGCGCAGTTCGGTGGTCAGCGCGGCGGCGCTGTCGGCGGCGTTGGGGCCCAGCTTGAACACGTAGCGCCGTTCGGCGACCGGGCTGGCGATCGCGCCGGATGCGGCGAGCGCAATGGTGGGAATCCGCTTCTCGTTGATGGTTCCGACCGCGCCGACCGCGCATTCGTTGCAGCCACCCATGATGATGGCGCTGACCCGGGAATCGCTGCTGAAGTCGGCGATGTTGCGAAGTGACTCGGCGGCGTCGGAACGGTTGTCCTTCACCTTCAGTTCGATCTTCCGGTCGTTCAGTGCTCCGGAGGAGTTCAGCTGGTCCCTCTTGAGTTCCAGCGCGCGCTGGTATGTCCGGCCGACCGGGGCCGCGGCGCCGGAGAGTTCGAGGTCGGCGGCGATCACGATCGGACTAGTGTCCTGCTCGGCTCCGCCAAACTGGCAGCCGGTGAGCGTGGTGGCCACTACGGCCGATGCGAGCGCCGCGATGGTCGCGGAGCGGATGGGGCTCAACTCAGTCCTCCAGGTGCGGGCGCGGGCGCTGCCCGGTCACCGCCGCTAATCCGTCCTCAGTGGAGGACGGGGTCTCCTCTGCCGTACGGTATGCGCGAAGCCTGCAAAACCTTGCCAATGGCCGGCGCTGTGGTCAAGCGCGGACCCCGGCAGCATTTTCGGGACGGCCATCCCACATGCTGGGGTAACGCAATGTTTGCAAAAGCTCACTTTGCATACACGCGTGACCACTCTGGAGTTACATGCCCTGTTCAGGGGCTTGCGGAAATGAAGGTATCAGTTGCCCGGATCACGGGATGCGCTCCATCCGACCGTTTCCTACCTCACTGCGGCTTCCCAAACAGGATCTTCTCTGATGAAATCGCGGCCGTGCCGCGCGTGGTCCCCTCCGCTTACGGCATGGCTCGGCGGTTCAGGCGGGGAAGAAACGACGGAGGCGATGTCGTGAGCACCGGACCGACGACCCTGCCCGCGCTCGGCGACAGTGGTCGACCTGCCCGCCGACGGTTGCCGAGACTGCGGGACGCCCGGATCCGATCGAAACTGGCGCTGATCCTGGTTGTCCCGGTGGCGGCAGTGATCGCGCTGGCCACGGTCCGCCTCATCTCCGTTGGCGAGGGTGCCTTCGACGCCACCCGGGCCCGGTCGCTGACGGCGCTCTCCATCGACGTTAGCGCCCTCACGCAGGACCTCCAAGCCGAGCGGATGGCCGCGGCGGCCTACCTGGCCACTCCGCAGCAGCCGGCCGACGCGTACAACCTGCGGGTCCGCAAGACGCAGCAGCAGGTGGACGAGTACCGCGCCGAGCGAGGCCGCGTCGGCGAGGTGCCGGCGGCTCTGCGGGACCGGCTGGCCGCCATCGACGACCACCTGTCCACGCTGGACGGCACCCGTCAGGAGGTGCTGGACCGCCGGCAGATGGCGGTCGCCGAGGCGGTGCTCCGCTACGGTGTCATCCTCACCGACCTGGTCTCCTACGGTGACGGCCTGGCCCAGCTGCCCGGCGACGAGAGCCTGTCGGACAGCCGCCGCGCGGTGTCCGCCTTCGCCCGCGCCAAGGCCTCTGTCGCCGAAGAGGAAGCGGTCGCCTTCACCGCGCTGACGACAGGCCAGCTCGACCCGGAGCAGTTCTCCTCCTTCGTGGCCACGCTGACCAGCCAGCAGGAGGCCCTGGTCTCCTTCTCCCTGGCCGCCGACCCGGTGCAGCGCGCCCTGGTCGACAGCACCGTCTCCGGTGACGCGGTCGGCCTGGCCGACCGGGTGGCCGCCGACATCACCCGCTCGGTCGGCCAGCGCCCGCTGGTTACCGCGCAGGACGCCACCGCCGCCATCGGCGCCGTGAACGACCTGATGCGCTGGGCCGAGATTCAACTGCAGGACCGGCTGCTCCAGCAGGCCGACCAGGCACGCGCGGACGTCATCCAGCAGGCCGTGGTCGAGTCGGTCCTGGTGCTGCTGACCCTGATCATCGCCGTGTCACTGGCCGTGGTGCTGGCCCGGTCGCTCAACCACTCGCTTCGCCGGCTGCGCGAGGGCGCGCTCTCGGTGGCCAACCACGACCTGCCCGACGCCGTGCAGCGGCTGCAGAACATGGGCAGCGTCGGCGACGGCGGAGTGGAGGAGATCGTCCGGCAGGTCCGGGACCCGATCCAGCTCAACACCCGTGACGAGGTCGGCCAGGTGGCGCTGGCCTTCAACGTCGTCCACCGCGAGGCGGTACGGGTCGCAGCTGAGCAGGCCGCGCTTCGTACCAGCGTCTCCGCGATGTTCCTCAACCTGGCACGTCGTAGTCAGACCCTGGTCGACCGGATGATCGGCGAGCTGGACGCGATCGAGCGCGGCGAAGAGGACCCGAAGCGGTTGGCGCAGCTCTTCGAGCTGGACCACCTGGCCACTCGAATGCGCCGCAACGACGAGAACCTGCTGGTCCTGGCCGGTGCCGACTCCGCCGCACCGCGTCACGACAACGCGCTGGTGGTGGACGTACTGCGTGCCGCCCAGTCCGAGGTCGAGCTGTACAACCGCATCGAGTTCGGGACGGTGGACACCGACATCTCGGTGGCCGCGCACGCGGTCAACGACGTGGTACGACTCGTCGCCGAGTTGCTCGACAACGCCACCCGGTTCTCGCCGCCGAACACCACCGTGGTCGCCGACGGTCGCCGGATCCGTGACTACGTCCTGATCCAGATCGAGGACCGCGGGCTCGGCCTCAGCGACGAGCAGCTCGACTCGCTCAACCGACGGCTGGCCGCCCCGCCGAGTGTCGACGTCGCCGCGTTCCGGCTGATGGGTCTGGCCGTGGTGAGTCGGCTCGCCTCCCGCTACGGCGTCCGGGTGGAGTTGCGCCGCAACGTCGAGGGCGGCACCGTCGCCCAGGTGACGTTGCCCGCCGCCACCGTGGTGCTGCCCACCAACCGGGGCCGCGAGCAGGTGCTCACCCGGCCGCGTCAGCCGATGGCCGTGGAGCAGGCGCCGCTCACCCCGGCCGGTCACGCCGAGCAGTTCGCCGGTGCCGCGACCTCGGCGGCGACGCTGCCCGACCAGTGGCGGACCAACGCGCCGGCACCGGCCCAGTGGCAGTCCCCGCTCGACGCGCGGGACACCACGTCGGCCGTGCAGGCGGGCGGCTACACCGGAACACGCTCGACGACGCCGGCCGCCCCGACACCCGCCGCCCCGCTTCTGCCGGCGCGGCCCGCGTACGGCAACGGCGCGGGCGCCTCGATGGGCAGCCCGACCGTGGCCTACCCGACCATCGACCCGCTGCCCCGGCGCGGCTCGACCGCGGATGGCGCGGACGCGCGCAGCGCTCCGGGCCTGCCGGTCGGGCCGGTCGCCGGCCCCGGCGCGGTGGCACCGCCTGCCGCGCCGTCGTTGCCCGCCGCACCGGTCAGCACCCGGCCCGACTTCCCCGCCGAGGCGCCGATCTTCCGGGAGATGGAGGCGGTCTGGTTCCGGTCGCACGGCGACGACGCCACCGCGATCTTCACCCGGCCCAACTTCGACGAGCCGTCAGCGTCCGCCACCGACGGTCCGGCCGACGCCGGCCTGCGCGCGGGCAACGGCGGTCAGTCGAGTGCGGCCGCTGTGCCAACCGCGGCGCCGGCACGCCCGCCACTGCCGACCCGGACCCCGGGCAGTTCCAACACCAACGGCACCACCACGCCGGGCACCGGGGGCGGCCGCAGCGGTGCGACCGCCAGCGGGTTCAACGCTCCGCCGGCGGTACCCCCGGCGTACGCTGCGCCTCCGGCCCCCGGACGGCGTCGGCCGCGCCCAGTGCGCCCTCCGGAGATTCGGAGGCATGGCGGACCGCGGCGGACGAGGGCTGGTCCCGGGCCAGCCGGGCCGCCGAACCGGCCCCCGCCGGGACCACCCGATCCGGGTTGCCCAAGCGGACGCCGCAGGCACAGCTGGTGCCGGGTGGCATCGAACCGAAGAGTGGCCGGGACCGCAGCCGGCGGACCCCGGACGAAGTACGTGGCCTGCTGTCGGCCTACCACCGTGGTGTGCAACGCGGTCGGACGGCCGGAACGGACCTGAACAGCACCTCGACCAAGGAGAGCCGATGAACAGGCCAGCTGCCATGCAGGACATGGGTTGGCTGCTCACCAACTTCGCCGACAGCGTGGCGGGCATCGCCCACGTGGTGGCGGTGTCCGCCGACGGGCTGCTGCTCGCGTCCTCCCGGGATCTGCCGGGGGACCGGGCGGACCAGCTCGCTGCGATCACGTCCGGCGTGGTGAGCCTGACCGAGGGCGCAGCCCGAATGTTCAGCGCGGGCGGGGTGTTGCAGACAGTCATCGAGATGGACAGCGGGTATCTCTTCCTGATGTCGATCAGCGACGGCTCGTCGATGGCCGTACTTGCCGCGCGCAGCTGCGACGTGGGCCAGGTGGGCTATGAGATGGCACTGCTGGTAGAGCGGGTGGGCGCCGCGCTGGTGCCGCTACCGCGCGACGCGGTGCGCTCCTAGCACCGGAAGGCGGCGCTCGGATCGCGCGTCGAAGCAGGGGCAGGAGGCGGCGCAGACCGGCTCCGCAGGGGACGAGGAGGTGATCGGGAATGGACCAACGACGCGCTGACCCACGCGGCGCGCTGGTGCGTCCGTACGCGGTCACCCGTGGTCGAACGGAGCCGCGGCAGGACATCGCCCTCGAGGCCGTCCTCACCGCGTCTCCCACCCAGGTCGCCGAGTCCCGCTTCGCCGGGCATGACAAGCACCGCATTGCAACGGTCTGTGAAGGCCGAGCACAGTCGCTGGCGGAAATCGCCGCGTACACCCGGATGCCTCTGGGCGTCGCCCGGGTGTTGGTCGCCGACATGGTGGCCGAGAGCCTGCTGACGTTACACACTGCTGCTCCCGCCGAGGGGTTCGAGGAGCGGATGGAACTGCTTGGAAGGGTGCTAAGTGGACTTCGCAGGCTATGACCCCGCTGGGGGGGCGGCCGGGCCGGGGAATCGTCTCCGCGAAGATCGTTGTCGCGGGCGGCTTCGGCGTCGGTAAGACAACACTGGTCGGGGCGATCTCCGAGATCACACCGCTGACCACCGAGGCATTGATGACCGCGGCCGGTGTCGGCATCGACGACCCGTCCAAGGTGCCGGGCAAGGAGACCACCACGGTCGCCATGGACTTCGGCCGGATCACCATGGCCGAGGACCTGATCCTGTACCTCTTCGGTACACCCGGTCAGACTCGGTTCTGGTTCATGTGGGACGAGATCATCCGAGGTGCGGTGGGTGCCGCTGTGCTGGTGGACACCCGCCGGATCACCGATGCCTTCGCCCCGCTGGACTACTTCGAGAACCGCAACCTGCCGTACGTGGTGGCGCTGAACCGTTTCGACGGCGCTCCCCAGTACGAGCTGGATGAGGTCCGCGAGGCGCTGGCCATCTCGCCGCAGGTGCCGTTGGTGATGACCGACGCCCGACACCGGGACTCGGTCAAGCAGGTGCTGGTGACGGTGGTCGAGCACGCCATGCTCCGGCTCCAGTCCGAGCACGGGCGGGGCTTCCCCACGCCGGTCGGCTGAACAGTCGCGTCACGGCCGGCCGACGTGTGCCGGCCGTGACGCGTCAGTCGACCCGGAGTCGGTAGCCGCGCTTCACCACGGTCTGCACCACGCGAGGCGCGCGCAGGCCGGCGCGTAGGCGGGCGACGGCCATCTCCACCGCGTGCTCGTCCGCGCCCCGGGGCAGCGTCCGCAGCAGCGCCGTGCGGGACAGCACCCGGCCGGGGGACTGGGCCAGTGCCCGCAACACCGCCATCGGGGCTGGGGCGAGTGGCCGCAACTCGCCGTCGATCACTGCGGCGTGCCCGCGCAGCGTGAGCAGGTGGCCGCCGGCCTTGAACGTCAGGGTCCTGCGGGGCAGCTCGTCGACGATGGTTCGCACCAGCGCGCCCAACCGTGCCCGACCCGGCGCGCTCACCGGCACACCGTGCCGCAGCAGCGGCTCGGCCGTCACCGCGCCGACGCAGCTGGCCAGTACGTCGCTGCGGAACGCGGACACCACCGCGTCGGTACGGTCCCCGGCTGCCCGCAACAGTGCCTCGGCCGCTGGCGCCGAGGTGAAGGTCACCGCGTCCACCAGCCGGCCGGCGATCAGGTCGATCAGCCGGTGCAGCGGTGCCGGGTCGGTCGGCGGAGCCCAGCGGTAGACCGGCACCTCGATCACCGTGGCTCCGGCCGCCTCCAGCGCGAGCGTGCACTCGGGCTGCCGCTCACCATGCAGCTGCATGGCGATCACCTGACCGGCCACGCCGCGCCGGCGCAGGTGGTCGACCACCTCGTCGCAACTCTCCGAGGCCGGCGACCACTGGTCGTGCAACCCGGCCGCACGGATCGCGCCGCGCGCCTTCGGGCCACGCGCCACCACGTACGAGCTGGCCAGCACCGAGCGCAGCGGCTCGGCCAGCCCCCAGCCCTCGGCCGCCTCCAGCCACCCGCGCATCCCGATGCCGGTGTTGGCCATCAGGATGTCCGGCGGCTGGTCGAGGCAGGCGCGGGTCGCCTCGCGCAGCTCGGTGTCGTCGGAGAGCGGCACGATCCGCAACGCCGGAGCGAGCACCACCCGGGCGCCCCGCCGTTCGAGCAGCGCGGCCAACTCGTCGCGCCGCCGGTCGGCGGTCACCCCGATGGTGAATCCCGCCAGTTCTTCCCGCATCAACCCTCCTGCCGCAGCCGCACCTCGACCAGCCCGTCGCGGCAACGCGCGTCGTGCCGTGCCACGGCCACCCCGGGCACGTCGAGGCAGTGCCCGCTGCGGAGGTCGTACACCTGCTTGTGCAGCGGCGAGGCGACCGTCGGCACTCCGCCACGGCTGCCGACGATGCCCCGGGACAGCACGTACGCCCCGGAGACCGGATCGCGGTTGTCGATGGCGAACAGCTCGTCCGCTGTCCGGAAGAGAGCGACCTGCGCTCCGTCGACCAGGGCGGCGACTCCCCGGTCCGGTTCCAGCCGGTCCAGGGGGCACACGGCGGTCCAGCTCAGCGTGGTGGTCGGGATCATCGCCGTACCTCCGGTAGGCCCAGGGTGACCGGTTGCCGACGGTGACCGTCGGTCGCCGCAGGTCCGGCCGGGGGGTGGTCGCGTATCGGTACCGGCTGGCCGCGCTCCCGAGCGAAGGTGATCGACGGGTCCGGCACGTCGGGAGCGTTGACGAAGGAGGTGTAGCGGCGCAGCCGTTCCGGGTCTTCCAGGACGTCGCGCCACTCGTCGGAGTACGACGCCACGTGCTGGGCCATCGCCGCGTCCAGTTCGGCGCAGAGCCCGAGCGAGTCGTCCACGATCACCGAGCGCAGATGGTCCAGGCCGCCGTCCATCGCCTCGATCCAGCCGGCCGTGCGTTGCAGCCGGTCGGCGGTGCGGATGTAATAGATCAGGAACCTGTCGATCAGGGAGATCAGCGCTTCCGTGGACAGGTCGGTGGCGAACAGGTCGGCGTGCCGGGGCCGGAAGCCGCCGTTGCCGCCGACGTAGAGATTCCAGCCGGTCTCGGTGGCGATGATGCCGAAGTCCTTGCTGCGCGCCTCTGCGCACTCGCGGGCGCAGCCGGAGACCGCTGACTTGATTTTGTGTGGGGCGCGCAGCCCTCGGTAGCGCAGCTCCAGCGCGATGGCCAGCCCCACCGAGTCCTGTACCCCGTACCGGCACCAGGTCTCGCCCACGCACGACTTCACCGTCCGCAGTGCCTTGCCGTACGCGTGGCCCGACTCGAAGCCGGCGTCCACCAGCCGCCGCCAGATCTGCGGCAGCTGCTCCACCCGCGCCCCGAACAGGTCGATTCGCTGCCCGCCGGTGATCTTGGTGTAGAGCTGGAAGTCCCGAGCGACCTCGCCGATCACGATCAGCTTCTCCGGGGTGATCTCCCCGCCCGGAATCCGAGGCACCACCGAGTAGCTGCCGTCGCGTTGCAGGTTGGCCAGGAAGTGGTCGTTGGTGTCCTGCAATGACGCCTGCTCACCGTCGAGCACGTGCCCGCTGCCCAGCGAGGCGAGGATCGACGCCACCACCGGCTTGCAGATGTCGCAGCCGCGCCCCCGACCGTGCTCGGCGACCAGCCGGGAGAAGGTGCGGATACCGCGTACGCGGACGATCTCGAACAGCTCCCGCCGGCTGACGTCGAAGTGCTCGCAGAGCGCGCTGGACTGCGCCACCCCGGCCGCGTCCAGGAGCTGCTTCAGCGTCGGCACGCAGGAACCGCAGCTCGTGCCGGCCCGGGTGCACGCCTTCAACGCCGGCACGTCGGTGCAGCCCTCGGCGATTGCGGCGTCCACGTCGCCACGGGTCACCGCGTTGCAGGAGCAGACCTGGGCGGCGGCGGGCAGCGCCCCGGCGTCCGCCCCGCCGCCGTCCGGTGCGAGCAGCGCCAGTGGCGCAGCCGGCAGCGGACCGCCCACGCTGGCCCGCAGCGTCGGGTACGCGCTGGCGTCACCGACCAGCACCCCGCCGAGCAGGGTGTGCGCGTCGTCGGAGAGGACCAGCTTCGCGTAGACCCGGGTGGCCGGGTCGGTGAACGTGACGTCCAGGCAGCCCGGTGTCGCGCCGTGGGCGTCGCCGAACGAGGCCACGTCGACGCCGAGCAGTTTGAGCTTGGTGGCGGTGTCCGCACCCGGGAAGGTCGCCGCCCCGCCGACCAGCCGGTCGGCCACCACCTCGGCCGTCGCGTACCCGGGGGCGACAAGACCGTGGCAGGTGCCGTCGACCGCCGCGCACTCACCGACCGCCCAGATCCGTTCGTCGGCGCTGCGGCAGGTCGCGTCGACCAGCACCCCGCCCCGCGGACCCAGGGGCAGACCGGCGTCCCGGGCCAACTGGTCCCGGGGCCGGATGCCCGCGGCGACCACCACCAGATCGGCGTCGATGGCACCACCGTCGGAGAGTTCCAGGGCTGCCACACCGCCGTCCGGGCCGGATCGGATCGCCGTGGTCGCCACCCCGAGATGGGTCCGTACGCCCAACTCGTCGACGTAGCGGCGGAGCATCGCACCGCCGGCCTGGTCCACCTGCACCGGCATCAACCGGGGTGCGAACTCGACCACGTCGGTGCTCAGGCCGAGCAGCCGCAGGGCGTTCGCCGCCTCCAGACCGAGCAGCCCGCCGCCGATCACCGCGCCGACCGTTCGGCCCTGCGCGTAAGCACGAATCGCCGTCAGGTCGTCCAGGGTCCGGTAGACGAAGACCCCCGGCAGCTCCACGCCGGGCACCGGCGGCACGAACGCGTACGACCCGGTGGCCAGCACCAGCATGTCGTAGCGATATTCGCCCACGGCGGTGGTCACCACCTGCCGGGCCCGGTCGATGGCGGTGGCTGGCTCGCCGAGACGCAGCCGCACCCCGTCGTACGGTGTGTGCAGGTTGAGCTCGCTCTCACTCACCCCGTCGAAGTACGCCGAGAGCCGCACCCGGTCGTACGCCGGACGTCCCTCCTCGGCCAGCACGGTCACCCGCCAGCTGCCCTGTGGGTCACGGGCGCGCAGCGCATCGACGAAGCGCTGCCCGACCATGCCGTTGCCGATGACGATCAGATCGCCGCCGTTCATCGCGTCACCTCCACCGATTCCGCCTGGCTCAGCCAGTCGACGATGCCGCTCACCGCGTCCCGGCATCCGCCGCATCCGGTGCCGGCCCGGGTCGCCGCCACCACCGCGTCGACCGTCCGGGCCCCGGAGCGCCAACTGCGGACCAGCGCGCCCTTGCTCACCGTGTTGCACTGGCAGACCGTGGCCGCGTCCGGCATCAGTGCCGGTGACGCGGCCGGAGCAGCGCCGACCGCGCCGAGTGCCCGGCCCAGCAGCAGCGCCCGCCGGTCGGTCGGCACCGGGTGACCACGGTCGAAGAGCTGGATCACCGTGCCGACAGCAGGGTTGTCGCCGAGCAGGATCGCGCCGATCAGCCGCTCGTCCCGGATCCGCAATCGGGCGTACGTGCCTCGGGCCGGGTCGGTGAAGGTCAGCTCCTCGCCGGGCCCGCCACTGACCGCGTCGCCCATCGAGGCCAGGTCGATTCCGGCGGCCTTGAGTCGGGTCACCACCGGCCGGGGCCGGTACCGGGCCAGGGGTTCCGTCCCGGTCAGCACGTCGGCGAGCACCCGGGCCTGCGCCCAGGCGGGTGCGACCAGCCCGGTGAGCACACCGTCGTGCTCGGCGCAATCGCCGATCGCCGAGATGGACCGGTCGTTGGTGCGGAGCCGGTCGTCCACCACCACGCCGCGCCGGACGGTCAGCCCGGCGGCCTGCGCGAGGGCGGTGTCCGGGCGTACGCCGCAGGAGAGCACCAGCAGGTCGGCGCGCAGCGTGCGGCCGTTGGCCAGTTCGAGGCGAACGCCGGTGGCGTCGGCGGTCACGCCGGTCGCCGGCACCGCCAGCTGAATGGTCACGCCGAGACCGGCGAGCGTACCGGCGAGCACCGCGCCGGCCGCCGGGTCGAGCTGCCGTTCCATCAGGTGCTCCCGAGGGTGCACCACGGTGGTGACCAGACCCCGGGTGGCCAATCCTCGGGCGGCCTCCAGCCCGAGCAGCCCGCCGCCCAGCACCAACGCGCTGCGTGCCCCGTCCGCCACGGCGAGGATCCGTCGGCAGTCGTCCAGGGTCCGGAAGGGGACCACCCGCTCTGGCAGCTCGGTCGGGTCGAGGCCGGGCAGTGGCGGCACCACCGCTCGGGCGCCGGTGGCCAGCACCAGGTGGTCGTAGGAGATTCGTTCGCCGTCGTCGGTGCGGACCTCCCGGGCGGACCGGTCGACCGCGCTCACCGGTACGCCGGTGCGCAGGTCGATGCCGTGCCCGGCGGCCTCGGTCAGCTCCACGTCCGGCTCGTCGATCCGGCCGGCCAGCAGGGTGGAGAGCAGGATCCGGTTGTACGCGCGGTGCGGCTCGGCCCCGAGCACGGTGACCTTCCGGTCGCCCTCCCGGGCGTGCAGCTCACCGGCGAGGCGGGCACCCGCCATCCCGTTGCCGATGATGACCACCCGGGCGGTCATGCCTTCTCCACCCGAACCGCGCAGATCTTGAACTCGGGCATCCCGGAGATCGGGTCCACCGCGTCGTTGGTCACCGAGTTGGCGCGTTCCGCCCCCGCGTAGTGGAACGGGGCGAAGACGGTGTCGGGTCGGATCCGGGCGCTGAGACGGGCCGGCGCGCGGAACTCACCTCGGCGCGAGGTGACCCGCACCGGGTCGCCGTCGTCGATGCCCAGCCGGGTGGCCAGGTCGGGGTGCAACTCGACGAATGCCTCGGGTGCGGCGCGCCGCAGCGCGGCCACCCGGCGGGTCTGGGTGCCGGACTGGTACTGCGCCAGCACCCGGCCGGTGGTGAAGTGCAACGGGTACGCGGCGCAGACCTCCTCGGCGGCCGGCCGATGGTCGACGGGGTGGAACCGGGCCCGGCCGTCCGGGGTGGCGAACTCCTCGGCGAAGAGCCGTGGCGTGTCCGGCCCGTCCTCGGTCGGGCAGGGCCAGTAGACGCCGTCGGTGGCGTCGATCCGGTCCCAGCTGATGCCGGCGTAGTCGGCGGCCCCGCCGGCAGAGGCGCGGCGCAGTTCGGCGAAGACGGCCGCCGGGTCGGCCGGGAACCGAGCTGCGGCCTCGGTGGCCGCGGCCTCGTCGGGGGCCAGTCTCGCCGCCAGGGCGGAGATGATGGCCAGGTCGGTCCGGACGCCCGGCGGGGGCGGGCGTAGCGCGCGTCGCCGCAGCACCCGGCCCTCCAGGTTGGTCATGGTGCCGTCCTCCTCGGCCCACTGGGCGGTGGGCAGCACCACGTCCGCCAGCGCAGCCGTCTCGGAGAGCAGCAGGTCGGCGACGACAAGGAGGTCGAGGTCGCGTAACCGGCGCTCGATCCGGGTCGCCCGGGGCGCGGAGACCACCGGATTGGAACCGAACACCAGCAACGCCCGGGGGCCGCCCGGAGTGCCGAGCGAGTCGAGCAGTTGATAGGCCGGCACGCCCGGACCGGGCAGCTCGTCGGCCGGCACCCCCCAGACCCCCGCCACGTGCTCCCGGGCCGCCGGGTCGTCGATCCGCCGGTAGCCGGGGAGTTGGTCGGCCTTCTGCCCGTGCTCCCGCCCGCCCTGACCGTTGCCCTGGCCGGTGAGGCAGCCGTACCCCGATCCGTCGCGGCCCGGCAGGCCGAGGGCAAGGGCGAGATTGACGTACGCGGTGACCGTGTCCACGCCCTTGGCATGCTGCTCGGCACCGCGCGCGGTAAGGATGATCACCCGACCGCCGGTGCCCAGTGCGCGGGCGGTCGCCTCCAGGTCGGCCACCGGCACCCCGGAGAGCTGTTCCGCACGGGCCGGCCACCAGGCGGCGACACTGCGGCGGACCGACTCGAATCCGGCGGTGCGTTCGGCGACGTACGCCCGGTCGACCCAGCCCTCGGTGAGTGCGATGTGCAGCAGGGCGTTTGCCACCGCGAGGTCGGTGCCGGGCAGCGGTTGCAGGTGCAGGTCGGCCTGGCGGGCGGTGGCGGTGACCCGGGGGTCGACGACGATCAGCCGGCCGCCGTTGCGGCGCTGCTCGGTGAGCCAGCGCACCAGCGGCGGCATGGTCTCCGCCGGGTTCGCGCCGACCAGCAGCAGGGTGTCGGCCCGGCCCAGGTCAGCGAGCGGAAACGGCAGCCCTCGGTCGATGCCGAAGGCGCGCATCCCGGCCGCTGCCGCCGAGGACATGCAGAACCGTCCGTTGTAGTCGATGTGCCGCGTGCGCAGCCCGATCCGGGCGAACTTGCCCAGCGCGTACGCCTTCTCGTTGGTCAGGCCACCGCCGCCGAAGACGGCGACCGCGTCCCGGCCGGCGTCGTCCTGGATGGCGCGGATGCCGGCGACGACCCGATCGAGCGCGGCGTCCCAGCTCGCCGGGCGCAGCTCGCCGCTGGCCGGGTCGCGCACCAGCGGGGTGGTCAGCCGCTCCGGGTGGTCGAGCAGGTCGGCGGCAGTCCAGCCCTTCTGGCAGAGCCCACCCCGATTGGTGGGGAACTGGCGGGCGTGGACCGACACTCCGGTGTCGTCCTCGCGCAGCACCATGCCGCACTGGAGCGCGCAGTACGGGCAGTGCGTCGCCACCTCCCGGGGCGTCAGTCCCGGTCGAGTTGCCGGCCGTGCACCGTCTGTCATGTCGGGAAAGCGTGCCGCCGGGCAGTTTCCAGCCCGGGTCTCTTCTGTTTCGGTCCTGTCAAGTGGGGCTCACACCGCACAGGGACAGCGGGCGTGACGGGTGGCTGGTCGCGGTCGACCTGCCGTCCGCCAGCCGCGACCAGCGGAGTCGGTCAGCGCACGGCGCGGTGTGGTTGGCGGGTCAGGGACAGCCAGCCCAGGAACCGGGCGTGGCGGGTCACCCGACCCTCACCGGACCGCGCTTGACGGGCGTGCGGGTGGTTGGGCGACGGGCCGCCGGGCGGGCGGTTGAGTCGGTTCACCCGCCAGGGCGGAACGACGGTCCCTGGCGGCCAGGGCACGCCCGGCGACGGCGGCGGGGCCGCCCCGTGAGTGCTCGCCTCTGGAGATCTTGGACAGTTTCCGTTCTCGCGTAACGGAAACTGTCCAAGATCTGGGCAGGTCAAGGGCGGCCCCGGTGCGAACGCGTCCGCCGGCGGGACGCTGACCTTCGGACCGGCGGCATGGGCCGGCTTCGTAGACCTGGCGAAGGCGATCCGCCCCGTTGGCTAACCAGCGCAGCACGAACGGTTCCCGGCTCCTTCAACGCGCAGCGCTTATAATGTGGGAAATCTTTCTCGATATTTGGGAGGCTGCGATGAGCGTGACAGACGTCTTCGACGCGGTGGCCGGCACGTACGACGAGGCGCGTAGGCGGCTGGTGCCGTGCTTCGACGCCTTCTACGGCGCGGCCGTCCAGGTGGCCACGCCACCGCTACGCGCCGCGCTGGCGGCCGGTCGTACCCCCGAGGTGTTGGATCTGGGCGCGGGCACCGGTCTGCTCTCGCTGCTGCTCTCCGCGGCGGTGCCCGGAGTCCGGCTGACCCTGGTGGACGGAGCGCCGGCGATGCTCGCCCGCGCCACCGACCAGTTGAACGCCCGGTCCGTGCCGCACCGGACCGTCCGGGCCGACCTGGCCGACGAGTTGCCGCCCGGCCGGTACGACGCGGTGGTCAGCGCCCTGGCGATCCACCACCTGGATGACGCCGGCAAACGGGAGTTGTACCGGAGGGCCGCCGCCGCACTGGCACCCGGCGGGGTGTTCGTCAACGCCGAACAGGTTGCCGGCCCGACTCCGGCGTTGGACCGGCGCTACGACGAGGTGTGGCTGGAGCGGATCACCGAGCTGGGCGCGTCCCCCGACGAGATCGCGGCTTCCCGGGAGCGGATGCGCCACGATCGGCCGGCGACCGTCGCCGACCAGTGCCGGTGGCTCACCGAGGCGGGCCTGGTCGACGTCGACTGCTACTTCAAGGAGTGGCGCTTCGCGGTGTTCGGCGGTCGGGCCCGGTGAAGCCGGCGGAATGCGCGTTTCGACGCCGGTGGGCGAGCCGGTGAGCGCGTGGATGACTGGCGGTCATACCTGTGGGTAGTCTCAGCGGCATGACTGCCAAGGTGACTCTGTCGTTCACCGACGAGACGATCGAGGAGGCCCGGCGGTTCGCCAAGCGTGAGGGGCTGTCGCTCTCCGCGTGGATGGACCAGGCCGCCCGGGAGAAGGCGCTGCGCGAGGTCTTCACCGCGCACGCCGCCGCCGTGGGCCGTGCCGGTCTGGACCTGGAGTCCGCCGCCCTCGCCGACGCCCGCGAGGTGGGCATGGTCAACGACCTGCTCTCCGGCGGACGGCCGCGTGCTGCGTAGGGGAGAGGTCTGGCGCATCGAGGGTGCCCGGGAACGCCTCGGGCTCGTGATCAGCTCAGACGTCTACAACTCCACCGACGTGCCCATCGTGATCGTCGTCGAGGTGGTCGAGGAGTCGCTGCTGCGCGACTCGCCGCTCGCCGTGACGATGGGCCGGTACGTGGTGATGCCCGACCGCATCTCCTCGCCGATGAAGAAGTGGTTCACCGACTGCGTGGACGTCGCCGACACCGACACCATGCTCCGGGTCGGCCGCGCGCTGCGCATCCTCCAGCAACTCTGACCACGGACCGGGTGGCGCGCTCACTGTCGCCGCCGGCCCGTGGTGCGATCCCCGTTTCCCGGCCGACCCGCGACGGGCACTGCGAGGTAACCCGGCATTCCTAGCGTCTCTCCTCGTCACATCGACGAGAAGGAGCCGCCGTGAGCACGCTCACCAGCACCGCAGTCACCGCCGGGCCGCCAGTCGCCACCGGGCGTGGGCGCCGGCTCGACGACTGGCGCCCCGAGGACCCCGACTTCTGGCAGGCAACCGGCGCGCCGATCGCCCGGCGCAACCTCTGGGTCTCGATCTTCGCCGAGCACGTCGGCTTCTCGGTGTGGAGCCTCTGGTCGGTCACCGTGCTCTTCCTCGGCCCCGCGTACGGCATCGATCCGGCCGGGAAGTTCCTGCTCACCGCCGTGCCGGCCGCACTTGGCGCGGTGTTGCGGCTGCCGTACACCCTGGCGGTGGCCCGCTTCGGCGGGCGACGCTGGACGATCATCAGCGCACTGCTGCTGCTGGTGCCCACGGTGCCGATGACGGTGCTGCTGGAACCCGGGGTGTCCTACTCCACCCTGATGGTGCTCGCCTGCCTCACCGGGGTCGGTGGCGGCAACTTCGCCTCCTCGATGGCGAACATCAACCTGTTCTACCCGTCTCGGCTCAAGGGCCGGGCCCTCGGGCTCAACGCCGGCGGCGGCAACCTGGGCGTACCCGCGGTGCAGTTGGTCGGGCTGGCGGTCCTCGCCACCGCCGGTGCCGCGTACCCCCGGTTGGTGCCGGCGGTCTACCTGCCGCTGATCGTGTTGGCCGCGCTGGCGGCGGCCCGCTGGTTGGACACCGTGCCCGGGGCGCGCAATGAGCCGGGCGCGTTGCGCGAGGCGGCGCGCGACCCGCACACCTGGGTCATGTCGCTGCTCTACATCGGCACCTTCGGCTCGTTCATCGGGTTCGGTTTCGCCTTCGGTCAGGTGCTCCAGCTCCAGTTCGCCGAGCGGTTCCCCACCCCGGTCGACGCGGCCTGGTTGACCTTCCTCGGCCCGTTGGTCGGCTCGCTGATCCGGCCGCTGGGCGGGCACCTCGCCGACCGGTTGGGTGGGGCCCGGGTGACCTTCTGGAACTTCGTGGCGATGGCGGCCGGCGCGGGCGCCGTGCTGTTCGCGGCCCGGGAGCGCTCGTTCGGGCTCTACCTGGCCGGGTTCCTCGCCCTCTTCGTCTTCTCCGGCATCGGCAACGGCTCCACCTACAAGATGATCCCGGCGATCTTCCGGTTCCGGGCGGCGGACGCGGTGGCCGCCGGCCGCCGCGACCCGGAGGCCGCCGCGCGTTGGGCGCGGCGGATGACCGGCGCGTTGATCGGCATCGCGGGTGCGATCGGCGCCTCCGGCGGGGTGCTGGTCAACATCGCGTTCCGCCAGTCGTTCCTCGGCTCCGGCAACGCCGACGCCGCCTACCTGGCCTTCATCGGCTGGTACGCGTTGTGTTTCGTGATCACGTGGGTCGTCTACCGTCGTCCGGGCGCCGATCGGCTCGCCGGCGTGTGAGGTAGGTCACGGTCGGCGTGTCGCCGCGCGTGACCGCACCCCCGTTTTGACCTGCGGACGGGGCGCCGGGTATCGTTGCCTGCTGTTGTACGACATCCAGAGGCGTGCCCTTTCAGGTACGCTTGGTCGTTCGTGCGCGCTGGTCCGGCCTGCAAGATCTGGTCACCTCGGCGCGCGACCCCAGACCGACGACGAGACAAGGTAGACCTGTGCGTACGTACAGCCCAAAGCCGGGTGAGATCGAGCGTCAGTGGCACGTCATCGACGCCTCTGATGTCGTGCTGGGCCGCCTGGCCACCCACGCCGCCACGTTGCTGCGTGGTAAGCACAAGCCGACTTTCGCGCCGCACGTCGACACGGGCGACTTTGTCGTCATCGTGAACGCGGGCAAGGTTGCGCTGACCGGCAACAAGCGGCAGACCAAGATCGCCTACCGCCACTCCGGTTACCCGGGTGGTCTGAAGCAGATCGGCTACGAAGAGCTGCTGACCAAGCGCCCCGAGCGGGCCATTGAGCTGGCCGTGAAGGGGATGCTCCCGCACAACAAGCTCGGCCGTCAGCTGATCACGAAGCTGAAGGTTTACGCCGGTGCCGAGCACCCGCACCTCGCGCAGCAGCCGGTGCCGTTCGAGATCAAGCAGATCGCGCAGTGAGCGCGGGCGAAGGAAGCAGCATGACCGACATCACCGAGACCGAGGTTGCCCCGGAAGTTCCCGAGGCCACCGAGGCACCGGCGCCCGTCGCCCGCGCGCCTCGTGGTGACCGGCCGATCCAGACCGTGGGCCGCCGCAAGGAGGCCATCGTCCGGGTCCGTATCGTCCCGGGCACCGGCAAGATCACCTGCAACGGCCAGGACCTCGAGGCGTACTTCCCGAGCAAGGTGCACCAGCAGCTCATCAAGGACCCGCTGGTCACCGCCGAGAAGCCCGAGCAGTTCGACGTCATCGCCAACCTGCGTGGCGGCGGCACCACCGGCCAGGCCGGTGCGCTCCGGCTGGGCATCGCCCGTGCGCTGATCATCAACGATCCGGACGACCGCCCGGCCCTGAAGAAGGCCGGCTTCCTGACCCGGGACGCCCGGGTCAAGGAGAGCAAGAAGTACGGCCTCAAGAAGGCCCGTAAGGCTCCCCAGTACTCGAAGCGCTGATCTTCACCAGCGCGTTGTACTTCTGACGGACGGCCGGTCCGCCTCCCCGCTACGGGGAGGTGGGTCGGCCGTTTCGCTTTCTCCACATCGGCAGTGCGCAACGGAGGTTGGCGGGTATGGGTCGGTTGTTCGGCACGGACGGCGTACGCGGGCGGGCAAACGCGGATCTCACCCCCGAGTTGGCACTTGCGCTGGCCGTGGCCGCCGCGCACACACTCGCCGAGACGGACCGCAGCCATCCGCCGCTCGCGGTGGTCGGCCGGGACACCCGCGCCAGCGGGGAGATGTTGGAGGCCGCAGTGGTTGCCGGGCTGACCAGCGCCGGCGCCAACGTGGTCCGGGTCGGCGTGCTGCCCACCCCCGCGGTGGCGTTCCTCACCGCCGAGGCCAAGGCCGACCTCGGGGTGATGCTCTCCGCGTCACACAACCCGATGCCGGACAACGGCATCAAGCTCTTCGCCGCCGGCGGCCACAAGTTGCCCGACGAGATCGAGCTGAAGATCGAGGCGGCCGTCGAGACGAACGCCACCACCGCCTGGGACCGGCCGATCGGCGCCGGCGTCGGCCGCGTGCACGACCTGCTCGATGGCGCGGACCACTACGTCCAGCACCTGGTCGGCACGGTGCCGCATCGGCTCGACGGGATCAAGGTCGTGGTCGACTGCGCCAACGGTGCCGCCGCCGAGGTCGCCCCGGTCGCCTACCGGGAAGCCGGCGCGGAGGTCATCGCGATCCACGCGGAGCCCAACGGGCTGAACATCAACGACGACTGCGGCTCCAACCACATCGAGGCGCTGCGGGCCGCCGTGGTCGAGCACGGCGCCCACCTGGGCATCGCCCACGACGGCGACGCCGACCGCTGCCTGGCGGTCACCGCCGACGGCGACGAGGTCGACGGCGACCAGGTGATGGCGATCCTCGCGCTGGCCATGCGGGATGCCGGCACGCTCACCCAGGACACCCTGGTGGCCACCGTGATGAGCAACCTCGGGCTGCGGTTGGCCATGTCCGCGCAGGGCATCCGGCTGATCGAGACCAAGGTCGGCGACCGGTACGTGCTGGAGGAGCTGCGCGCCTCCGGGCTGGCGCTCGGCGGTGAGCAGAGCGGCCACATCGTCATGCCCGCACACGCCACCACCGGCGACGGCGTGCTCACCGGCCTGCACCTGATGGCGCGGATGGCGGCCACCGGCCAGACCCTCGCCGAGCTGGCGTCCGTGGTCACCAAGCTGCCCCAGGTCCTCATCAACGTGCCCGTCGGTGACCGGACCGTCGGCGCCAACGCGCCCGCCGTCCGCGCCGAGGTCGAGCGGGCCGAGGCGGAACTGGGCGAGACCGGCCGGGTGCTGCTGCGCCCGTCGGGCACCGAGCTGCTGGTCCGCGTAATGGTCGAGGCGGCCACCGAGGCGACCGCCCGCGAGGTAGCCGAGCGAATCGCCGAGCAAGTCCAAACCGCCAGCCCCACAACCCCTAGCCCCACCCACCCCACCCCGCCCCACCCCGCCCGCCGCCCGCCCCCGCCCCCGCCCGCCCCCAGCCCCCAGCCCCCGTCGATCTAGGGCAGAACGTCGTGAGTGGATCTCCAATGGCGACGGTTTTCCCTAGATCGGCGCGGGAGTTTCGGTCGAGAGTTTGCGCAGCCGGGTGACCGCCTCGGTCAGCACCTCGGGGCGCTTGCAGAAGGCGAAGCGGATCAGCCGTCGGCCCGCGTCGGTGTCGTCGTAGAAGACCTGGGTGGGCACCGCCACCACGCCGCAGCGCTCCGGCAGGGAGCGGCAGAACTCCACCCCGTCCCGGCCGCCGAGGGCGGTGACGTCGGCGGTCACGAAGTATGTCCCCTCCGGGCTGAGCACCTCGAACCCGGCGTCGGTGAGGCCGCCGACGAGCTGGTCGCGCCGCTGTTGGAGCCCGTCCCGGAAGCCGGTGTAGTAGCTGTCCGGCAGGGCCAACGCCACCGCGACCGCCGGTTGCAGCGGTGCCGCGTTGACGAAGGTGAGGAACTGCTTCACCCGCAGCACGGCCGAGACGAGCGCCGCCGGGCCGCTCGCCCAGCCGACCTTCCAACCCGTGCAGGAGAACGTCTTTCCGGCCGACGAGATGCGCAGCGTCCGCTCCCGCATCCCGGGCAGGGTGGCCAGCGGCACGTGCGGGTTCGCCGCGTCGGTGAAGACCAGGTGCTCGTACACCTCGTCGGTGACCGCGTACGCGCCGTGCTCCTGGCACAACTCGGCGACCAGCGCCAGCTCGGCCGGAGTGAAGACCTTGCCGGTCGGATTGTGCGGTGAGTTGAGCAGCACCAATCGGGTGCGCGGACCGAACGCCGCGCGTAGCGCCGCCGGGTCGAAGGCGTACCGGCCGTCGGCCGTGGGGCGCAGGGTCACCGGCCGCCGGACCGCACCGGCCAGCGCGATCGAGGCGGCGTACGAGTCGTAGTACGGCTCGAAGCAGACCACCTCGTCGCCCGGTTCGCAGAGGGCGAGGATGCTCGCCGCGACCGCCTCCGTCGCGCCCGCGGTGATCACGATCTCGCCGTCCGGGTCGTACGCCAGGTCGTGGAACCGTTGCTGATGGGCGGCGACCGCCGCGCGCAGAGCGGGGATCCCCGGCCCGGGCGGGTACTGGTTCTGCCCGCCGCGCAGCGCTTCGGCGGCGGCGGCCAGCATCTCCGGTGGGCCGTCGGTGTCGGGGAAGCCCTGGCCGAGGTTGACCGCGCCGGTGCGCACGGCGAGGGCGGACATCTCGGCGAAGATCGTCGTGCCGAACGGCCGCATCCGGGCCACCAGCGGGTCGACATCGGTGCTCGTCGTCACCTGCGCCAGCCTACGGGTGCCCCCGGCCGAACCCCAGCCTCACTCGGGTGTGCAACGGGTCGACCAGTACCCCCGGGTCTTGACGACGACTGGCTTGCCTACGCCGGTGACCGTGACGGTGCAGTCGAGTGGTCTCTCACCCTCATCGTCGGCCCATCTGGCCTCCACCATGACCCGGCTCTTGCCGTTGGTCCGGATGGTGGTGCGCCAGGGCAGCTTCGCGCCGTCGACGTGCATGAGGTCGCTCTCGGCGTCGTAGTACGCGAGGTCGACCACGCCCGTTCCGGTGACCTCGTAGACCACCGTCACCGGGGCCGGCCCCGAGGTCGGGCGGGTGATCGGCTGTTTGGTGGGGGTTGGCGCCACGGTGGGTTGCTTGGGGATGGGCGGCCCGGCGGTGGTCCAGCCGTCGTCGTCGGGAATGCCCCACGGCTCTTCGGCGACCGGGTCCGGGTTGGTCCCGTCGATCAGCAGGCCACCCGCGCAGAGGCAGCCGCACACGGTGAGGACAAGTACCACGAGGACCGCGACGACGATTCCGACGACCCGCCCGCCACCCATGGCCGGCTTGCCGGTGACCTGTGGAAACCCGGGGTAGGCGTACGGCGGCGGATAACCGGGCGGCGGCCATCCGGTGCCGGGCGGCGGCCAGCCAGCGTATGGCGGCTGCCCGTCGGGCGTGGGCCACCCTGCTGGCGGTGTCGATCCGTCGGGCGTGGGCCACCCTGCTGGCGACGGCGATCCAGCGGGCGTCGGGCCCGAGGCGTCGGGCGGGGGCGGCGACCACGGGGACGTGGGCGGTTCCGGCGTCCACGGCGTCGAGGGCGGTTGGGGCGTCCACTGGGTCGTTGGCGGAGACGGCGCCCACGGCGCGGCCGGCGGGGATGGCGCCCACGGGGACGGCGTCCACGGGGCCTGCGGTGCCCACGGCTGGCCCGGGGCCAGCGGGTCGGAGGCCGGGATCGGAGCCGAGGAGGGCGGGATCGGAGCCGCGGAGGGCGGGGCCGTCGGATCCGGCGGTGGTGGGGAGGGCGACGGGTCCGGTGCGGACGAGGGGGACGGATCGGGCGGCGGCGCGTCGGACATGGCTGCTCCGGGCGGGAGTGGGTATGGGACGAACGGGCCGTGGACGGGAGCGCCGAACCCGCCGAGAGACTGTCGTACCCGAAGGCCCGCCGCAACCCCGTCATCCGGGGCCGGGCACGAGCGGGCCTGGAAGTCCGTCCGGTTGCGACCCGCCAGCTACTAATCGCTCAGATTCCGTGATTGATAACCCGACTTTCGAGCACCCACCGTGAGTGAAACTGAGTTAGGCTGGGGGCCATGTGTGGAATCGTGGGATACGCGGGCGCGCGCCCTGCACTCGGCATCGTGCTCGACGGGCTGCGGCGGCTGGAATACCGCGGCTACGACTCAGCGGGCGTCGCCATCGTCTGCGACGACCAGCTCCTGACCGAGAAGAAGGCCGGCAAGCTGGCCAACCTGGAAAAGGTGCTGTCCGAGCGGGCCGCCGACGACCCGACCTCCTGCGCGGCCAGCCCGATCGGCATCGGTGACGGCACCACCGGAATCGGGCACACCCGGTGGGCCACCCACGGCGGCCCGACCGACCGCAACGCCCACCCGCACGTCGCCCCCGACGGGCGGGTCGCGGTCATCCACAACGGCATCATCGAAAACTTCGCCAAGCTCCGTAACGAGCTGGAGGCCGGCGGCGTCCAGTTCACCAGCGACACCGACACCGAGTGCGCCGCGCACCTGCTCTCCGCCGCGCTGACCGAGCTTCGCGCCGCCGGTCAGCCGGACAACCCCCAGTTGCTCGCCGCCGGCATGCGGGTGGTCTGCCAGCGACTGGAGGGCGCCTTCACCCTGCTCGCCGTCGACGCCTCGGTGCCCGGCGCGGTCGTCGGCGCCCGGCGCAACTCACCGCTGGTGGTCGGCCGGGGCGACGGGGAAAACTACCTGGCCAGTGACGTGGCCGCGTTCATCGAGCACACCCGGGAAGCTGTCGAGCTGGGCCAGGACCAGATCGTCCTGATCACCGGTGACAGCATCGAGATCACCGACTTCGAGGGCCAGCCCGCCGCCGGCAAGGACTTCCACATCGACTGGGACTCCTCGGCTGCCGAGAAGGGCGGCTACGACTGGTTCATGCTCAAGGAGATCGAGGAGCAGCCGCAGGCCATCGCCGACACTCTGCTCGGCCGGCTCACCGAGACCGGTGAGATCGCCCTCGACGAGGTCCGCCTCAGCGACCAGGATCTGCGCGACGTCGACAAGATCTTCATCGTGGCCTGCGGCACGGCGTACCACGCCGGCATGGTCGCCAAGTACGCCATCGAGCACTGGACGCGGATCCCCTGCGAGGTGGAGCTGGCCAGCGAGTTCCGTTACCGCGACCCGGTGCTCGACCGGTCCACGCTGATCGTGGTGATCTCGCAGTCCGGCGAAACGATGGACACCCTGATGGCGCTGCGCCACGCCAAGGAGCAGAAGGCCCGGGTGCTGGCGATCTGCAACACCAACGGCTCGACAATTCCCCGTGAGTCCGACGCCGTGCTCTACACCCACGGCGGGCCGGAGATCGCCGTCGCGTCCACCAAGGCGTTCCTCACCCAGGTCGTCGCCTGCTATCTGATCGGCCTGCACCTCGCCCAGGTGCGCGGGATCAAGTTCGCCGACGAGGTGGGCGCGGTGGTCGCGCAGTTGCAGGAGATCCCGGGCAAGCTGCGCGAGCTGCTCGGCCGGATCGAGCCCGTGCGCGAGCTGGCCCGTGAGCTGAAGTCCGAGCCGACCGTGCTGTTCATCGGCCGGCACGTCGGCTATCCGGTGGCCCTGGAGGGCGCGCTGAAGCTCAAGGAGTTGGCGTACATGCACGCCGAGGGCTTCGCGGCCGGCGAGCTGAAGCACGGCCCGATCGCCCTGATCGACGAGGGCACTCCGGTGATCTGCGTGGTGCCCTCGCCGGTCGGCCGGGGCATGCTGCACGACAAGGTCGTCTCCAACATCCAGGAGGTCCGGGCGCGCGGCGCGCGGACCATCGTGATCGCGGAGGAGGGCGACGAGGCCGTCGTCCGGTATGCCGACCATCTGATCTACGTGCCGCGTACGCCGACCCTGCTGGCCCCGCTCGTCACCACGGTGCCGTTGCAGGTGCTGGCCGCCGAGATCGCCGCAGCCCGTGGGCACGACGTGGACCAGCCTCGCAACCTGGCCAAGTCGGTCACGGTCGAGTAAGCCTCAGCCGCCCAGCACGACCCGGGCCATCCTGTCCAGCGCGGGGTTGCCCGGGTCCCAGTAACCGGTGTGCCCGCCTCGCCCACTGCCGAAGACCCGACCGCCGAAGCCGGGATCGGACGGGTCGTGACCGAACCACAGCTCATGCCCGGTCCGGTCGGGCCAGCCCAGCACGGCGGCCAGCGGAGCCGCACCCAGTAAGGCCCGTCGGCCCAACTCGTCCACTGGAAGGGCTGCCCGGATCACGTCGTCGGGGGCGCTGCTCGCCCAGATCTCCCCGGGTGGCACGCCCAACTCGGCGGCGTGCGACGCGCCGACCCCGGGCGAGCCGACGAAGATCAGTGCGTCGGCGGCCAACCCGTGCTCCCGGGCGGCCACACCCACCACCAGCGACCCGTAGCTGTGCCCGAGCACGGTCTGTCGCGCCGGTGGCCCATCGTGGCTGGCCCGCAGCCCTTCCTGAAAGCGGTGCAGCGCCGGGCCGGCGTCCCGCGCCTGGCCGGCCGAAGTGGCCTCGGTCAGGAAATCCGGGGCGTCGTAGTCCAACCAGAGCACCGCCGCGCTGCGCTCACCCGGGGCGAGCGCGGTGCACCGCTCCAGCACTCGCGCCGCCCTGCCCAGCTCACCGGGGGCGTCGTCCAGCCCGGAACCCATCCCCGGAACGTAGGTGAGGACCCGGTTGGCCTGGTCCGGGTCGCCGAGCGCCAGCACCATCCGACCCTCACCGGCCGCATCCAGCCCCAGCAGGTACGCCCGCGGTTCCCCGCCGCCCGCCAGTCGTCCGCCCAACGCGTCCAGACCGGCCAACCGCTCGGCCACCCCGCGCAGCCGGACCGACGCGAGTGCCCCCGGCGGCACCTGGGCCAGCAACCGCCGCCGCTCGGCCAGCAGCTCCTCCCGCCAGACTCCGAGCCGCAGCCGGTTGGCCTGGTCGCGGGCGGCCACCGGCACACCGTCCAACCGGCCGACCAGGGCCGGCTCGTACCCGATCAGCCACCGTCGCTGCGCCGGTGTCAAACCTGCCCACCAGGCGTGGACCAGCGTCGGCGCCGCGCCGGGGGCCGGCCGGTCCGGCGGTGGCGGGGACGCCCAACCGGTGCCGGCGGCTCGGGCCAGCTCGTCCAACCGGTCGGCGGCGACCCGGTCCGCGGCCTCGGCCTCGTCGAGCGCGTCCCGCAGGGCTGCCGCCACCCGGGCCGCAGCCACGCCGGCCCGCTCGGTCGGGCGGGCTCGGGCGGGATCGACGTGCACCCCGCCCGAGCGGTCCACCAGCAGACCGGCCGCGTCCGCCAGGGCGACCGCATCGGCGAGCCGTGCCTTCGCCACGGTCAGCCGACCGGCCAACTCGGCCAGCACCTGATCGACCTCGATCAGCGCGGGCGCGACCGAGGTCAACTCGTCACGCAGCTCGGCGAGCCGGGCGTCCGCCGCCGTGGCTGCGGCACCGGACCAACCGCCCCGCAACCGCCCGGCGTCCGTACGCAACTCGCCGACGCGTCGGTCGACCCGCCCGGTCAACCCGGCCCAGGCTGCCCCGGCGGCCCGCCATCCGCCCGGATCGGCTGTCCACAGCCGCCGGTAGCCGACGGCGCTCACCGGGGTAGGGCGGCGAACCGGTCGGCGGCCCGATCGTCCACCGTCTCGTACGCCTCGCAGGCCGCCCGGACCCCACCGGAGGTCGCCGCGACCCGGCCACCCAGCCGGCAGAACCAGGTGTGCGCGGCGGCCTCCAGCCCGGCCAGAGCTGGGCCAGCTCGCCACTCGGGCGCCGCCACCAGCAGCCCGGGCACCCCGACGAGGCCCAGCGCCAGCCGGTGCGCCTCGTCGTCGAGCAGCACGGCGACGCCCCGCAACTCCTCCGGCCGGACGGCGAACAGCTCATCGGTCATGACCACACCCCCGTGGACGATCGGCATCGACGCGCTGACGCTAGGCGCGCACCGAAGGCGCCGGAGTGCCCTGTGGACAGCCGCACTGGGCCGTACCCCGGCCTGTCCACAGGCATTGCCCGCCGCGGGCCCGACGGCTAATCTGCGGCCTCGACCGCCGGTAGGGTGGTGTGGTGATCGTCGCTGTCGGCATCGATGTCGTCCTGGTCGACCGGTTCGCCCGGGCCCTGACACGGACGCCGTCACTCGCCGATCGGCTCTTCACCGAGGCCGAGCGGCACACCCGCTCCGGCAACCCGCGGTCGCCGGAGTCGCTCGCCGGCCGGTTCGCCGCCAAGGAGGCCGTGGCCAAGGCGCTCGGCGCTCCCGTCGGGCTGAGCTGGCACGACTGCGAGATCGTGCCCGATCAGGATGGCCGCCCCTGGCTGGCCGTCTCCGGCACCGTCGCGGCGGCGGCCGACGCGCGTGGGGTCAACCACTGGCATCTCTCGTTGTCGCACGACGGGGGGATCGCGTCGGCGATGGTGGTCGCGGAACGATGACGTCGGCCGGGCGGGCCGATCGGGCCCACCCGCGAACGGATGGGACACGGTGGCATGAGATCGGTGTGGCGGGTGGCCGACGTACGCGCGGCCGAGGCAGGGCTGATGGGCACCCTGCCGGAGGGGACGCTGATGCAGCGGGCCGCCGCCGGGTTGGCCCGCCGGGCCGCGCTGCTGCTCGCCGAGCGGGGCGGGGTCTACGGCGGCCGGGTGCTGCTGCTGGTCGGCTCCGGCGACAACGGCGGCGACGCGTTGTACGCGGGGGAGCGGCTGGCTCGCCGGGGTGTCCACGTGTCCGCTCTGCTTCTCACCCCCGGGCGGGCGCACGCTGCGGGGCTGAACGCGCTGCGAGCTGCCGGCGGCCAGCTGGTGCCGCGACCGACCGGCCCGGTCGACCTGGTCCTCGACGGGATCGTCGGCATCGGCGGCACCGGCGGGCTGCGGGCGAGCGCGGAGGAGGTGGTCCAGGGCCTCGGCGCGCTGCGGGGGCGCGACGGCGAGCGTGCCACCGTGCTGGCGGTGGACGTGCCGAGCGGGGTCGCGGTGGACACCGGCCACGTGCCGCTGGCCTCGTCCGGGCGGCCGACCGCGGTTCGCGCCGACGTGACGGTGGCGTTCGGCGCGCTGAAGCCGGCACTGGTGGTCGGGCCGGCCGCCGCCCTGGCCGGGCAGGTGGAGCTGGTCGACATCGGGCTGCGGCCGTGGCTGCGGGGCACCCCGGCGCTACAGGTCACCGAGTGGTCCGACCTGAGCGACTGG
This sequence comes from Micromonospora sp. LH3U1, assembly GCF_028475105.1. Taxonomy (NCBI): domain Bacteria; kingdom Bacillati; phylum Actinomycetota; class Actinomycetes; order Micromonosporales; family Micromonosporaceae; genus Micromonospora; species Micromonospora sp. LH3U1. Next base: position 6,255,558 of record NZ_CP116936.1, on the reverse strand, counting down.
TGGCCGGAGCTGGGCCCGGCGTCGGAGAAGTACAGCCGGGGTGTGGTGGGTGTGGCCACCGGCTCGGCGACCTACCCGGGTGCCGCGGTGCTCTCGGTGGGCGGCGCTCTGGCCGGACCGACCGGCCTGGTTCGCTACGCCGGCAGCGCCCGCGCCGAGGTGCTGCACCAGCACCCCTCGGTGATCGCCAGTGAGCGGGTCGCCGACGCGGGCCGGGTGCAGGCCTGGGTCTGCGGCTCCGGGCTGGGCACCGGCGGGGACGCGGCGGCTGAGCTGCGCGCCGTGCTGGCCGCCCCGGTGCCGGTGGTGCTCGACGCCGACGCGCTGACCCTGCTGGTGGACGGCTCGCTCGCCGACCGGCTGCGCGGTCGGGACGCGCCGATCGTGGTCACGCCGCACGACCGGGAGTTCGCGCGACTCTGCGGGGAGGAGCCCGGCGCCGACCGGGTCGGCGCCGCGCTGCGGCTGGCCGCCTGGATGAACGCGGTGGTGCTGCTCAAGGGGGACCGCACGGTGATCGGCACGCCGGACGGTCGCGCGTACGTCAACCCGACCGGCACTCCGGCGCTGGCCACCGGCGGCACCGGCGACGTGCTGGCCGGGTTGCTCGGCTCGCTGCTGGCAGCCGGGGTGCCCGCCGATCGGGCCGCGGCCTCGGCGGCGTACCTCCATGGGCTCGCAGGCCGGGAGGCGGCCCGGGGTGGGCCGGTGACCGCGCCCGACGTGGTGACCGCTCTTCGCCCGGTGCTCGCCCGGCTGGGCTGATCGTGTCGGTCCCGGGCGCGGTGACCGGATCGCGGGTCGGCGCGTGCGTCGCCGCCCGCGCTGATCACTGCGGAAAGTAGGCTGGGTGCATGTGGCAGGCCGAGGTACGCGTCGACCTTGACGCGATCCGCGAGAACGTGAGCCGACTCCGCTCCGGCACCAATGCCGAGCTGATGGCGGTGGTGAAGGCCGACGGGTACGGCCATGGCATGCTCCCCGCCGCCCGCGCGGCGCTCGACGCCGGGGCGGACTGGCTCGGTGTCTGCACCCTCGACGAGGCGCTCACCCTGCGTCGGGCCGGGGTGACCGTGCCGGTGCTGGCCTGGCTGCTCGCGCCGGGGCTGCCTCTGCACGAGGGGGTCAGCGCCGGGGTGGACCTGGGCGCGGGCAGCCTGCCGCAGCTGGACGAGATGATCGAGGCGAGCCGGCTCGCCGGGCGTCCGGCCCGCCTGCACCTGAAGATCGACACCGGGCTGTCCCGGGGCGGGGCGACCGTCGCCGACTGGCCGGCGCTGCTGGACGCCGCCGCGAAGGCGCAGGCCGACGGCCTGGTCGAGGTGGTCGGCGTGTGGAGCCACTTCGTGTACGCGGACATGCCCGGTCACCCCACGACCGACCGTCAGCTGGCCGTCTTCCACGAAGGGCTGTCCATGGTCGAGCGGGCCGGGCTGCGGCCGCGCTGGCGGCACCTCGCCAACTCGGCGGCCACCCTGACCCGCCCGGACACCCATTTCGACCTGGTCCGCCCCGGCCTGGCCATCTACGGTCTCTCCCCGGTGGCCGGTGAGACGTACGGGCTGCGGCCGGCCATGACCGCGCGCGCCCGGGTGATGCTCACCAAGCGGGTGCCCGCCGGCACCGGCGTCTCGTACGGGCACACCTACACGACGGAAGCCGCCGCGAACCTGGCGGTGGTGCCGCTCGGGTACGCCGACGGGGTTCCCCGGCACGCCTCCAACACCGGACCGGTGCAGCTCGCTGGCGCACGGCGGACGATCTCGGGGCGGGTCTGCATGGACCAGTTCGTGATCGACTGCGGCGACGACCCGGTGGCCGACGGCGACGTGGCGACGCTCTTCGGCAGCGGCGTCGACGGCGAGCCGACGGCCGATGACTGGGCCGAGGCGGTCGGCACGATCAACTACGAGATCGTCACCCGGTTCGGCAGCACGCGCGTGCCCAGGGTCTATGACGGCGAGCGGCCGTGAGCTATCGCATTCCGCGTCCTCGGACCGCTGTGGGCCGGGTCGCGGGGATCGTCGGAGCTGCGGTCGGGGTCGCCGCGGCGGGCCTGGCGGCCGGCGTCGCGACCGAGCGCACCCTGGTCCGCCGCCTCAAGGCCGACCCGGCCGACCGCTACGCGCACGAGGAGTTCGGCGAGCAGCGGTACGACGAGGTGTTCCGTCTCGAACTGCCGGACGGCACGGACATCCACGTCGAGGTGGTCGAGCCGACCAGGCCGGTGCCGGGGCACCCGACGGTCGTGCTGGTGCACGGCTTCTGCCTGGACATGGGGACGTTCCACTTCCAGCGCCAGATGCTCGCCGCGCGCGGTGACTACCGGGTCGTGGCGTACGACCAGCCCGGTCACGGTCGGTCCGGTCGGCTGGAGTCCGGGGAGTACGACCTGGCGGTGCTCGGCCGGACGCTGCGCCAGGTGATCGACCGAACCGCCCCGGACGGGCCGCTGGTGCTGGTCGGCCATTCGATGGGCGGTATGACCATCATGGCGTTCGCCGAGCTGTTTCCGGAGTTGTTCGGTGACCGGGTGGTGGGCACCGTCCTGATGGCCACGTCGGGCGGGCTCATCGCGGAGACCAAGCTGGTCGCGCCCGCGTTGCTCGGTCGGGTCGGTGGCCCGGTGCTGTACATGGTCAGCAACGCCACCCGGTACGGCGGACCGGTGATCGAGAAGGCCCGCAAGTCGACGTCGAACGTGGCCTGGCTGTTGACCCGCAAGTATGGCTTCGGCACCCGAAAGCCCAGCCCTACGCTGGTGTCCTATGTGGAGACGATGAACTCTCGGACGTCGGCCGACACGGTGACCCGCTATCTGCGGACCCTGGCCACTCACTCGCGCTTCCCGGCTCTCGCGGCGTTGGCCGCGACGCCGGTGTTGGTGGTGGTCGGCGACAAGGACATGATCACGCCGGTGACCCACTCCGAGGAGATCGTCCGGCGGCTGCCGCACGCGGAGTTCGTCAAGATCAAGGACAGCGGTCACGTGGTGATGCTGGAGCACGCTGACGAGGTCAACGCCGCGCTCGCGCGGTTCCTCGAGTCACTCGGGAAGCCGGAGGAACGGTGAGTCACGTCGTCAAGCTGCCGACCATCGAGGACACTCGGGAGTTCGGCCGCCGCCTGGCCGGGCTGCTGCGAGCCGGCGACCTGGTGCTGCTGACCGGTCCGCTGGGCGCCGGCAAGACCGCGCTCACCCAGGGCGTCGGCGCCGGGCTCGGTGTCCTCGGGGACATCACCTCGCCGACGTTCGTGATCGCCCGGGTGCACCGCCCCGATCCGGCCCGGGGCGGCCGGGTGGCACTGGTGCACGCCGACGCGTACCGGTTGGGCGACGCCGTCGATCCCCGTGCCGAGATCGACGACCTGGACCTCGACGCATCCGTGGACGAGTCGGTGACCGTGGTGGAGTGGGGCGAGGGCCTGGTGGAGCAGTTGGTGGACGCGCACCTGCGGGTCCGCATCGACCGCCGCGACGACGACACCCGCATCGTCGAGCTGGACCCGATCGGTGGCGACTGGGCCCGGCGGCTGGCGGCCCTGCGCCCCTCGCCATGATCGACGAGGGGCGCCGGCTCGGTCGATCCGGAGCGCTAGGGCTGAAGGGGCATGGTCCAGCAGTTGGAGTAGGCGGTCCGGCCCGTGAGGCGGTCGGCCATCCAGGACACCGCGTCGCCCTGATCGGTGATGAGCGGAACCAGGTGGTTGGTGAGGATCTTGTCCCCGAGGTTCGGCAGGCTGATGGCCTCGTACGTGATGTTGGCACCCTTGCGGCACCAGTCCACGGCAAGCTGGCGGGCCTGCTGGTGGGGAACGATGTCGTCCTGGATGCCGGTCGCCAGGCGTACCGGGCCGGCGGGCTTGAGCGTGCCGATGCGCTGCCGGTCGAGCGCAGCCTGCGCCGGAGGTGAGGTCGCGATGACGTCGCCGAGGGATTTGCCGCTGGTGGTCCAGCGGGTGCTCTTCGTGAAGCCGTAACTGAAGAGCACGTCGCCGACACACATGGTCGACATGTCCTTCAGCGCCGCCCGGCCGGTGCTGTTGATGTTCGCCTCGACGACGTCCCGCAGGGCCGGGTCGGACTGGGCGAAGCCATTCATCGACCAGCCCAGCGCACCTGCCAGGGCGCTGCCGTCGATGCCCTTGAGCACCGAGTTCAGGTTGGCGGGCGGCGCGCCGACGTAGCTGCCGGCCAGTGGCACCTCTGGTGCGTAGGTGGGCTGAAGTTCCGCGGCCGCGGCGCTGGCGCCGCCGCCCTGGCTGTAGCCGTACAGGCCGACGCGGGATTCCCGGGTGACCGATGCGCCCGGCACGGCGCGCGCGGCGCGGGCCGCGTCCAGCAGGGCGTGCCCCTGGTCGAGGCGGTTGACGTAGGTGTGCACCCGGTCGGTGCCACCCAGGCCGACGTAGTCGGTGACGACGACCGCCGCGCCGGTGGAGAGGAGGCGGTAGATGGCCAGGGCCTCGTAGCCGACCGACACGGTATCGCCGCTCAGGGTCAACGGGTACTGCAACGCCAGCGAGGGCGCGCACTGGTCGCCCTGGCCCATGGTGCCGGAGGCGACGGCCACCAGCGGGCGTGGGCCGCTGCCCCGCCACGCCGCCGACGGTTCGATGTAGGCGCCGGTCACCCCGACAGCCAGGCCGTTGGAGTCGGTGGACCGGTACATCAGGCGGGTGGCCGTGCCCGGCATCGGGCGACCGTCGAGCCCGGGAATGCTCAGGCCTAGAGGCATGGGCTCGCTGCGGATCAACGTGCCGTTGGCGGCGGGCAGTTGAGCCGGCGGGTTGTAGAAGGCGGGGATGGTGACACCGCGGGAGACGACGGGTGCCGACCCGTCGGAGGCGGCGGCCGGTGCACCGGGCACGCCCAGGCAGACTGCCGCTGCCGCCGCGATGACCAGCACGCGCATGCTGGCCGATGCCTGCCGACGGCGGGGGGAGATCGTCGACTGCGTGGTGTGGAGAGTGAAACGGGGACGGGGGTTCCTGTGGCTCACAGATCACTCCTCATAAGCATTGATGGAGGTGAATTCAAGGTAGCAGTGACCCGTACCACAAGTGACTGGCCAGTAAGTTACGCTCCGGTAACTTCTGCGGGTCGACTCCTCGCCCGCCACCGGTGCCGTGCGATGTCAGTGGCGACTGGTAGGAAGATGGCGATCGACTACGAGAGGTTGCCGATGTCCGACGACGTCCCCACCCTGGACCTGCCGGCGCTGCTGCCGCAGGACTGGCGCACCGTGCTCACCCCGCACCTCGACCCGTCCCGCACCGCGGAGCTGGCCGCGTTCGTCGCGGGGGAATACGCCAGCCGCACCGTCTTCCCGCCGGTCGAGGACCTCTTCTCGGCCTACCGACTCTGCGCGCCGGCCGACTGCCGGGTTCTCATCCTCGGGCAGGACCCTTACCACAAGGCGGGGCAGGCGCACGGGCTCAGCTTCAGCGTGCAGGAGGGCGTGACCGTGCCGCCGTCGCTGCGCAACGTCTTCAAGGAACTAAGCGAGGATCTCGGCGTGCCGAAGCCGCGTGGCGGCAACCTCGGTGGCTGGGCGGCGCAGGGCGTGCTGTTGCTCAACTCCGTCCTCACTGTCCGTGAGGCCACGCCCGGCTCGCACGCCAACCGCGGCTGGGAGGAGTTCACCGACGCCACCATCCGGGCGCTCGACGCGCGGGAAACCCGGGTGGTCTTCCTGCTCTGGGGTGGCTACGCGCGCAAGAAGGCCGCCCTGGTCACCAACCCGCAGCACGTGGTTCTGGAGGCCGGGCATCCCAGCCCGATGAATCCGCGCGGCTTCCTGGGCAGCCGCCCGTTCAGCGCCGCCAACAAGGCGCTCGCCGACGCCGGTCTGCCCACCATCGAGTGGGAACGCACCGCCGGCTGACTGGTCGTCGACGTCCCGCTGCTCGCGCGGCCGGCACTGGCTCAGTCTCCGCTGGTCTGTTGCCGGTCTCGGTAGCGGCGCAGTAGCTCGGCGGCCCGCGGCTCGGTCAGCTCCGGCGCGACCAGCGGCACCACCGGGTAACTGCGCCCACCATGGGCGAGGTGGCTGTGCGTCGGGGCGGGGCGTGACCGGCGGTGGCGGTGGGGCGGCTAGGCTGGCTTACCGTGCTCGTACTCGTGGTGGACAGCTCGACCCCTGCGGTGACCGCAGCGCTGGTGGAGGTCTCGGCAAACGACGTGGTGTCCCGGGCGCACCGGTGCACGGTCGACGCCCGCGCGCATGGCGAACTCCTCGCGCCCCAGGTGGATGCGGTCCTCGCCGACGCCGACGCGCGCCCGCGTGACCTGACCGCCATCGTCGCCGGGCTCGGCCCGGGGCCGTTCACCGGGCTGCGGGTCGGCCTGGTCACCGCCGCGACGATGGGCCAGGTGCTCGGCATCCCCACGTACGGTGTCTGCTCGCTGGATGCCATCGGCTACCCGGCGGCGTCCGGCGAGCCGGTGCTGGCCGCCAGCGACGCCCGGCGCAAGGAGCTCTACTGGGCCGTCTATGACGGCGCCGGCCAGCGGATCGTCGGGCCGGAGGTGTCCACGCCGGTGGTGGCCGCGGCGCGAGCCCGGGAGTTGGGCGTGACGATCGCGGTCGGCGACGGGGCGCACCGGTACGCCGAGACCCTGGATCTGCCCGTGCGGGTCGAACCGCGATACCCGGATGCCACCGTGCTGGCGCTGCTCGCCGCCGAGCGGATCCGGGCGGGCACGTCCAGTGAGCGGCTCACCCCCCTCTACCTGCGCCGCCCGGACGCGGTGGCGGCGATCAGCCGCAAACCGGTCCTTCCGTGAGCGCGAGGAGTGAGCCGGGGTTGCGAGCCCCGCAGTCGCGAACAGAGGTGCCACGGTGACGGCGGTACGGCTCGACCCGTTCCGCTGGTGGCACATCGACGACGTGCTGCTGATCGAGGCGGACCTCTTCGGCGCCGAGCAGTGGTCGCCGGGCATGTTCTGGAACGAGTTGGCCAACGGGCACCACTACCGGGTCGCCGTGGACGCGGACGGTTCGGTGCTCGGTTACGCCGGGCTCGCCGGTGCTCCGCCGGACGAGGTGTGGGTGCAGAACATCGCCGTCCGCCGGGACGCCCAGCGGCGCGGCGTAGGCCGTGCCCTGCTGGAGAATCTGCTCGCCGAGGCGGCCCGACGCGCCGCCCGCAGCACCCTGCTGGAGGTCGCCGTGGACAACGCCGCCGCTCAGCGGCTCTACGCGACGTACGGTTTCGAGCCGATCGGGGTGCGGCGCGGCTACTACCAACCAAGCAACACCGACGCGCTGGTGATGCGGCGCGACGCCGAGCCGACCGGGGACGGACCACACGACCATGGCTGACGAACCGCTGATCCTGGGTATCGAGACCTCCTGCGACGAGACCGGCGTCGGCATCGTGCGGGGGCACACCCTGCTGGCCGACGCGCTCGCCTCCAGTGTCGAGGAGCACGCCCGGTTCGGGGGTGTGGTGCCCGAGGTGGCCAGCCGGGCACACCTGGAGGCCATCGTGCCGACCATGGACCGGGCACTGACCGAGGCCGGCGTCACGCTGGCCGACATCGACGCGATCGCGGTCACCGCTGGGCCTGGTCTGGCCGGCGCGCTGCTGGTCGGCGTCGCCGCCGCGAAGGGGTACGCGCTCGCCGCCGAGAAGCCGGTGTACGGCGTCAATCACCTTGCCGCCCACGTCGCGGTGGACACGCTTGAGCATGGGCCTCTGCCCGAACCCGCCATCGCGCTCCTGGTGTCCGGCGGCCACTCGTCGCTCCTGCTCGTCGATGACCTCGCCCGGGGTGTCACCCCGCTGGGCGCCACCATCGACGACGCGGCCGGCGAGGCGTTCGACAAGGTCGCCCGGCTGCTCGGGCTGCCGTTTCCGGGCGGCCCGCCCATCGACCGGGAGGCCCGGGCCGGCGACTCTGCGGCGATTGCCTTTCCACGCGGTCTGACCGCCGCGAAGGATCTCGCCGCCCACCGGTACGACTTCTCGTTCTCCGGGCTGAAGACGGCGGTGGCCCGGTGGGTCGAGGCGCGTCAACGTGCCGGTGAGCCGGTGCCGGTGGCCGACGTGGCCGCGTCCTTCCAGGAGGCGGTCTGTGATGTCCTGACCAGCAAGGCGATCGCTGCCTGCCGCGCGAACGGGATCGACACCCTGGTGATCGGCGGGGGAGTGGCGGCGAACTCGCGGCTGCGGGTGCTGGCCGAGCAGCGGGCCCAGAAGTACGGCATCCAGGTCCGGGTGCCCCGGCCGAAGCTGTGCACCGACAACGGTGCCATGGTGGCCGCGCTCGGGTCGCACCTGGTCGCCGCGGGGGTCGCGCCGAGCCGACTGGACCTGCCGGCCGACTCCGCACTGCCGTTGACCACGGTCAGCGTGTGACGGGAGCGGCGGACATGATCGTGCGGATGTGGGAGGCGCGCGCCGAGGCGTACGGCGTGGCGGATCTGATCACCTGGGTGTGCGACACCGCCCTGCCCGAGTTGGAACATGACCCGCTGCACGTCTCCAGCGAGGTCTTCTCCTCCACCGACCACCGTGTGGTGGTCATCTCCAAGTGGCGCAGCAATCCGCGTCCGCTGCCTGATCCGCCTGCCCTGCTGGTGGCCCGCGCGCCGCACTCCTGGGACTTCACCCAGGTCGACCGCTGACGCGAGCCACCAACGAGGCCACCGCCGATGATCAGTTGCGGCGCAGCATCCGGTAGGTGGCGATTCCGCCGGTGCCCAGCGCGGCGAGGAAGACCAACCAGACGACGGTGCTGCTGACTCCGACCTGCGGGCCGGCGTTGGCAGCGGCGGCGGCCAGCAGCCCGTCGTCACCGGGGGCGGGCAGCGCGGCCGGCGGCAGCTCCGGCCAGCGGACCAACCCGGTGCTCTCCAGCATCTGCATGTGGTGCATGACGAAGCCGTTGGCGTCGTCGCAGAGCTTGCGGACGGTGGCGTCCCGGGTGCTGGCCCGCACCGCGCCGATCACCGGGAAGATCTTGCCGTGGGCCACCCGGAGCCGGGTGACGAAGATCTGGTCGAACCGGGCGCCGGAGGCCTTCTGCATCTCCGCCAGCCAGCCCTTCTGCTCGGCGGTCGGCTCGCTGGGGATGCTCGCGCCCAGCTTGTTGGCCGCGTCCACGACGAGCTGGTCGAGCTTCTGGTGCTCGGTGGCGATGCCGGCGCCGATCTCCCGGACCTTGGCCGACTGCCCCTTCTCGGCGGCCATCTGACCGGCCGGCATCTCCCACAGCCCGGCCAGGCGCACCCCGTTGAGCAGCGTCATGTCGGCGGCGTTGAGCTGCTGGCCACCGCCAGCGGGCGCGGCGACGGCCACGCCGGGCAGGACACCGACCGCCGCGACGATTGCGATGAGCAGCATCGCCGCCCGGTGGGTCCGGTTGCCCAGCCAGCGACGGGCGGATCTGAGCGGTGCCATGTCTGTGGTGCCTCCTCGGTCCGGACCGAAACGCGTCTGGACCGGGCAGCCATACTCTGCCGGCTGCCCGTCCGCCCACTGGTACGGACTGATCGCGCGATCAGTTCATCAAAGGGTGCGGGTGACGGCGAGAAAGCCGCCGAGCAGCAGCAGGGTGAGCGCGGCGGCGGCGAAAAGCATCAGCAGCTCTCGACGCCCGTGCTCGACGGGGCCACTGCCGACGGCCTGGTCGGGCAGGGTCGGAAGGTCGCGGGTCAGCGCGGCCAGGTCACCGAGGGTGCGCGCTGTCCACACTGCACCCGCCCGATCGGAGAACTCGTCCAGGGTCAGCCGGCCCGCCGCTGTGTGCCGGTGCAGCTCGGCGACCACCCGGTTGCGGTCGTCGTCGGAGGCGCGCAGCTCGACATCCACGCCGGACAGCGTACGCGGATCAGCCCACGTCGAGGGGGTCGGCGAGGAGTCGTTCGAAGGCCAACTCGGCGGCCCCGACCAGAGGTGCGTCCTCGCCCAGTTTCGGCGTACGCAGTCGGACGTGTTCCAGGCAGGCACCGAGCGCGTTGGAGTTGAGCCGGCTGCGGACCTGGGCCGCCGAAGCGAGATAGAGGTCGCGCATGGTGCCGCCGAAGATGACCATCTCAGGGTTGAAGACGTTCACCAGGTTGGCCACCCCGAAGCCGAGCCAGTCGCCGGCCTGGCGGACGGCCGTCTGGGCCCGCGCGTCACCCCGGTCGGCGGCATCGAAGACTGCCAGCAGCGCGTCGCGGCCCCGGGCGTCGGAGCGTCCGGCAGCCCGGAGCAGACCGTGCTCGCCGATCTCGGTCTCCCAGCAGCCCCGGGAGCCGCACTCACAGGGCCTGCCGTCGCGGACCACCTTCATGTGGCCGACCTCGCCGCCGTACCCACCGTGCCCGGTCAGCCGGCGCCCACCGGCGATGATGCCGGCACCGACGCCGACGTCGCCGTACAGGTAGAGGACGTTGTCGCAGTTCGCCGCCACACCCCGTGTGTGCTCGGCGAACGCGGCCACGTCGGCCACGTTGCCCACCGTGACCGGCACGTCGATGCCCAACTCGGCGCCGAGTGCCGCGCCGATCGGCTCATCCACCCAGCCGGTGGTCGGGCCGAGCCGGACCAGGCCGTCGTCGCGGCGGACCATGCCGCAGACCGCGACGCCGGCACCGACGCAGATCGCGTCGGGCGGCACCATCTGCTGCATCTCCTTGACCGCGCCGGCCAACAGTGGCGCTGCCTCCGCGGCCAGCAGTCCGCGCGGTCGGTCCAGATCCCGGCGGTCCAGGACCGCCCCGCCCAGCCCGATCCGGGCGGCGCGCAGCCGGTCCACCTCCACCGAGTACGCGTACGCGTAGACCCGGGCCGACTCGGGCCGGACGACCAGTGACGGTCGCCCGGCCCGGCCGGTCTCCTTCGGTGCGCCTTCGCTGACCAGCCCCACCGCGGACAGGTCGGCGGTGAGCGCACCGATGGTGCTGCGGTTGAGACCCAGCGTGGTGGTCAGTTCGGCGCGCGTGGTCGCCCCGTGGACGTGCACATGCCTCAGCAGAGCCCCGAGGTTCTGCCGCCGGACGTCGTCCTGGCTCGGTCCTGGGCGCATCGTGGTGCTACCTCCCGCGGTCAGCGGGTGCCGGTGGCTGCCGCGCGACGGCGGGAGAGCGCGTCGACGCTGGCGGCGAGCAGCAGCACGACGCCGGTGACCACGTACTTGACTCCCGCGCTGTAACCCATCAGGCCCATTCCGTTTTCGATGACCGCGACCACCGCGCCGCCGAGCACGGCGTCGAGGACCCGGCCCTTGCCGCCGAAGAGGCTGGTGCCGCCGATCACCGCCGCGCCGACCGCGTAGAGCAGTACGTTACTGCCCCCCGTGTTCGGGTCGACGGAGTTGGCTCGGCTGGCCGCCACGATGCCACCGATGGCGGCCATCGACGAGCAGATCACGAAGACCGAGATCCTGATCCGGTCGACGTCGATGCCGGCCCGGCGGGCCGCTTCCCGGTTGCCGCCCACGGCGTAGATGTGCCGGCCGTAGCTGGTGCGTTGCAGCACGAAGGTCCAGATGACCAGCAGCACCACGATGATCGGCACCACGATCGGCACACCCTTGAGTGAGCTGATCAGGACGTTGCGGCTGCGCTCCAGGTTGAGCACGTACACCGCGGTGCCGAGGATGACGGCGAGCCCGCCGATCCGCAGCGCCACCACCGCGATCGGGTCGGTGATCAGACCACGGGCCGCCCGGTTGCGGTGGCGCAGCAGTTGCACCGCCGCGTAGCCGAGGACCGCGAGGGCGGTCAGTGCCCAGCCCAGCGTGGGGGCGAGGTTGCGGTTGGCGATGGCGACCAGCACCTCGTCGCGGACGGAGATGTTGGTGCCCTCCTTGACGAGCAGCAACACGACGCCCTGGAAGGCGAGGAAACCGGCGAGAGTGACCACGAAGGACGGGATGCCGATCTTCGCGACGAGCATGCCGAGCGCGGTGCCGATCACCACACCCGTGGCGACCGCGGCGAGCACGGCGACCCACCAGGGGTAGCCGAGCACGGTGACCACATTGGCCAGCACCGCCGCGCAGACGCCGCTGGCGAAGCCGGCGGAGAGGTCGATCTCGCCGAGCAGCAGCACGAAGACCAGGCCCATCGCGATCAGCGTGACCGCCGCACCCTGGGTGAAGAGGTTGGCGAAGTTGCCTGCCGACAGGAACGACGACGGCCGCATGATCGCGAAGACGGTGCAGAGCACGATCAGGCCGAGCACGGCCGGTAGCGCGCCGACGTCGCCACCGCGTACCCGACTGAGGTAGTTGCGGACGTGGCCTCCGACGGTCGGCGGGGGTGTGACGGACGCGGGGCCGTCCTTCCGCACGGCGGTGGTGGTCATCGGACGCCTCCTGAGGTCGAGTCGGCCGGCTGCGGGCCGTCGCCGTTGCTGCCCGGGTCGGTGGCGAGGCCGAGCCCGCCCGAGCGCCCGGCGGTGATCAGCTCGACCACCTGGGCGTGGGTGATGTCGGTGGTCTTCACCTGGGCGACCATCTGGCCGAGGTAGAGCGCGGCGATCCGGTCGGAGACGGCGAAGACGTCGTTCATGTTGTGCGAGATGAGCACCACGGCCAGGCCGTTGTCGGCGAGGCGGCGGACCAGTTCGAGCACCTGGGCGGTCTGTGCGACGCCGAGCGCGGCGGTCGGCTCGTCCAGGATGACGAGCTTGCTGTTCCACAGCACCGCCTTGGCGATGGCTACGGTCTGGCGCTGGCCGCCGGAGAGGCTGGACACGTGCTGACGCAGCGAGGTGACGGTGCGGATGGAGAGCCCTGCCAGCGTCTCGGCGGCGAGCTGTTCCATGGTCGGCTCGTCCAGGACGATGCCGCTGCGCCTCTCCCGGCCCAGGAACATGTTCTGCACGATGTCCAGGTTGTCGCAGAGCGCGAGGTCCTGGTAGACGACCTCGATGCCGAGTGCGGCGGCGTCGCGAGGGCTGCCGATATGTACCGGTTCACCGTTGAACAGGAACTCGCCAGCGTCGGTGGGGTGGATGCCGCTGATGCACTTCACCAGGGTCGACTTGCCGGCGCCGTTGTCGCCGACCAGTGCGGTCACTTCGCCCGGGTGGACGGTCAGGGCGACGTCGCGGAGCACCTGGACGGGACCGAAGCTCTTGTCGATCCCGCGGAGTTCCAGCAGGGGGGTCGCGGACACGGGGGTCTCCTTCTTAAGGGAGGGTCGGGGCCCGTCCGGCGGGCGCCGCCCGGCACGGGAGGGGTGCTCCCGTGCCGGGCGGCGATGGTCGTCCCGGCGGGTACTGCGGCGTCGGTCAGCTGATGCCGGCTTCGGCGCAGAACTTGGTGTACGCCGCGGTGCAGACCTCTTCCTTGGTCACGTAGCCGTCGGCGATGACGTCCTTGACGCTCTCCTTGTAGATGGCCTTCGGAGTGAGCAGCACCGAGGGGACGTCCCGGTCACCGTCCTTCACCGTCTGGCCGGTGTCCTTCTTCTCACCCTTGGCGAGCGCGATGGCCAGGTCGGAGGCGGCCTTTGCCTCTTCCCGGACCGCCTTGTAGACGGTCATGCACTGGTCACCGGCGAGGATGTTCTGCAGGCCCTCGGTGCTGGCGTCCTGCCCGGTCACCGGCACCTTGCCGTTGAGCTTGTTCTTCTTCAGGATCGAGATGGCCGCGTTGCCGAGACCGTCGTTGGCGGCCAGCACGCCGTCGATCTTGCCATTGGCCTTGGTGAGCTGCTGCTCGAAGATCGTCGCGGCCTGCGCGTTGTCCCACGCCGGCACCGCGTCCTCGGGGCCCTTGGTGTATTCCTTGGCGTCGAACTTCGGCTTGAGCACCGAGTCGTAGCCGGCCTTGAACAGGGTGGCGTTGTTGTCGGTGGGGGAGCCGTTCAGGTACGCCACGACGGGGTTCTTGGCGCCCTTCTCGGTCAGGCACTTCGCCAGACCCTCGCCCTGGAGCTTGCCGACGGTCTCGTTGTCGAAGCTGACGTAGTACTGGGCGGAGCCGCCGAGGGTGAGCCGGTCGTAGTCGATGGTGGCGACGCCCTGCGACTTGGCCTTGTCGAGCACGGCCTTGCCGGTGCCGGAGTCCAGGTTGACGATCATCAGAGCGGTCACGCCGCCGGTGATCATCTGGTCGGCGATGGTCTGGAAGGCGGTCTTGTCGTTCTGGGCGTTCTGGATGTCGTACTTGACGCCAGCGGCCTCGAACGCCTCCTTCAGGAACCGACGGTCCGCGGTCTCCCAACGGGAGGAGGACTTGCTGTCGGGGAGGATCACGCCAATCTTGGGGGTCTTGGCGGAGGTGGTCGCGTCGTCGCCGGAGTCGTCGCCACAGGCGGTCAAGCCGCCGGTCGTGAGCAGGCCCACGGCGGCGATGGTGAGGATCCCCTTACGCATGTGCAGGGTCCTTTCGGGGGTGGGGGAGGTGTTGTTTTGTTGTGTCCGGCAACGTATTTCGCGTCACACCGGCTCCACAAGACTGCGCAGGTGCCAAGTTTGTTGGGAGCGATAACAATTCAGCAACGCGACTGTTACTTCTCGGCTACCCAGGAGGAGTCGGCCGTAATGAAAGCCGTCAGCGGCTCTGCAGCGGGGCCGTGCGGGCGTCGGTCAGCGTCACCAGATCCGCCGCGGCCAGTTCGAGTTGCAGGCCGCGCCGACCAGCCGAGATGTAGATCGTCGGGAGGCCCAGTGCGGAATCGTCCAGCACGGTGGGCAACCGCCGACGCTGCCCGAGTGGGCTGATCCCCCCGCGTACGTAGCCGGTGGCCCGCTCGGCGACAGCCCGGTCGGCCAGCACCGCCCGCTTGCCACCAACCGCTGCCGCGAGCGCCTTGAGATCCAGCTCGCCGGTGACCGGAACGACCGCCACGGTGAGCGCGCCGTCGACCTCGGTCACCAGCGACTTGAACACGCGCTCCGGTGCCACGCCGAGCGCCGCCGCCACCAGGGCGCCGTAGTTCGGTGCGTCCGGCGCCACCCGGTACGGGTGGGTGCGATGCGCGACTCCCCGCTTGACCAACAGTGCCGTTGCCGGCGTGCCCTGTCCTGCCACGTCAGCGACGCTAGTCGACCGGTCGGCCGACGAGCACCGTCGGCGCTCCGCCAACCCGGGTGAGCACCAGACTCGCCGCCGCGTCCCCGGCCAGCCGCAGGTCCCGGCGGAGCTGCTCCGGGGTGAGCGCGGAACCACGCTTGAGGATCTCCACCCGGCCCACCCGACGGTCCCGCAGCAGCGTCCGCAGGCGCTTGAGCGAGAACGGCAGCACGTCGGTGATCTCCAGGCAGCGCGCGTACGGGGTGCGGGTCGGGTGGTCGGCGTACAGGTACGCGATGCTCGGGTCGCCGAGGGTCGCGTCCAGTTCGGTGGCCAGTTCGGCGACGAGGTGCGCGCGGACGACCGCCGAGTCCGGGTCGTACAGGTATCGGCGGGGTGGCCCGACCGGCGCCTCGTCGGCACCCGAGCCGGTGAGCTGGTGGCGATGCACCTCGGCACCCACCTGGCGGTAGAGCGTGGCGCGGCGGGGCACCCCCGCCAGCTCGCCGCACCAGAGTGCGGCCTCGACCAGGTCGCCGTCCACGCCGACCCACTCCGCTTCCGCGCCGGCCGGAATGAGCGCGTGGTCCAGGCCCGGCGCGACCTTCACCACGGTGCGCGGCACCCGCTCGGCCAACCCGGTGACGAAATCCCACGGTGGCGAGTAGGCGCGTGGGTCGAAGATCCGGCGCCCGGTGCCGGTCGCTCGGCGGGCCGGGTCGCAGAAGACCCCGTCGACCCGGGAGACGTCGAACGCGGTGGCGTCGCCGCACTCGACCGTGAACAGCTCGGCCAGCCCGGCCGCCGCGGCGTTGGCGGCGGCCATCGCGGCGGTCACCGGGTCGGCCTCCACCCCGTACACCCGGATGCCGGCGCGGGCGGCGGCCAGCGCGTCGGCGCCGAGGCCGCACCCGAGGTCGGCCAGGGTGCGCACGCCGGCCGCGTGAAGCCGGGCGGCCCGCCGGTCGGCGACCACCCGGCGGGTGGCCTGCTCCAGGCCGGGGCGGGTGAGGAACATCCCAGCGGCGGCCGGGCCGAACTTGCCGATCGCCCGATGGCGCAGCTCGGCCTGAGTGAGTGCCGCCGCGGCCAACGTCGGCGGCACCCCGGCCGCGCGCAGCGCCGACGCCGCAGCCAGCGGATCACCGCCGGCCAGCCCGGTCGCCGCCGTGAGCGCGGCCGACCCCTCGGGGGTACGCAGCGCCGCCAGCTGATCGAGATCCACCCGGTCATTGTCCGGGTCGACCCGGAAATCCGGGCTGGCGGGGCGCGACTCGCTGGCACTCTCCTTGACGGAGTGCTAGCCACGGAATAACCTGCGATTAGCACTCTCACCCTGAGGGTGCCAGCTTCCGGGTCTCGCGACCCGGGCGCGCACGCCAGGCGGACCGGCACCCGCGACGACGGTCCCGCCCGGTGGCATGAGGCAATTGACGCTGGTTGGCCCCGCCGACCAGCAACGAAACCAGTACCCCAGGAGGGTATGCCCGTGACTACCGCGACCAAGGTTGCGATCAAGCCGCTCGAGGACCGCATCGTGGTCCAGGCGAACGAGGCTGAGACCACCACTGCGTCGGGCATCGTGATCCCCGACACCGCCAAGGAGAAGCCGCAGGAGGGCACTGTCCTCGCTGTCGGCCCGGGGCGCGTCGACGACAACGGCAACCGGGTTCCGGTTGACGTGCAGGTCGGCGACACCGTCCTTTACTCGAAGTACGGCGGCACCGAGGTCAAGTACGCCGGCGAGGAGTACCTGGTGCTCTCCGCCCGCGACGTCCTCGCGGTCATCGAGAAGTAACCAACCGATCAGTGACATTGCCCCGGTCCGGCTCGCCGGGCCGGGGCAATGGCGCTTCGAAGGGACATATATGGCGAAGATCCTGAGCTTCTCGGACGACGCCCGGCACCTGCTGGAGCACGGTGTCAACGCCCTCGCCGACACGGTCAAGGTCACCCTCGGCCCGCGCGGGCGCAACGTCGTCCTGGACAAGAAATTCGGTGCGCCGACGATCACCAACGATGGTGTGACCATCGCCAAGGAGATCGAGCTCACCAACCCGTACGAGAACCTTGGCGCGCAGCTGGTCAAGGAGGTGGCGACCAAGACCAACGACGTCGCCGGCGACGGGACCACCACCGCGACCGTGCTGGCCCAGGCGATGGTTCGCGAGGGTCTGCGCAACGTGACCGCCGGGACCAACCCGGCCGGCCTCAAGCGGGGCATCGACGCGGCGGCCATGAAGGTCTCCGAGGCGCTGCTCGGCCGTGCCGCCGAGGTCACCAGCAAGGAGTCGATCGCGAACGTGGCGACGATCTCCGCGCAGGACGCCACGATCGGCGATCTGATCGCCGAGGCGATGGAGCGGGTCGGCCGCGACGGTGTCATCACCGTCGAGGAAGGCTCGATGCTCACCACCGAGCTGGAAGTGACCGAGGGTCTCCAGTTCGACAAGGGCTTCATCTCGCCGAACTTCGTCACCGACCTGGAGGGTCAGGAGTCCGTCCTTGAGGACGCGTACATCCTGGTCACCACCCAGAAGATCTCGGCGATCGAGGAGCTGCTGCCGCTGCTGGAGAAGGTCCTGCAGAACAGCAAGCCCCTGCTGATCATCGCCGAGGACGTGGACGGCCAGGCGCTCTCCACCCTGGTGGTCAACGCGCTGCGCAAGACCCTCAAGGTCTGCGCGGTCAAGGCCCCGGGCTTCGGTGACCGGCGCAAGGCGATGCTCCAGGACATCGCGATCTCCACGGGCGCCGAGCTGGTCGCCCCGGAGCTGGGCTACAAGATCGACCAGGTCGGCCTGGAGGTGCTCGGCACCGCTCGGCGCGTCGTGGTCGACAAGGAGAACACCACGATCGTCGACGGCGGCGGCCAGAAGGCCGACGTCGCCGACCGGGTGTCCCAGATCCGCAAGGAGATCGAGGCCTCCGACTCCGACTGGGACCGGGAGAAGCTGGCTGAGCGGCTGGCGAAGCTCTCCGGTGGCATCGCCGTCATCAAGGCTGGTGCGGCCACCGAGGTCGAGATGAAGGAGCGCAAGCACCGCATCGAGGACGCCATCGCGGCGACCAAGGCTGCGGTCGAGGAGGGCACCGTGCCCGGCGGCGGCGCCGCCCTGGTGCAGATCCGCTCGGTGCTCGACGACGACCTGGGCTTCACCGGTGACGAGAAGGTCGGCGTCTCGGTCGTGCGCAAGTCGCTCGTCGAGCCGCTGCGCTGGATCGCACAGAACGCCGGTCACGACGGCTACGTCGTGACGCAGAAGGTCGCCGACCTGAAGTGGGGCCACGGCCTCGACGCTGCCAAGGACGAGTACGTCGACCTGGTCAAGGCCGGCATCATCGATCCGGTGAAGGTGACCCGCAACGCGGTCACCAACGCCGCCTCGATCGCGGGTCTCCTGCTCACCACGGAAAGCCTCGTGGTGGAGAAGCCGGAGCAGGCCGAACCGGCCGCCGCCGGTGGGCACGGCCACGGTCACGGCCACCAGCACGGCCCGGGCTTCTGACCCGGTAGCGACACCCGTTCCGGGGCACACCGTCGTACGGCGGTGTGCCCCGGCTCGTCTTGCCGGTCATTACCGGACGCTGACGTTGTTGGCGACCGGGCAAGATGATCGCGCACACTGGGCCGATGAGCACCACGTCGCGGCGCTACGCCGCGTTGGCCGGAGTGACCGCCGCCGCCGTCGCGATCGGGATCGCCGAACCGGTGGCAGTGCTGACCGGCCCCCGGTCGGCGCCCCTGGTCGCGGTCGGCGGGGTGGTCGTCGACGCCGTCCCCGAGTCGTTGAAGCAGTTCGCCATCGACGTCTTCGGCACCGCCGACAAGGTCGCGCTGCTGGTCGGCACGGCACTGTTGCTCGGAGGGTTCGCCGCGCTGTTCGGCGTGCTGGCGGTCCGCCGGCTGGCACTCGGCCTGGCCGGCATCGCCGCGTTCGGCGCGTTCGGCGTGGCCGCCGCACTGACCCGTTCCGGCGCGGACGCCGCCGACGCGCTGCCGTCGCTGGTCGGCGGCGGTCTCGGCGCCCTGGTGCTCTGGATGTTCATCGCCGGACCGTTCGAGCTGGACCCTGGCCCTGGTCACCACCCCTGCCGACCGCGCCCCCGCCGCGTCGGTGTCGCCCGCCGGCCCGATGCCAGAGTCGCGGGCCGAGCCGGTCACCCCGGTCACCCCGGCCGAGCCGCCGTCGGCGGCCACGATCGAGCCGGCCGGGCCTGCGGCAGTCGATCCGGAGTCGCGGCGGAGGTTCCTCACCGGCAGCGGGGTACTGCTCGGCTCTGCTGTGGTGGCCGGTCTCGGTGGGCGGTGGCTCGCCGGGCGGCGCGGGGTGTCCGCCGCTCGGGACGCCATCCGACTGCCCCCGCCGGTTGCCCCAGCGCCGGCCGTGCCGGCGGGCGCGGACCTCTCGCTGACACAGCTCGCGCCCTACGTCACCTCGAACTTCGGGTTCTACCGGATCGACACCGCGCTGGTGGTGCCCCAGGTGGACCCGGACACCTGGCGGCTGCGCATTCACGGGCGGGTCGGTAACGAGCGCACCTACAGCTACGCCGACCTGCTGGCCCGGCCACTGGTCGAGCGGTACGTCACGCTGGCCTGCGTCTCCAACGAGGTGGGTGGGGACCTGATCGGCAACGCCCGCTGGCTCGGCGTACCCCTGCGGGAACTGCTGGACGAGGTCGAGCCGGACGAGGACGCCGACCAGGTCGTCGGCCGGTCGGTCGACGGCTGGACCTGCGGCACCCCCACCGCCGCGCTGCGCGACGGGCGGGACGCGCTGCTGGCGGTCGGCATGAACGGCGAGCCGCTTCCGGTCGAGCACGGCTTCCCGGTCCGGATGGTGGTGCCCGGCCTCTACGGCTACGTGTCGGCCTGCAAGTGGGTGACCGAGCTGGAGCTGACCCGGTTCGCCGACTTCGACGCGTACTGGGTGCCGCGCGGCTGGTCCGTCGAGGGGCCGATCAAGACCCAGTCGCGGATCGACGCACCCCGGGGGCGCAACCGGCTGACCACCGGGCCGGTGACCGTCGCCGGCGTGGCCTGGGCGCAGCACCGGGGCATCCGCCGGGTCGAGGTACGCGTCGACGGCGGCGAGTGGCAGCAGGCAGAACTGGCCCCGACCGTGTCGGTGGACACCTGGGTGCAGTGGTCCTGGCGCTGGGACGCCACGCCGGGCGAGCACCAGCTCCAGGTTCGCGCGACAGACGCGACCGGCGAAACGCAGACCGAGCGTACGCAGGGCGTCGTCCCGGACGGCGCCACCGGCTGGCACACGGTCACCGTCACCGTTCGCTGACCCACCCGACATAGCGGTCGCCGCCGGGGCGTCCCGCCCTCCGCCGCCCCCGCGCCCAGCGCGCGTCGATCAAGGAGTTGTGGTGGGGGACGAAGTCGCATAAAGCATCCTCGGCCGACCACCACAAGTCCATGATCGACGGAGTCGGCCGGGGGTGCGGCTGTGGGTATGCCGCTGGCCAGCACCCCGGGGTGGGGGTGCCGGCCAGCGGTCGGTGTTCTGCGGTGGGTCAGCTGTTCCAGTGCTGGGCGACGAGGTCGGTGGCCTGCTGCTCCCACTGGGCGTAGGCGTCGGGGTAGGCGGAGACCTGGACGGTCTGCGCGGCCTGGGTCAGGGGCATGTCCTGCCACCCGTCGACCTGCTTCAGACCCTTGAGGAACGCGGTGGTGGAGTAGGCCGGGTCGGTGATCTGCTCCGGGGTACCCCAACCGCTGGTCGGGCGTTGCTGGAACAGGCCCAGCGAGTCGTGGTCGTTGGCGTCGCCGAGGTGGCCCAGGTTCTCCAACTTCGACTCCTGCAGGCTCGTCGCGATCGAGATCACGGCGGCGCGCTCGGGCAGGCCGGCCTTCTTCGTGGCGGCGATGATCGCCTTGACGTTGGCGGTCTGCTCGTCGTTGAGGGTGATGCGGGACTGGTCGCCCTGAGGCGTGGCTGTCTGCACCGCGACCGCAACCGGCTTGCCCTCGACCGGGGTGGCGGCGTGGGCGGCGATCGGGCCGGCGAAGACACCACCGGCGAACGCGAGACCAGCAACGGACAGCATGCTCTTACGAATGATCGTGTTCATGGGGGTTAGCTCCTTCGGGGGTAAGGACACCCGCACCGCTCGGGGGGTCGGTGGTGCGGGTGTGAGCACCTCGTCCGGCGCTGCACATACAAAGGGGGAAAGGTCTGGGGTCGGCGGCCTACGGGCGGTGGCTCGTGGCGCCGGGTTCAGGTGTAACGACCGGGGGCCGGGGGTCATTCCGGGGGTGACCCATCCATCGGCAGCCTCGTGGAGGCGGTGGCCGGGTGGTCGTTCGTGAGGGCTGTAACGACCGGGCGGGGCCCGGCATTCCAACCCCGGGGGGATCGGCTTTCCAACCCCTGGGGGTGGGGTGGTGGGCCGGTGGTGGTGCTGCGATCGTCAGGGTATGTAACGGCCCCGGGCCGGCCATGATTCCGACCCACGGGTGCGACCAGTCACAACCCAACACCGCCTTCGATCGGACAAACCGCCCACAAGGCCACGCGCCCGCAGGCCCAATCACCCCGGACCGGGCATGATCCACTCGCGTTCACGGATGTCGGGCGTCCGGGACGCCTCGATACCCCCGTATCACCAAGACCGAGTCGATCATGAGCGCCTCGGTGTCGGGCAGGACGCCAGACCCCGACGGCGCGCCGATCAGGGTGTGATCGTCGATCTGTGCTCGGGAGACGCTGAACCGCGCCCCCGGTGCGGGAGCGCGGTTCAGCGGATATCAGGGGATTTGTCGGGTCAGGCGACGTTGCGTTGGGCCGGGACGGTCGACTTGTGCGGGCGGCCCAGTCGGGCCTCCAGTCGCGTGACGTCGACCCGGGCCTGCCGGCGGTCCGCCAGATCCTCCCAGCCGACGGCGAGCAGTCGCAGCCGCTCCGACTCGCTGAAGCCGCCCCACACGCCGTACGGCTCGCGGACCGACAGCGCGTGCGCGGCGCACTCGGCGCGGACCGGACAGGCGCGACAGACCGACTTGGCGGCGGACTCGCGACGCAGTCGGGAGGAGCCCCGCTCGCCGTCGGGGTGGAAGAACTGGGCGCTGTCGCGCCCTCGGCAGGCACCGAGCCGCTGCCAGTCCCAGAGATCGACGATGGGTCCGGGCAGTCTACGTACGTTCGACATCAGCACCCCTCCTCCCGCGCGGCTCCGCGAGAATCCTTGTGGCCGGTATCCGGGCGGCGGGCCGCGCAGGCGCACCGTTCCCGGCCTGGATGTCCCGGTACCCGGGCTGTCGCCGACTCACACGTGTGTGATCGAAAACGTCCTAGAAATCGCGGCTTTTGTCCGATCTGTCGGAAAAGTTCGAAGGATTGCCGGGAACCCCCTCCCCAGCCGACCCCGTCATGGTCTGCTCGTTGGCGGAGAGGAGACCACAGTGCGTACCGTCCTTGTGTGCGTTCGGACACCACTCGCGGCCCAGCACCTTAATTCTGCTGCCGCGCGACTGGGGTTGTCCGCAATCGTTCGTACCGCCGTCTCCGATCCTGAGGTGATGCTGCGGTTGGCTGAGCGACCGGCCGACGTCGTGCTGGCCGACACGGCTCTGACCCGGCCGGACAGCGCCGGCTTCGTCCGTCGGGTGTTGGCCCGCGCGCCGCAGGCCGCGGTGCTGCTGCTCGGCACCGAGGAGTCCGAGGCCGCGGCGGCCACCATCAGCGCCGGTGCCCGAGGTCTCATCCAGAATGTCGACCAGGACCTGACCAGCGCGGTGGCCAAGGCTCTGCTGCTGCTCACCGCGCCGGGCCGGGCCTCCCGACAGCGGATCACCGATCCGGCCCGGGATGCCGCGGCGGTGGGCGGTTCGAGTCGTTCCGGGCCGTCGTCGCGCGGCTCCGGTGACCCCAGTTGGGCGGCCAAGCCTGGCGAGGGGTCGACGGGTGTGCCGTCGGTGCCGGTGCAGCGGGGTGACGACGAGGCTGAGTCAGCGACCGGCGAGTCGGCAACCGACCAGACCGATCCGGCCCGTCCCGCCCCGAACACCCGGCCGACTCGGGCGTCGATCGGCCTCACCGAGCGTGAGCTTCAGGTGCTGCTCGGGATGGCCGAGGGCAAGAGCAACGCGGAGATCGGCCGTGAGTTGTTCGTCTCGGAGGACACCGTCAAGACGCACGCCCGCCGGTTGTTCCGCAAGCTTGGCGCCCGGGACCGGGCGCACGCGGTGGCAGCTGGTTTCCGCGCCGGCCTGGTCGCCTGAGGCACCCGCCGCCCACGATCGTCACGGGGTGGCGGTCGGGGCGTCCGGCTCGTCGTCGGTGCCCTCGGTGAGGGTGTCGTGCACCCCGTCCGCGTATCCACGGGCGTAGTCCCAGGTCACGTAGTGGTCCGGGTCGGGGTCGTACGCGGGCTCGTGCACCCGGGGTCGACCCGAGTTGAGCAGGTGCCGAAGGTTGCCCCGGAGCAGGTCCCAGTCGAAGTAGTGCGGCTCCCGGCAGTCCTCGCATTCGATCACCAGCCCACGGACCCCGATCGGGGCCAGCAGAGCCTGGTAGATCTCCAGGTCGGCCAGGTCTTCCAACACATCCTGCCGCTCGACGTCGGTCAGCGGATCCGGCGTCGCGTCATCGCCCGGGTCATCCAGACCCGCAGTCGGATCGGCCGGGTCGCCATTGAACGGGTCGATGGGCTCGTCGTGCACCCCCTCACCGTAGACCCAACGCGGCGCGGACGTCCGCCCCCCGGCCTCGCGCCAGGCCGGCCCGCCACGGACGGGTCGCCCAGCTCACTGGGTACGATGAGGCGACGTGCCGGCACCGTGGCGCGCTCCGGTGCCCGCCCGCGCCACCTCGCTGAAGCCCATCCGAGCAGCTCAGGGGAGCAATCGTGGAAAATTCGCCCAGCACCGATCTTCCGGGCGGCGTCGAGCGCGCCGACCTGGGCGGCCACCTGCCCGAACTGCCGGCTGGCTCTGCCCGGGTGGTTCCGCTCGGGCTCACCTTCGACGACGTGCTGCTGCAGCCGGGCGAGTCGGACGTGGTGCCCAGCCGGGTCAACACCCGGACGAAGCTCACCCGCAACGTCGAGTTGTCCATTCCGCTGCTGTCCAGCGCGATGGACACGGTGACCGAGGCCCGGATGGCGATCGCCATGGCCCGCCAGGGCGGCATCGGCGTGTTGCACCGCAACCTCTCCATGGAGGACCAGGCGCTCCAGGTCGACCTGGTCAAGCGCTCCGAGTCCGGCATGATCACCAACCCGGTGACCGCCAACCCGGACGACACGCTGCGTGAGGTCGACGAGCTGTGCGGGCGTTACCGCATCTCCGGCGTGCCGGTGGTGGACGGCGACGGCCAACTGGTCGGGATCGTCACCAACCGGGACATGCGCTTCGTCTCCGAGCCGGACACCCCGGTCCGCGAGATCATGACCCACACCCCGCTGATCACCGCCCGGGTCGGGGTGAGCAAGGACGACGCACTGGCGCTGCTGCGCCAGCACAAGGTCGAGAAGCTGCCGATCGTCGACGACTCGGGCCGGCTGCGCGGCCTGATCACCGTCAAGGACTTCACCAAGAGCGAGCAGTACCCGGACGCCAGCAAGGACGACGCCGGCCGACTCCGGGTCGCCGCCGCCATCGGTGTCGGCGAGGACGCCTACAAGCGGGCTCGCGCCCTGGTCGACGCGGGCGTCGACGTGCTGATCGTGGACACCGCGCACGGCCACCAGCGGGCCGTTCTGGACATGGTTCGCCGGCTCAAGGCCGACGTCACGATCGACATCATGGGCGGCAACGTGGCCACGTACGCCGGCGCGAAGGCGCTGGTCGACGCCGGCGCCGACGGCGTCAAGGTGGGCGTGGGGCCGGGTGCGATCTGCACCACCCGCATCGTCGCCGGAGTCGGCGTGCCGCAGGTGACCGCGATCATGGAGGCGGCTCGGGCCGCCCGCCCGGCCGGCGTGCCGGTCATCGGCGACGGCGGGATCCAGTATTCGGGCGACATCGCCAAGGCCCTGGTGGCCGGCGCCGATACGGTGATGCTCGGCAGCCTGCTGGCCGGCTGCGAGGAGAGCCCCGGCGAGCTGATCTTCGTCAACGGCAAGCAGTACAAGGCGTACCGCGGGATGGGGTCGCTCGGCGCGATGCAGTCCCGGGGCCAGGCCAAGTCGTACAGCAAGGACCGCTACTTCCAGCAGGACGTGCTCAGCGACGACAAGCTGGTCCCGGAGGGCGTGGAAGGTCAGGTGCCCTACCGGGGGCCGCTGTCCCGGGTGGCCCACCAGCTGGTCGGCGGGCTGCGACTGGCCATGGGGTACGCCGGTGCGGAGAACATCCCCGATCTGCACCACCGGGGCCAGCTCATCCGGATCACGGCGGCCGGGCTGAAGGAGAGCCACCCGCACGACATCCAGATGACCGTCGAGGCGCCCAACTACCACACCCGCTGACCCACCACCCCCAACCACCTGGAGTCCCCCATGCGTGACGTGGTCGAGATCGGGCTGGGCAAGACCGCGCAGCGCGGCTACCACCTGGACGACATCGCCATCGTGCCGAGCCGCCGCACCCGGGACGTCGACGACGTCTCCACCTCGTGGCAGCTCGACGCGTACCCGTTCGGCATTCCGTGCGTCGGCCACCCCTCCGACGCCACCATGAGTCCGTCGTCGGCGGTGCGGCTCGGGCAGCTCGGCGGTCTCGGCGTGCTCAACGTCGAAGGGCTCTGGACCCGCTACGAGAACCCGACCAAGGTGCTCGACGAGCTGGCCAGCCTCGACGAGGAGGCCCGCGCCACCAAGCGGCTCCAAGAGGTGTACGCCGAGCCGATCCGCCCGGACCTGATCGCTGAGCGGGTACGCGAGCTGCGCGCCGGTGGCGGCACGGTGGCGGTGCGGGTGTCCCCGCAGCACACCTTGGCGCTGGCCCCGGTGATCCTGGACGCCGGGGTGGACATCCTGGTCATCCAGGGCACCATCGTCTCGGCCGAGCACGTGTCGACCACCGACGAGCCGCTGAACCTCAAGGAGTTCATCGCCGACCTCGACCTGCCGGTGATCGTCGGCGGCTGCACGGACTACAAGACCGCTCTGCACCTGATGCGCACCGGCGCGGCTGGTGTGATCGTGGGCATCGGTGGCGACGAGTGGTCGACGACCGAGTCGGTGCTGGGCATCCGGGTGCCGATGGCCACCGCGATCGCCGACGCCGCGGCCGCCCGTCGTGACTACCTCGACGAGACCGGTGGCCGGTACGTGCACCTGATCGCCGACGGTGACATCCAGACCTCGGGCGACATCGCCAAGGCGCTGGGCTGCGGCGCGGACGCGGTGATGCTCGGTGAGCCGTTGTCGCTCTGCGACGAGGCGCCCGCCGGTGGTGCCTGGTGGCACTCGGCGGCGAGCCACCCGTCGCTGCCGCGGGGTGCCTTCGAGGTGGCCGGTGAGCCGCTCGGGTCGATGGAGCAACTGCTCTTCGGTCCGGCGGACGAGGCCGACGGTCAGCTCAACCTGTTCGGTGGGCTGCGTCGGGCGATGGCCAAGTGCGGTTACCGCGACCTGAAGGAGTTCCAGAAGGTCGGCCTGGTCCTCGACCGCTGATCTTCTCGTCAGACGCCGGAAGGCCGGCCCCGCCACGGTGCGGGGCCGGCCTTCGTCGCGTTCAGCCGGGAATCACTTCTTGACGTAGATGGTCAGGTCGGACATGTTGCGGTAGCTGGTCGCCGCGAAGTCGAGCGACTGGCCCTTGTTCTCCGTGCCGCCGGGGGCGGTGTCCATCTCCCAGTTGGCGTGGTGGAAGTTCCGCTCGCCGATGGTCTGGAAGAACTGCTGGAAGTTGATGTCGCCCTCGCCCAACGGAACCATCTGGTGGCCGTTGGGCACGCTGGTGTCCCGGTCACCGTCCTTGGCGTGGAAGAGCGGGAACCGGGTGGTCCGGTCGGCCACGGTGAGGATCGGGTCGAACAGGTCGGTCACCTCGTTGCCGGCCGGGTTGACGTACTTCTGGTGCTTGTAGCGGGCCACGTAGGCCCAGTAGATGTCGAGCTCGAAGAAGACGTACCGCGGGTCGGTGATCTCGAAGAAGTACTCCAGCCGTCGGATGCCGGAGGATCGGGTCTGCCGGCCCTGGGCGTCGCGGGGGCCACGGTCGATCAGGAAGCTGTACGCGACGTCGTGGTTGTGCGTGTAGAGCCGCATGCCCCGGGCTCGGGCCTGCCGACCCAACTCGTTCCAGATGTCCGCGGCGGCGTCCCACTCGGCCTTGTACGCGCTGCTGGTCGGGTCGCTGCCGGTGCCGATGTTCTTCATGCCGAGTTCCTCGGCGATGTCCAGCTGCTGCTGGAAGGTGGCCGCCTGGATGGAAGCGTGGGTGCCGTTGGCCACCAGGCCGTTGTCGTCGAGGATCTTGCGGATCTCGGCGGGAGTGATCTGCCGGCCCAGGATCTCGGTGCTCTGGGTGTAGCCGGCGAACTCGATCTCCTTGTAGCCGATCTCGGCGAGCCGGGCGAGGACGCGCTCGAAGCCGTAGGGCACCCCGCTGTCGTCGGGCGCGGCGGTGATCCGGTCGCGGACGCTGTAGAGGATGATGCCGCGGTTCCTGGTCGGGATCAGCGGCTCGACCCGCAGCTTGCTCGCGTTGCCGGGGTTGGCGAGCGCGGGGGTGCCGGTGGCGAGGACCGGCAGGCCGGCCGCACCGATCGCGGCGGCGGCGCTGGCGGAGGCGGCGAGCAGGGACCGGCGGCTGAGCCGGCCGGTACGGGAGGCGTCGGATGCGGTGTGGTCTGGCATGGTTCCACCTTTCGCGACGGCGGTAGCCGTCGATGACGATCAGCAGAGGTGCGACGAGGTCCGGTCGCGGGGCGCCGCCGAGCGCCCGCCGCGCGTGGTCGGCCAGGGCGCGGGTGTGCCGTCCCGGCCGTGATCGGCGTGAATGTTCCGAGCACGTTACATCTTGGAGACAGACACTAACGTCGGTCTAAGTCAAAAGAAAGTATTGATCGACGGGAACTTTTGTTTGTTTAAACGAAAGTTACTGATGATCGTCGATACAGGCTGCGCGACGGGCGGCGCTGACTACGCTCGTCCTGACCGGGGATTGCCGCAGGAGGAGTGTGCATGGTCCTGACCGGACGGACACCGGTCAGCCGTCGACTGGCCACCACGGCCACCGCGCTGACCTGCGTCATCGGGCTGTCCGTGGCGGGTTGCACGGGCGACGACAGCGACGGGTTCCGGCCCGGAGCGGCCGACGCGGGGGACCCGTACGTGCCGGGGCGCGGCAACGGCGGCTACGACGTCAGCCACTACGGCCTGGACATCCGCTACGACCCGTCGACCGACCGGCTGACCGGTCGAGCCGTCATCACGGCCACGACCACTCAGGACCTGTCCCGGTTCAATCTCGACCTGGACGGCCTGGACGTCAGCGCCGTCACCATCGGTGACGCACGAGCCGACCACCGTCGCGACGACGGCGAGTTGGTGGTGACCCCGCGCGACAGGCTCTCGCGCGGCCGACAGTTCACCGTGACGGTCGACTACGCGGGCGTACCCGACCCCGTCGTCGACGGGTCGTTGGGCAGCGGCGGCTTCCTGCACACCGCCGACGGCGCGGTCGCGGTCGGCCAACCCGACTCGGCCGCCACCTGGTTCCCGGTCAACGACCATCCGTCGGACAAGGCGAGCTACGACCTGGCGGTGACCGTCCCGGACGGCCTGGCCGCACTGAGCAACGGGGTGCCCGGGCCGAAGAGCAGCGCCGACGGCTGGACCACCTGGCGCTGGTCGGAGCGCGCCCCGATGGCCAGCTACCTGAGCATGCTGGTGATCGGTGACTACCGGGTGGTGACTGGCACTCACGCCGGCCGGCCGATGGTCACGGCGGTGGCGGCGAGCCTGCCGCCGGCCGGCGGCGCGGCCAGCTCACTGGCCCGCACCGGTGCGATCGTGGACTTCCTGGCCAGCCGCTTCGGCCCGTACCCGTTCGACTCCTACGGCGGCATCGTCATCGCCGACGACCGGATCGGGTACGCCCTGGAGACCCAGTCCCGCCCGGTCTACGGGCCCGCCTTCTTCGCGGACGACCGGCCCAACCCGGGCGTCATCGCGCACGAGCTGGCCCACCAGTGGTTCGGCGACAGCGTGTCGCTGAGCAGGTGGAGCGACATCTGGCTCAACGAGGGCTTCGCCAGCTACGCCGAGTGGCTGTGGGAGGAGCACGACGGCGGCCGGACCGCCCAGCGCAACTTCGAGCTCCAGTACGCGGCGACGGACTGGTCGCAGCCGTCGGTCGAGCCGGGCCGGGAGCAGATGTTCGGCACGGCCGTCTACAAGCGCGGGGCGCTCGCAGTGCACGCGTTGCGCCGGACCGTCGGCGACGACATGTTCTTCCGCATCCTGCGCACCTGGACCACCGAGCGGGCGGCGGGTAACGCGACCACCGCGGACCTCGTCGCGCTGGCCGAGCGGGTGGCGGATCGGCAGTTGCGCCCACTCTTCGACGCCTGGTTGGTGGGTGGGTCAGCTCCCACACTGCCGTGACGAGTCGCGCTGGCCGGTGGATATGCTCCCGCCTGCGAACGGCGGGGAGCCGCCCGTTCGCGCGGAGCGGCGTACGCCGCCACCGCCACCGTACGGGGAGGATGTCGAATGCGGGTGACGCGGCACGGACTGCGGATGGGCGTCGGTCTGCTGGTGACCGGGGCACTCGCACTGTCCGGATGCGACTCGACGGCCCCGGCGGCGGGGCCGTCACCGAGCGCGTCCGCCACACCGCAGCGGACGTTCACCGCGGGCGCGGCGGGGGTCGGCGACGCCTACTTCCCGACCTACGGCAACGGTGGCTACGACGTCGGGCGGTACACGGTCAAGGTGCGCTACGACCCTGCCAAGGACCAGCTGACCGGTACGACCACCGTGCAGGCCACCGCGACGGCGGACCTGTCGACGTTCAACCTCGACCTGGCCGGCCTGACCGTCACCGCGGTCACCGTGGACGGCGTACCGGCGACCCACGCTCGGGAGCGCAACGAGCTGGTCATCAAGCCGGCCTCCGGCCTGATCAACGGCAACGGGTTCGTCGCCGAGATCACCTACAAGGGGGTGCCGAAGCCGCTGACGAACGAGACGCTCGGTGACGGCGGCTTTCTGCACACCTCCGACGGTGCCATCGCGCTGGGTCAGCCCGAGTCGGCCAGCACCTGGTTCCCGGTCAACGACCACCCGTCCGACAAGGCGGCCTACGAGTTCGAGGTCACCGTTCCGGACGGCCTGACCGCGGTCAGCAACGGCGTTCCCGGCGGTAAGACCAGCACGGATGGTTGGACCACCTGGAAGTGGTCGGAGAAGTCGCCGATGGCCAGCTACCTGAGCACGCTGGTGATCGGCAAGTTCCGGATCACCACTGCGCAGCACAAGGGCCGCCCGGTGTACAGCGCGGTCACCACCACCGTGGCCAAGGGCGCCGCCGATGCGTCGATCGCGCAGACCGTCAAGGTGGCCGACTATCTGGAGAGCGTGTTCGGGCCGTACCCGTTCGACGCGTACGGCGGTGTGGTGGTCTCGGACAGCCGGATCTCCTACGCGTTGGAGACGCAGAGCCGCCCGGTCTACTCGGCGACCTTCTTCCGGCAGGGCGAGAACACCGAGGTGGTCGCCCACGAGCTGGCGCACCAGTGGTTCGGTGACAGCGTCGCGCTGGCCAAGTGGGAGGACATCTGGCTCAACGAGGGCTTCGCGACGTACGCCGAGTGGCTCTGGGCCGAGCACACCAAGAAGTACACCGCCAAGGAGGCGTTCGACATCCGGTACGCCAGGGTGCCCGCCCAGGTGTGGAAGACGCCGCCGGGCAAGCCGGGGGTCGACCAGTTGTTCAGCGAGTCGGTGTACCAGCGCGGTGGCATGACCCTGCACGCCCTGCGGGTGGCCGTCGGCGACAAGGCGTTCTTCGAGATCGTCAAGACCTGGGCGGCGGAGAAGAGCAACGGCACCGCCACCACGGCCGAGTTCGTGGCCCTCGCCGAGCGCATCTCCGGCAAGCAGCTGGACGCGGTCTTCGACGCCTGGCTCTACGGAACGAAAAAACCCGCCCTGCCCAAGAGGCTCTAACCCACCCCTTCCCCGCGATCTTGCACTTGCTGCCCCGGCATAAAGGGCGGACCCGAGCGAATCAGGGACCAAAAGTGCAAGATCGCGGGGAAGGTGGGGGTCAGTTCTTGACGACCAGGGTGGGGTGGGCTGCCAGATAGGCGTCGGCGCGGCCGGCGCGGAGCTCGGTGAGGAACGTCTTCCCGACAGCGGTGAGCTGTTCACCGCGATAGGCGCTGCCCTTGCCGACGCCGGCACCGGGCAGGCTGACCAGCGTGAAACGGTTCTCCGGCAGACCGCTCAGGGCGTACGCGATATCGACGATCCGGCGCCCGCCCACGTAGACCAGCGTGTCGCCCAGCGCGGCGACCACCTGGTCGACCCGCTCGGGTTGCCGAGCCAGGCCCTCGTCCAGGATCTTGCGGGTCATTGCCCGGATCAGCTGCTGCTGGTGACGCTGCCGGGCGTAGTCACCGCCGGTGATGTAGCGCTGCCGCGCGTAGTCCAGCGCCTGCCAGCCGTTGAGGTGCTGGGTGCCCTTCTCGTAGACCTGCTGCGGCCCGGTGTACCCGCCCGGCGCGCTCTCCCGGTACTTGCCGTCCGGTCGGCGGTGCATCGAGGCGACCCGCTGATCGACGTAGATGTCCACCCCGCCCAGGGCGTTGACCAGCCGGTCGAACCCGTTGAACGTGAGCACCGCACCGGCGTCGATGCGCAGCCCGGTGTACCCGCTGACCGCGCTGCGCAGCAGCTCGTACCCCTGGGCTGTGCTCGGCTGTTTGGGTTTGCCCGGCACCCGGCTGCCGAAGCTCATCGCGTGGGTGAGCTTGGTCTTGCCGCCCTTGTAGTCAGCCTTGGGGAACGCCGGGATGTCCACCAGCAGGTCGCGGGGGAGCGAGAAGAGGTACGCCCGACCCAACCCCTTGGGTACGTGCAGCACCAGCACGGCGTCCGAGTGCGGCTCCCACCCGGGCACGCTGACCCGGGTGTCCACACCGACCAGCAGCAGGTTGAGCGGGCCGGTGATGTCCGCGCCCGGCGGTGGGCCGCTGGGGCTCGGGGTGGGTGTGCCGACCGGCGACGGGGTCGGCGAGCCGGCTACCGGAGCGCCACGGTCCGGCTTGCTGTCGCCGGTCAGCCGGGTGATCACCACCGCGCTCGCCGCGATCAACGCGACGGCGGCGAGGGCCGTCAGCCCCAGCAGCAGCCACCGTTGGCGCGGCGCCATCGACCCGAGGATCATCTTTTATTCCTTCCACCCGTCTCCGGAACAACGCTCCGACGGGTGCTCCGGGTTGTGGCCGGGAGGCGCCGGGTCGGTCGGCCGGTGCATGATCGCGCGAAAACGGGCGCTGGCGCGAGCGCTACTGGCGAGTAATGATGCATCCATGCGGTATGACGTGGTCGTCATCGGGTCCGGCTTCGGCGGCAGCGTCACCGCGCTTCGGCTGGCCGAGAAGGGCTATTCGGTCGCTGTGCTGGAAGCCGGTCGGCGTTTCGCCGACGACGAGTTTCCGCAGACGTCCTGGCGTGCCCGCCGGTTCCTCTGGGCACCGAAGCTGGGCTGCTACGGCATTCAGCGGCTCACCCTGCTCCGTCCGGCCGACCGACGTTCCGGCAATGGGGTGCTGGTGCTCTCCGGCGCCGGGGTGGGTGGCGGTTCACTGGTCTACGCGAACACCCTCTACGAGCCGCTGCCAGCCTTCTACACCGACCCGCAGTGGCGGGACATCACCGACTGGCGTGACGAGTTGACCCGCCACTACGACCAGGCGAAGCGGATGCTCGGCGTCACCACGTACCCCGTGGACACCGGCGCGGACCGCGCCATGCGGGCGGTGGCCGAGCGGATGGGGGTCGGGCACACCTTCCACGCCACCCCGGTGGGTGTGCACATCGGCCGCCCCGGCCAGCGGGTCGCCGACCCGTACTTCGGTGGCGCCGGCCCGGAGCGCACCGGCTGCCTGCACTGCGGCTCGTGCATGACCGGCTGCCGGCACGGGGCGAAGAACACACTGGTCAAGAACTACCTGTGGCTCGCCGAGCGGCTGGGCGCCATCGTGCACCCGCTGACCACCGTGACCGCCGTCAAACCCGCAGCAGAGGGCGGGTACGAGGTGCACACCGTCCGCACCGGCGCCTGGGTGCGTCACCGCCGCCAGGTGATCCGCGCCGACCAGGTGGTCTTCGCCGCCGGGGCGCTCGGCACCCAACGGCTGCTGCACGCGATGAAGGACGACGGCGTGCTGCCCGAACTCTCTCCCCGCCTGGGCGAGCTGACCCGGACCAACTCGGAGGCCATCCTGGGCGCCTCGGTGGCACGCCAGCAGGCCCGGTCCGAAGGGCTGGACTTCACCGACGGCGTGGCGATCACCAGCTCGTTCCACCCCGACCCGCAGACCCACATCGAGCCGGTCCGCTACGGGCGCGGCTCCAACGCCATGGGGCTGCTCCAGTCGCTGCTGGTCGACGGCGGCCCACACCGGGTGCGGCGCTGGCTCGGCAGCATCGTGCGGCAGCCAGGGCTGGCCGCCCGGATGCTGTCGGTGCGCGGCTGGTCGGAGCGGACGGTGATCGCCCTGGTGATGCAGTCGGTGGACAACTCGCTGACCACGCGCTGGCGGCGCGGCGCGCTCGGCCGCCGGCTGGTCACCGGCCCGGGCCACGGCACGCCGAGCCCGACCTGGATCCCGGCCGGCAACACCGCCGCCCGGCTGCTCGCCGACGAGATCGGCGGCACCCCCGGAGGCTCGCTCACCGAGCCGTTCGACATCCCGGTGACCGCGCACATCCTGGGCGGGGCGGTGATCGGGGCGACCCCGGCCGACGGGGTGATCGACCCCTGGCACCGGGTGTACGGCCATCCCGGGCTGCACGTCGTCGACGGCGCCGCGGTCTCGGCCAACCTCGGCGTGAACCCCTCGTTGACGATCACCGCGCAGGCGGAACGAGCGATGTCCTTCTGGCCCAACAAGGGCGAGGAGGACCCCCGCCCGGCGCTGGATACGCCGTACCGTCGGCTGACCCCCGTACCCCCGCACCACCCGGCGGTGCCGACGAACGCCCCGGGCGCGCTGCGCGGCTGAGCCCGGCTGGCGTCCGGGGCGAGCCGGTGCCGGGAGCGGCCGTGACTGTCGGTAGGCTTTGTGCACATGAGCCTGCCTCGCCCCGTCCTTGTGGTGGACTTCGGAGCCCAGTACGCCCAGCTCATCGCCCGCCGGGTCCGTGAGGCGAAGGTCTACTCCGAGATCGTGCCGCACTCGATGCCGATCGCCGAGATGCTGGCGAAGAACCCGGCCGCGATCATCCTCTCCGGTGGCCCGGCCAGCGTCTACGCGCCGGACGCGCCGCAGATCGACGCGGGCCTGTTCACCGCCGACGTGCCGGTCTTCGGCATCTGCTACGGCTTCCAGGCGATGGCCCAGGCGCTCGGCGGCACGGTCACGAAGACCGGCAACCGTGAGTACGGTGGCACGCCGCTGCGCCCCCGCCTCCTCGACCCCGGTGTGCTGCTCCGCGACCTGCCCGCCGACCTGCCGGTGTGGATGAGCCACGGCGACTGCGTCACCGAGGCGCCCGAAGGCTTCACGGTGACCGCCGAGTCGGCGGGCGCACCGGTCGCCGCATTCGAGGACGTGGCCGGGCGCCGGGCCGGCGTGCAGTTCCACCCCGAGGTCGGGCACACCGCGCACGGCCAGGAGATGCTGACCCGTTTCCTCTACGACATCGCCGGCATCGCGCCGACCTGGACGCCCGAGAACATCATCGACGAGCAGGTTGCCCGGATCCGCGCCCAGATCGGCGACAAGGAGGTCATCTGCGGCCTGTCCGGCGGGGTGGACTCGGCGGTCGCCGCCGCGCTGGTGCACAAGGCGGTCGGTGACCAGCTCACCTGCGTCTTCGTCGACCACGGCCTGCTGCGCGCCGGCGAGGCCGAGCAGGTGGAGAAGGACTACGTGGCCGCCACCGGCATCAAGCTGAAGGTGGTCGACGCGGCCGACCGGTTCCTCGGCGCGCTGGCCGAGGTGACCGACCCCGAGCAGAAGCGCAAGATCATTGGCCGGGAGTTCATCCGGGTCTTCGAGGCCGCGGCCCGCGAGATCGCCGCACACGGTGACGTGGAGTTCCTGGTCCAGGGCACCCTCTACCCGGACGTGGTCGAGTCCGGCGGCGGCACCGGCACCGCCAACATCAAGAGCCACCACAACGTCGGCGGCCTGCCGGAGGACCTGAAGTTCGCGCTGGTCGAGCCGCTGCGCACGCTGTTCAAGGACGAGGTCCGCGCGCTCGGCCTGCAGCTGGGCCTGCCCGAGGCGATGGTCTGGCGGCACCCGTTCCCGGGCCCCGGCCTGGCCATCCGGATCATCGGCGCGGTCAACCAGGAGCGCCTCGACCTGCTCCGCGAGGCCGACCTGATCGCCCGTGAGGAGCTGACCGCCGCCGGCCTGGACCGGGGAGTGTGGCAGTTCCCGGTGGTGCTGCTGGCCGACGTGCGCAGCGTCGGTGTGCAGGGAGACGGACGCAGTTACGGGCATCCCGTAGTGCTGCGCCCCGTCTCCAGCGAGGACGCGATGACGGCGGACTGGTCGCGACTGCCCTACGAGGTGGTTGCCCGGATCTCCACCCGGATCACCAACGAGGTGGCTGAGGTGAACCGGGTGGTGCTGGACGTGACCAGCAAGCCGCCGGGCACCATCGAGTGGGAGTGAGTGCGGCTCACGCGGCGTACGGCGGGCTCGGCGGCGTGTTCGACGGGGTCGTCGGCGGGTAGGGCTGGCTCGTCGGCGGGTAGGGCTGCGTCGGGGCGTACCCCGGCTCCGGCCCGCCCGGCGCGGGCCCGGCGGTGGGCTGCGGGCCTGCCTGCGGCGCGACGCCCGCCGCGTGCGGCCAGGCCGGCGCGCCGGTGGGCTCCTCCGGCATCAGGAACCACATGATCGGGTACGCGAACAGTGCGAGCCCGCCGGTGAGCAGGCCGCTGACCGCGAAGATCACCCGGACCAGGGTGGGGTCGACGGCGAAGTAGCGGCCGATGCCGCTGGCGACCCCCGCGACCATGCGGTCGGTGGTGGGTCGACGGAGCTGCTTGTACGGGGCGCGGGGAGCGGTGGTGGATGTCATACCCCAACAGTCCGCGCCAGTGCCCGGCCTGCCCTCGGTGACCGCCCGGATCCTTACCCTGACCAATCCCTGATCAGGGTCAGACAGTCAGGAATCCGACTCTTTTCCGTTCCGGTAACCCAGCCCGGGGAGAATTTGCTTCCGTGACCACCTTGCTGGAGCCGCTCCGCAGGATCGCGGCATACGCAGTTTGTGCTGATTCAAGAGGCCGAGTGTTGCTGGTCCGCGCATCGGAGCGCTCCGGCACCCCCGGCACATGGTCGCTGCCCGGCGGGGCGGTCGACCACGGCGAGGACCCAAACCACACGGTGGTCCGCGAAACTGCCGCCGAGACCGGTCTCTCCGTCGCCGTCTCAGGCCTGGCCGACGTGCTCGCCGACATGCGGGCGCTACCGGAGCGCGGCATCACCATCCACACCGACCGGTTGATCTACCGGGTGGCGGTGCGCGGCGGCACACTGGCCGATCGGGTCGGCGAGCGCCCCACCGACCTGGCCCGCTGGTACACCCTCGACGAGGCGCGCGAGCTGCCGCTGCGCTCGTTCACCGCACGTGCCCTCGGGCTGCCCGCCTCCTCGGCCGACGTGGTGCCCGACGAGGCGCCCGAATTCCCCTCCTTCTACGCGGTGCCCGGCCCCGACGGGCTGCACCGCGCGCAGCGCTTCGCCGCGTACGCGGTGTGCACAGACCCGGCCGGTCGGGTGCTACTCACCCGGGTCTCCGACGGCTACCCCGGCGCCGGCTGCTGGCACCTTCCGGGCGGCGGCACCGACTACGGCGAGCAGCCCGGCGCGGCGCTGATCCGGGAACTTGTCGAAGAGACCGGGCAGACCGGCCGCCTGGTCGAGCTCCTCGGGGTGGCCAGCCACCGCGACGCCGCCTCGCTCGGCCCCGAGGGCTACCCGATCGACTGGCACGGCGTACGCGCCTTCTACCGCGTGGTGGTCGACCAGCCCAACCCGCTGACCATCGCCGACGTGGGCGGTTCCACCTGCGAGGCCCGCTGGTTCGCCCGCGAGGAACTGGGCGCTCTCCCCACCGACCACCTCACCGAGGTAACCGCCGAAGCAGTCCAAGCCGCCCAACTCACCTGACCCTCCGACCGTTCCGACCTCGCGCGGTCGTACGCCTGGAGGGTCGGGCGTCCGTGCGGTCGGGTGGTCGTGGGATGGGTCGTCGTGGGTGGGGTCGTCCTGAAGCCGGGCGTCCGTGCGGTCGGTGGTCGTGCATCCGATGGCCGTGGGGCCGTGGGGCCGTGGGTCGGGTTGTCGCGCGGTCGGGTGGCCGGGCGGTTGGGTGCTCGCGCGGTCGGGTGGCCGGGCGGCGATCCGGAGGCTCGATGGGGCGCGGTCGGCGGGAAGCTCGCGCCCAGGCGGTGCAGCCGACTGATCGACTCGTGTTCGCTGAAATCGCGGTATCCCAGCGACGGGATGCCGCGACATCAGTGAAACGGAGTTGATCACCTGCCGGCTCGCCTGCATGCAACGCGAATGGCCGGCATAGTGCGGACGAATAGCGCGAAACGGACGCCCGGCAGGGTGTGCGCCGACCCGACCAGGCTGGCCCCGGAATGGTAGGAGTCCCCGCCCGCCGCCCGCCGCCCGCCGCCCGCCGCCCGCCGCCCTTCGACCCCCGGCCGCCCTTCGACCCCGGCCGTCCGGCCGCCCTTCGACCCCGGCCGTCCGGCCGCCCTTCGACCTCCGGCCGCCCTTCGACCTCCGGCCGCCCGGCCGCCCCTTGACCCCCGCCGCACCGGGCCGTCTCCGCCAGCTCCCGCCAGCCCCGCAGCCACCCCCGCACCCCCCGCAGCCCTCGCGGCGGCCCCCGCCAGCCCTGCACCCCTCAAGGCCGCCCCGCCGCCCCACTCCGCGTTGATCATGAAGTTATTGTCAGGACGCGCCGGGATGGATGGCGATAACTTCATGATCGACGGGCGTTGCGGCGGGGAGCGGAGTGGGTGGGGATGGAACTTGCGCGACGGGTCCGGGTTTATGGGATTTTGTGGGACTCGGGCCGAGTGCTGGTTGTTCGGGACGGGGTCGAGGGTGAGTTTCCGGGGGTGTGGCGGCTGCCAGGCGGGGCCGTCGCGCACGCTGAGCACCCGGAGCGCGCCGTGGTCCGCGAGGTTGCCGAGCAGACCGGGCTGACAGTGGCGGTGAGTCGGTTGCGTGCGGTGGTCGCCGACGTGAGCCCCTATCTGGAGGACGACGTCGCGCTGCACACTGACCGGCTGTTGTTCGAGCTCAACACGCATGACCGCACGCTGGCCGGCGGCGCGGTGGCCGGCGGCGCGCTTGGTGAGGCTGGAGGCGGCCCGGTCGACCAGGGGCGGTGGCTCACGCTGGCCGAGGTGGCGCAGCTGCCACTGACACCGTTCACCGCCGAGGTGCTCGGCTTGCCGGTCACTCCGTTGCCGCCCGGAACGCACCGTTCGCGCGAGCCGTTTCCGCCGCCGCACCCCGATCGCCGGTTGCGCTTCGGGGCGTACGGGCTGGTTACCGACCCGGCCGGGCGAATCCTGCTCACGCAGATCGCGGACGGTTATCCGGGGGCCGGCCAGTGGCACCTGCCCGGCGGTGGCACCGATCATGGTGAGCAGCCGACTACCGGGCTGCTTCGGGAGTTGGTCGAGGAGGGTGGTCAGCTGGGCCGGGTGGTGGAGCTCCTCGGCGTCGACAATCTGCACAATCCTGCCGCACTCGGCCCGGAAGGTCGGCCGTTGGACTGGCATGGCGTACGGGTGATCTATCGGGTGCTTGTGGACGTACCTACTGATGCGGTGGTCACCGAATCCGCCGGGGGCTCGACGGCGCGGGCTGGGTGGTTCACGCGGGCCCAGGCCGTTGACCTGCCGTTGAGCGATATCGCTGCCTCGGCAATCGGACGGAGTGGCCGATAGCACACCGCTCGGTGAGCCGACATGGTGACCCTCCGGTACAGTCAAAGGCGGGAATGATGGAGGAAACGGGCGATGAAGCCCGGGATGGGAACAAGCGAGCGGTTCGAGCGGTTTAAGCCAGATATAAGTACCGCCGGCAGCTATCGCCAAGCCCTGTTTCCCTATGCGATGGTGTACTCCGCAAAACGGCTGCCGGGCCACGCAAGGTCCGGCACGAGACAGCCGGACACCCGCCCCACGGCGGTAAGCCGATCCGGTGATGGAGGAAACGTGCCGAGAGCCCCATGGCGCCGGCGTCGTACGACTGACAGTCCGCGCCCCGCAGGGCGTCGCTGGGCGGGCCGGTTGCGCCGCAGCAGCACGTTCGCCCGCCAGGTGCTGTTGGTCCGGGTTGGTCGCCGTGACGGTGACCTGCACGGGACCGACGTAGCCCAGCCCGAGCACCGGTACGCCGACCGGCAGCGCCGTCGCTACGGTCTGGACCGGCTCAGCCGCCCGGCTCAGAGCGTCGGTCGGGCCGAGATCGAGGCGGTCATGCCGGTCAGCCCGGCGATGCCGCCGATGGCGCACGTCGACGAAGACTCGTCCCGGTCGATCCCACTGCTCCCCGGCGAGCGCACCATGGCCCGCCGGATGAAGTTCGGTCTGGTCAACGCCTGCACGCTGGCCAGCCTGATGCTCGGCATGTTGGCCATCTTCCTGGCCATGCAGGGCGAGGTGCGCATCGCCGCGCTCTGCCTCATCGCCTGCGTCGGCTTCGACGGTCTGGACGGCGCACTGGCCCGCCGGCTCGGCGTGGCCAGCCCGTTCGGCGCGCAGATGGACTCACTGGCCGACATGTGCTCGTTCGGTCTCGCCGCGCCGGTCGTGGTCTACGCCTCGCTCGCCGGCTCCGTTTCCACGGCCGCCGCGGCAGTGGCGTGCGCCCTGGTCGCGGCGTGTGCCGCGATTCGACTGGCCCGCTTCAACGTCTCGCCGAAGGACGGCCGCTTCTTCTGCGGGGTGCCCACCACCATGGCCGCCGCGGTGCTCGCCCTGACCGTGGCGATCGGCCTGCCGGTGCCCGGTGCCGTGCTGGTCGCCGGGGTGGCGCTGCTCGCCTTCGCGATGGTTTCGAGCTTCCCGTACGCCAAGCTCGCCCGCCTGGTGAAGCTGCCGCCGTGGCTCTGGCTGGCCCCAGTGATCGGCGCGTTGGTCGACATCCGGCTCACGTTCGCCCTGATCGTGGTGGGCTACCTGGTCAGCGGGCCGGTGCTCTGGCTGCGGCAGCGTCGTACCGCCTGATCCGAGCAGACAGAACGGGGCGCCGCGAACAGCGGCGCCCCGTTTCTCGTTGGCGGGTCAGCGCCAGCGGGCGATGACCGTGGACCCGCCGACCACCTTGTCGCCCGGCCCGACCAGCGGGTCCGCGGCCTCGGCGGGGAGGTAGACGTCGGTCCGTGAGCCGAACCGGATCAGGCCGAAGCGCTCACCCTTGGCCAGTAGCGCGCCGATCGGCGCGCGCTGCACGATCCGGCGGGCGATCAGCCCGGTGCGCTGCGCGACCACCACCGTGCCGCGAGCGGTGTCCAGCACGGTGTACGCCGCCACGTTGTGCTCGGCGTCCGGCTTCATCGCGTTGACGAAGCCGCCGTCGGCGACGAAGTAGTCCACCACCTTGCCGGCGACCGGGGCGCGGTTGACGTGCACGTCCAGCACTGACAGGAAGACCGCGACCCGCAGCCACTCGCCGTCGCCGAAACGCTCGTCGTGCAGCCGCTGCACCGACAGGACCCGCCCGTCCGCGCTGGCGACCACGGCGGTCGGGTCTTCCGGCACGTCCCGCTCCGGGTCGCGGAAGAACGCGGCGACCGGCCCGGCGGCCAGCGCCGGCAGCAGCCAGAGCTTGGACGACGGACGCGCCACCCGGGCCAGCGCCGCGAGGCCCAGCGCGATGCCCGCGGCGGCCACGCCGTTGGAGTCGATGTGCATACCGCGGGTCAGCGGCACACTCGACGGCCGGTGCGCGGGGGTCAGCCGGTCGGCGGCGGCCGGGCTTGCCGGGGTGAACCGCAGCCGGTAGACCCGTACCGGCGGCGAGTTGCGCAGCACCAGATCGGCGCCGACGCCGTAGAGGGCGTCCTGTCGAGCCAGTTCGGCGGCGGCGCCAGTGGTCCGGCCGGGCGTGGCGGTGGTCGCCACGCTCAGTACCGCGCCGTCGGAGAGGTACTTGGTCAGCCCCTCGATGCCGCTGCGGGTCTCCTCGGCGGTGCCGGTGAACACCTCACCGGCGATAACGACCCCGGCAGCCTCAGCCTCGGCCAGCGAGTCGACGACGCCCACCCGGTCGGCGACCCAGCTGCCCTGGGCGTTGACGTGCTCGCGGAGCGCGGCAGCGCCGGACGGCTCGGCGGGCACCACGGTGAGACGGTCACCGGGCAGCAGCGCCTCGATCGCCGCGGCCAGCACCGCGGATTCCGGGCTCGCCCCGACCAGCAGGGCGATCTTGGGATCGTTGATCCGGGCCAGTTCGGTGACGAGCGTTCGGGCGGCTCGCTCGCCGATGCGGACCGGACCGGACCGACCGGTGGTACGCACGGCGGGGGACTGGGTCATGTCGGGCGGGCTCCTGACGGGGGTAGAGACGGGAATCGCGGCGGGACCGCCATGGCGGGACGGGCCGGCCGGCGGAGGCGAGATCTCCACCGGCCAGCATATGCGTCCGTTCGCGCCAGCCGCACCGCTGTGGCGGTGGAGTAGGCCGACGCCGGCAGGCGCCCGAGGTCAGACCTCCCTGCGCCGGCCCTCCCGCTCGTCGTCCGGTTGATCGCCGACGGCCTCGACCGGGTGGTCGGGCCGGGTCGGCTCGTCCCCCTCGACCGGTACCGGTCGGGCGAGGATCCCGGTGGTCGGCTCCTCGGTCCCGTCGTCGGGCTGGCCGCTCACCGGAGCGGTCTGCGGATCCGACGGAGGATGAGCCAGCCAGGCCGGGTGGATCACCTCGGTGGTCGGTGTCTGTGGCGTCGGCCCCGGCAAGGGAGCGTCCCAGGTGGACCGCTCGGCCTCCCAGACCGGCAGAGCCGCGCCAGAGGTCGGCACGGCGGCACCGGAAACCGGCGCGGACGCGCCGGAGACAGACGCGCCGGAGACGGGTGCGGCTGCCTCGGTGGCACCGGCCTCGGCGGTCGGCTCCGGCCTGCCCGGCCGACCCGAACGCAGTGCGCCGACCAGCCCGAAGACTCCGATCAGGATGAGTGCGCTGGCCAGGAACCAGCCGACCGGTGGCAACGCGAGCCCGAGCAGTTGGGCGAGCAGCCACCAGGCGGACAGCGCCAGGAACACGAGCCCGAAGGCGAACGACACCAGATCCGTGCGGTGAGCCTTCACCGGGTCACCTCCAGGTTGCCGGCATTGACATGGATGTAGAGGCGCAGGGTTCCGCCGCCGGGCCCGTCCACGCCGAGGTCGGTAATCTCCCGCAGGCGGCCGTCCAGCCCTCCGGATCGGTTGCCGAAGATGGTGGCGTCACCCGCGTTGACGTCGGCCACCGTGGTGACGTCCACGTTCGGGGGTACGACCACCGTCGCCTTGCCGAAGTTGATGGCGACGGTCACCTGGCTGTCCCGCTTCGCGAAGTCGATCCCCCGCAGGTCGAGCACGGCGTCACCGAAGCTGTTCTCGTACCGGTCGGCGAGGTCGCGATAGTCGGTGGGCGCCCAGGTCACCGCGCCGTCGACCCCGCGGATCCGGTCGTAGGACTCGGCGACGGTCGCCGTGCCCAGCGCCGCCGCGGTCACCAGGCCGAGCGCGATGAGCCAGCGGGCCCGCCCGAACCAGGTGCCGACCAGCAGCCCCAGCGCGATCGTGGCCAGCGCGGCCGCGAAGTACGCCGAGGCGCTGATGGCGAACACGTCCAGCAGGTCGAGCAGGGCGACCACCCCGAGGACCAGGAAGATCAGCGAGAAGGTCACCGCGCCGAGTGGCGAACGCTCCCGGGGGCGCTTCGGCGGCTTCGGTGGTTTGGGCGGGGGAGATGCGGCCGGGGCCGGCGAGGCGTACGGGCCGTGTGGCGCGAACGGGGGCGGTATCCGGACGGTGGCGCGGCGGTCGGGTAGCCGGACGGGGCAGCGGGTGCGCCGGTCACCGGCGCCGACGGCCAACCGGCGCTGGGCGTGCCGGTGCTCGGCCAGCCCGTGGCCGGTGCCGGCCAGCCGGCCTGGACAGTCGTCGTGCCGGCCGGCTGCCCGGACAGCGGGCCCGCCCCGGACACCGGCTGCGCCGTGGCGGTCGGCTGCACGTCGTACGCCGGGGTGGTGACGGTGGGCGCTCCCCATCGTCGCGGTCGCGGATGCCGTATCGCCGCCGACCATCGGTGCCGTCGCCAGCGGGCCGGTCGGCGGCGCCGCACCGTACGACGGCGCGGGCCAGGCCACCGGTGGGACCGGACCGGGCGGGGTGCCGGACGGCGCGGACGGTGCCGGACCGCCCGGGGTGCCGGGCTGTGGGTTGCGGCTGTCCCGGTTGAGCAGCAGCGCGCCGGCGACCAGGATGGCCGCGCCGAGCAGCACCGCGCGGAAGGCGTCGGTGACGATGTAGCCGAAGCTGGCCGCGACCAGGATGCCCAGGATGATCACCGTCACCGGCGACATGCTGGAGCGACCGCGGCCGAGCATGGACTCGACCGGGGACGCGGTGTCGCCCTCGTTCGGGATGATCAGCCAGGCGGCGACGTACACCAGGATGCCGATGCCCCCGAAGAACCCGAGCACCGCGAGCAGCACCCGCCAGAGCACCGGATCGGTGTTGGTGGCTCGTCCGATCGCCGCGCAGACGCCAGCCAGATACCGCCCCTCGCGGGGACGGACCAGCCCGTACCGTGAGGTGAAACCAGTGCCGCCCAGCGGCGGCGGCGTCGCGGACGGACCGGGACCACCCTGCCCGGGTGGCGTGCCGCCGACCCCGTAGCCGGTGCCGGCCGCGAACCCCGGGCCCGGGCCGTAGCCCGGGGCGGGCGGCCCGTAGCCGCCGGCCGGATCGCCTGGTGCGGTGTCGGCGGCGGAGCCGGAGCCGGTGTACGGGCCGAACGTGCTCGGCTCGGTCCATTCGGCGGGCGTGGCGGCTGGCGGGGGCGGTGATGAACCGCCCGGCTGTGCCGACCCCGGTCGGGGTGGCGGGGCAGCTTCCTCGGTCATGCTTCGATCCTGCTGCCAGGTGAGCCCGAGCGACCTCAGGACCCGACCCTGACCCCACCCTGAGATCCGGCGGCCGGAATGTCGGGGGCGTCCCCGTGGTCGTGGACGCCGCAGCGTGTGACGATCGGTTCACCGACCTCGACCAGTCCGCCACCGTGACCAGGGAGCCTCCGATCAGCACTGTGAGTCCGCCCCCGCGCCTCTACCGGGCCCCCGAGCACCGGATGGCCGCCGGCGTCGCCGCCGGTATCGCCGACCATCTCGGCATCTCGGTGCTGCGGGTGCGCGTCGCGTTCATGGTTCTGCTCGGGCTGAGCGGGCTCGGCCTGCTGCTCTACGCGGCCTTCTGGGCGGTGGTGCCGCTGCGGCCCGGCGACACGGCGGTGCCGCCCCGACGCGACGTGGCCCAACTCCTGCCCTTCGTGGGGATCGGGCTCGGCGTGCTGCTGATCCAGGTGATGGTCTTCGACTCGGTCGGTGCGGCGGGCACCGCCGGCTGGCTGGTGGCCATCATCGCGGTCGGCGCCGGGGTCATCTGGCACCAGTCCGCGCCTGAGCGGCGGCGGCAGTGGGGTGA
This sequence comes from Micromonospora sp. LH3U1, assembly GCF_028475105.1. NCBI lineage: Bacteria > Bacillati > Actinomycetota > Actinomycetes > Micromonosporales > Micromonosporaceae > Micromonospora > Micromonospora sp. LH3U1. The sequence continues at coordinate 6,210,769 of NZ_CP116936.1, read as the reverse complement.
CACGATGCCGGTGCCCTGGCTCGGCGCGGTCGTCGAGGAGAGCGACCGGCGTGCCTTCGTGCTCCGGTTCATCGGCGGTGGCGTGCTGGTCGCGGTCGGCATCATCGGCGTCGCGGCGGTCTACTCGCCGGCGCAGAACTTCGACGCGGTCATCAACGGCGTGATCTTCGCACTGGTCGGGCTGGCGGGCGTCGGCGTGGTCGCCGCGCCGGTGCTCTGGCGGACGTACAGCCAGCTCCGCTCGGAGCGCGAGGGGCGCATCCGCGAGCAGGAGCGGGCCGAGCTGGCCGCCATGGTGCACGACCAGGTGCTGCACACGTTGGCGCTGATCCAGCGCAATGCCAGCGACGTCAAGACGGTGCAGCGGCTGGCCCGAGGGCAGGAGCGTTCCCTGCGCAACTGGCTCTACAAGCCGACGGCGTCGCCGAGTGAGCGTTTCGCCGCCGCGCTGGAGCAGGCCGCAGCCGAGGTCGAGGACACCTTCGCGATCACCGTGGAGACGGTGGTGGTCGGGGACCGGGAGACCGACGAGAAGGTCGGCGCGCTGGTCGCGGCCGCGCGAGAGGCTCTGGTCAACGCGGCCCGCCACGCTGAGGTGCAGACCGTGTCGCTCTACGCCGAGGTGGAGCCCGATCAGGTCAGCGTCTTCGTCCGGGACCGGGGGAAGGGCTTCGATCCGGATACCGTGGAGGACCACCGGCACGGCGTACGCGGCTCGATCATCGGGCGGATGAAGCGGCACGGCGGACGGGCCGAAATCCGGTCCGGCCCGGGGGAGGGGACCGAGGTCCGGTTGATCCTGCCGATCTCCCGGGACTCGTCCGCAGCGGAGAGGAACAGATGACCATGGCCGAGCAGTCGACCGAGCACCTCGACCCGGCGGATGCCCGCCCCGAGCGGCTGCGGGTGTTTCTGGTGGACGATCACGCCATGTTCCGGGCCGGGGTGCGCGCGGAGTTGGGCGCCCACGTCGAGGTGGTGGGCGAGGCGAGCACGGTCGCCGAGGCGGTGACCCGGATCGCCGCCGTTGCGCCGGACGTGGTGCTGCTCGACGTGCACATGCCCGACGGCGGCGGACGTGCGGTGCTGGAGGCGATGCGGCGCAGTCACCCGCAGGTCAAGTTCCTGGCGTTGAGCGTCTCCGACGCGGCGGAGGACGTGATCGGGTTGATCCGTGCCGGCGCCCGGGGGTACGTCACCAAGACCATCTCCCCGGACGAACTGGCCGCGGCGATCCGTCGCGTGGCCGATGGCGACGCCGTGTTCAGCCCGCGGCTGGCCGGGTTCGTGCTGGATGCCTTCGCGGCACGACCGGACGCCCCGGTGGCCGACCCCGAGCTGGACCAGCTCACCAACCGTGAGCGTGAGGTGCTGCGGCTGCTGGCCCGGGGGTACGCGTACAAGGAGATCGCCAAGGAGCTGTTCATCTCCATCAAGACGGTGGAGACGCACGTGTCGAACGTGCTGCGCAAGCTTCAGATGTCCAACCGTTACGAGCTTTCCCGCTGGGCGGCGGATCGCCGGCTCGTGTGACCGTGCCTGAGCACGGGCTGAGGATCAGAGAAATGATCTCGACGACCTCATCCACCCAGTCGGTGATGGTGCCCGTGCAGCCGTAGTCGACCTGTCCGGACGGGTGGAAACGTGAGTGGTGACGCACGTCCCACCGCGTACCCGTGGACCCGCGGAAGCTCGCCGGGCTGAACGCAGGTCGAGGGCCAATGTTCGGGGTGGCGCAACGTATTTCCTGCTCAGTGCTGCCCGCAGCAACCGTTTTATGATCATTTTTCAAGTATCGGCAACGTGGCGGGCAACTAACGGCTTGATAACGGCACCTTCACGGAAGCGGCCAGTGGGTGTCACAGTGGCAGCACCTCACCATCGGTGTGTGGCACTCCGTACGGCCCATGACCATGTCCTCGCCGCTCGCGGCGGTTCGTGGCTGTGCCTCCTGCGTCGTGTCGCGCCTCGTTGGAGGGGGAGCCCGGCGGATCGGAAACATCAGGGGGGTCTCCAACTTCCCTGTGGTCCCGACGACCCGCGCCCCGGGGTGGTCGGGCGGTGTCACCCCCCAAACGTGCGTGAAACCCACGACGGAACCTGGTTAGAAAGAGGAGGCCCCTCGGAATGAGAGTCTCGAAGCGGGCGACGAGCGCGATCGCGCTCAGCGCGGCTGCCGCGCTTGTCGCGAGCGGTTGCTCGAGTGGTGGCGATGGCGATGCTGCCGACAGCAAGGACGGCGCGATCGTTGTCCACGGTGTCCAGCCGGAGAACCCGCTGGTCCCGTCGAACACCACGGAGACCGGCGGTGGCAAGGTCATCGACTGGCTGTGGACCGGCCTGGTCGAGTACCCGAACGACGGTGGGGCCCCGCGTAACGCGCTGGCGGAGTCCATCAACACCACGGACTCCAAGGTCTTCACGATCAAGATCAAGAAGGGTACCAAGTTCCACGACGGTACCGAGGTGAAGGCGAAGAACTTCGTCGACGCCTGGAACTGGGCCGCCTACTCGCCGAACGGCGCGCAGAACGGCACCTTCTTCGCGGACATCGCGGGCTTCGACAAGACCTACACCGAGGACCCGGATGGCCCGGACAAGCCGCTGAAGGCCCCGGAGCCGTCGGCCAAGGAGATGTCCGGCCTGAAGGTCATCGACGAGCAGACCTTCGAGGTCACCCTGGCAGCGCCGACCGCGGTCTTCCCGACCAAGCTCGGCTACAGCGCCTTCATGCCGCTGCCGGACGCCTTCTTCACCATGAAGCCCGAGGACTTCGGCAAGAAGCCGATCGGTAACGGCCCGGTGAAGTTCGTGTCGTGGGACGACAACGTCCTCATCAAGCTGACGCGCTTCGACGACTACAACCTTCGCGACAAGATGAAGGTCAAGGACGTCGACGTCAAGCTCTACCAGGACGAGACGGCCGCCTACGCCGACCTGCTGGCGAACAACCTCGACTTCATGGAGGTTGTCCCCACCTCGGCGCTCGCCGGTGACAAGTGGAAGACCGACCTCGGTGACCGGGGCCTGTCGACCGTCACGCCGTCGACCGCGTTCATCGCGTTCCCGATCTACGACAAGCGCTACGCGAACCCGAAGCTGCGTCGTGCCGTGTCGCTGGCCGTGAACCGGCAGGAGATCTCGGACAAGATCTTCTTCGGCACTCGCAAGCCGGCCGACAGCTGGGCGAACCCGCTGACCCCGGGCGCCAAGCCGGGCAACTGCACCGCCTGCAAGTTCGACCCCACCACGGCCAAGCAGCTGCTGGCCGAGGCCGGTGGCTTCACCGGTGAGATGGTCTTCTACTACAACGCGGACTCCAGCCACAAGGACTGGATGGACGCCGTTGCGCAGCAGGTCAAGACCAACCTCAACATCGAGGCTCGGGCCGAGGGCGTGCCGACCTTCGCGGTCTTCCGCCAGAACGTCAACGCGCACAAGATGAACGGTCCGTACCGTGCTGCCTGGCAGCAGGACTACCCGGACGTCGAGAACTGGGTCAACCCGCTCTTCGTGACGGGTGGCTCCTCGAACGACGGCGAATACAGCAACAAGGACGTCGACGCTCTGGCCAAGTCGGCCAGCGGCGCGCCGAGCCTGGAGGCTTCGCACGAGGGCTTCGCCAAGGCCGTCGAGCTGGTCGACCAGGACGTCCCGAGCATCCCGGTCTACTTCTACGGTCAGCAGTCCGGCCACTCGGAGAAGATCAAGAAGCTCGAGCTGAACAACGTCGGCGAACTCGACATCACCTCGGTCGAGCTCTGATCCGAACGGTCTGACCCCGGGTCGGGCTCGCCACATCCGGTGAGCCCGACCCGGGGCCGTTCCGCGAGCGGGTGTTACAACACCCCACTCGCACGTTGTCACCACCGTGTCGGCCGTCCGACGCGCCCCCTGTCTGGAGGACCACCCCATGGGCCGTTATCTGTTGAGACGGCTGCTCCAACTCGTGCCGGTCTTCATCGGTACGACGTTCCTGATCTACTGGCTCGTCTGGGCCGTCCCGGGCGATCCGTTCGCCGGCAAGTGCGGCGAGCGACGCTGCCCGGACCAGTACATCGCCTTCATGACTGAGAAGTACCACCTTGACCAGAACGTCTTCGTGCAGTACGCCAACTACATGAAGAACCTGCTCCAGGGTGACTTCGGTCAGACGTTCTCGCAGCGCGAGATCGGCGACATCATCGCGACGGCGTACCCGAACACCCTGAAGCTTGCCTTGGTGGCGCTCGCCATCGAGGCCGTGATCGGCCTCGGCGCTGGCGTGCTGACCGGTCTGCGGCGCAACGGCTTCCTGGACAACCTGGTCCTGGTTTCCACGCTCTTCCTGATCGCGCTGCCGGTCTTCGTGGTCGGCTTCGTGCTCCAGTGGCTGCTGGGCGTGCAGTGGGGCATCGTCAAGCCGACCGTGTCCTCCGAGATGCGATGGTCCGAGCTGATCGTGCCGGGCTTCGTGCTCGGCAGCGCGTCGGTGGCGTACATCGCCCGGGTGGCACGTACGAGCATCGCGGAGAACCGCCGTGCCGACTACGTGCGCACCGCCATCGCCAAGGGTCTGCCGATGCGTCGGGTGGTGGGCGTGCACCTGCTGCGCAACTCGCTCATCCCGGTGGTCACCCTGCTCGGCACCGACCTCGGTGCCCTGATGGGCGGCGCGATCGTCACCGAGGGGATCTTCGGCATCAACGGTATCGGCCGCGCGGTCTACCGCGCGATCGTGACCAAGGAGAGCGCCACCGTGGTGGGCATCGTGGTCGTCCTAGTGCTGGTCTATCTCGTGATGAACCTGCTGGTTGACCTGCTCTACGCCGCCCTGGACCCGAGGATCCGTTATGAGTGACCCGAGTACCGCATCGATCGTCAGTACCCCTGGCGCGCACCCGACCGACTCTGCCGCCCCTGCCACCGTGGGCCAGCCGCAGAGCAACGAAAAGCCTCGTGGCCTGCTCGGTGACGCCTGGCGGGACCTTCGGCGCAAGCCGTTGTTCTGGATCTCCGCCACGCTGATCGTGATCTTCCTGCTGATGGCGGCCTTCCCGGCGCTGTTCGCCCCGGGCGACGCGGTCAACGGGTCGCTGTCCCGCAGCCTCAACAAGCCGTCCGCCGATGGCTGGTTCGGCTACGACGTGCAGGGCCGCGACGTCTACGCCCGGGTCATCTACGGTGCGCGGGCATCCGTCATCGTCGCCGTGCTCTCCGTGATTGGCACCCTGCTCGTCGGCGGCGCCATGGGCATCATCTCCGGCTACCGCGGTGGCTGGGTGGACGGACTGCTGAGCCGGATCGCCGACGTCTTCTTCGGGCTGCCCTTCGTGCTCGGCGCGATCGTCATTCTGACCACGTTCAACGGTTCGACCGCCGGCAACAGCAAGGCCGAGATCATGGGCCTGGTGATCGTCTCGCTGGTCGTGCTGAGTTGGCCGGTCGTGATGCGCCTGATGCGTTCCTCGGTGCTTGCCACCAAGGAAGCCGACTACATCGTCGCGGCCCGCGCCCTGGGTGCCGGCACCGGTCGGATCATCCTCAAGCACCTGCTGCCGAACTGCCTGGCCCCGCTGCTGGTCTACGGCACGATCATGGTCGGCTCGTTCATCGGCGCCGAGGCCACCCTGTCGTTCCTGGGCGTCGGTCTGAAGTCGCCAGTGGTGTCCTGGGGCATCATGATCAGCGACGGTAAGGATTTCATCCGGGTCGCGCCAGGGCTGGTCTTCTTCCCCGCCGCGTTCCTCGTCACCGCAGTGCTGAGCTTCGTGATGCTCGGTGAGGCGGTCCGCGAGGCCCTCGATCCGAAACTCCGCTAGGGGAGATCCAGTTGTCCGACATTCTCGTGTCCGAGCAGTCCGCGCCGGGACCCGGCGGGTCCGGACGTCCCTCCGGCCGGCTGCTCGAGGTCGACGACCTGCGGGTGGAGTTCCGTACCCGGGACGGCGTCGCAAAGGTCATCAACGGGGTCACGTACCACGTCGACGCGGGGGAGACCCTCGCCGTGTTGGGCGAGTCCGGCTCCGGTAAGAGCGTCACGGCGCAGACCATCATGGGCATCCTCGACACGCCGCCCGGCTTCGTCACCGGTGGGCATGTCCGCTTCCACGGCAAGGACATGCTCCGCATGTCCGACGAGGAGCGCCGCCGCATCCGCGGTGAGGGCATCGCGATGATCTTCCAGGACGCGCTCTCCGCGCTGAACCCCGTCTTCACCGTCGGGTTCCAGATCGCCGAGCAGTTCCGGGTCCGGCGGGGCATGGGTCGCGCGGAGGCCAAGAAGCGCGCGATCGACATGCTCGACCAGGTCAAGATCCCGAACGCCAAGGACCGGTTCAACAACTACCCACACCAGTTCTCCGGTGGTATGCGGCAGCGCGCGATGATCGCGATGTCGCTGGCGCTCGACCCCGAGGTGCTGATCGCGGACGAGCCGACCACCGCGCTCGACGTGACCGTGCAGGCCCAGATCATGGACCTGCTCGCCGAGCTCCAGCGTGAGCGGCAGATGGGCATGATCCTGATCACCCACGACCTCGGCGTGGTCGCCGACGTCGCGGACCGGATCGCGGTCATGTACGCGGGTCGGATCGTTGAGGAAGCCGATGTGTACGACCTGTACGCCAAGCCGGCGCACCCGTACACGATCGGCCTGATCGAATCGATCCCGCGCCTGGACGAGAAGGGGCAGCAGCTCCGGACGATCAAGGGCCTTCCGCCGAACCTCATGAACATCCCACCGGGCTGCCCGTTCAACCCGCGTTGCCCCATGGCTCAGCCGGTGTGCCGGGAGAAGGTCCCGCCGCTGCTGCAGGTGGGCAACGCGCGGGCCAGCGCCTGCCACTTCGCCGAGGAGCTGGTGAACCGTGTCTGAGAACATCCTCGAGGTCCGTGACCTGGTCAAGCACTACCCCGTCACCCAGGGTGTGGTGTTCAAGAAGACCGTCGGTCAGGTCAAGGCGGTCGACGGAGTTTCGTTCGGCCTGCGTGCCGGTGAGACCCTCGGCGTGGTCGGCGAGTCCGGCTGCGGCAAGTCGACCCTCGCCCGGGTTCTGATGAACCTGGAGAAGCCGACCGCTGGCAGCGTGATCTACAAGGGCCAGGACACCTCCAAGCTGTCCGGTGGGGCGCTGCGGCGCCTCCGCCGGCAGATCCAGCTGGTCATGCAGGACCCGTACACCTCGCTGAACCCGCGGATGACCGTCGGCGACCTGCTTGGTGAGCCGTTCGAGATCCACCCGGAGGTGGCGCCGAAGGGCAGCCGTCGGGCCAAGGTCAGGGAGCTGCTCGACCTGGTCGGGCTCAACCCGGAGCACATCAACCGGTACCCGCACCAGTTCTCCGGCGGTCAGCGTCAGCGCATCGGCATCGCCCGTGCGCTCGCGCTGCGGCCCGAGATCATCGTCTGCGACGAGCCGGTGTCGGCGCTGGATGTCTCCATCCAGGCCCAGGTGATGAACCTTCTGGAGAAGCTGCAGAACGAGTTCGGGCTCTCGTACGTCTTCATCGCCCACGATCTGTCGGTGGTCCGCCACCTCTCGGACCGGGTCGCGGTCATGTATCTCGGCAAGGTCGTCGAGATCGGCACCGAGGACGAGATCTACGAGCGGCCGACCCACCCGTACACGCAGGCTCTGCTCTCGGCGGTGCCGGTTCCGGACCCGACACAGCGGAACAACAAGACGATCATCCGGCTCACGGGTGACGTGCCGTCGCCGATCAGCCCGCCTTCGGGCTGCCGGTTCCGGACCCGCTGCTGGAAGGCGCAGGACGTCTGCGCCGAGCAGGTGCCGCTGCTGGAGATCCGGCGGGGCACGGACCACCCGAGCGCCTGCCACTTCGCGGAGCGGCGCGAGATCGTCGCCACTCACGAGGCGTGAGTCACCGGAACCGCCTGCCGACGTCACCACGACGCCGGCAGGCGGTTTCGTCTTTCCAAGACCAGGATCGGGCCGCTCCCGCGCCGAACGGTCGCTCGGTAGTCGGGGTCGCCCCGGCAGCCGACGGCGCGCCGGCGGGGCTCACAGCGGCCCGCGTGGCCACGTGGGGCCGATGTCGTTCCCCGCGGGCGCGGTGTCACCGCGGGCCGCGCGGCCTCACCGCGGGTCGCGGCTCACAGCGGCCCGCGGCCGCGCGGAGCAGCAGCAGGGCCAACTGGGTGCCGTCGGCGCCGAGCGCGACCCGGAACCGCTCCAGGATCTCCCGTTCCCGGGAGAGGACCAGGCGTGTCCCGCCGGACGCCATCCGGGTCGTGCCGACCTCCTGGGACAACGCGGCCCGCTCCTGCCAGAGCGTGATCAGCGCGTGGTCGATCTCGTCGATCCGTTCCCTGATCTGCACGATCCGCGCGGCGGCGGACGGCTCTTCGGTGCCGGTCTGCGCCTCGGCCGGCCCAGCGTTCCCTGCCGTCGGCGGCACGGGGACCGCCGGCTCGCTCCCGTTCACCGCGGGCTGCCCAGCCTCCGGTCGGATCGGGCCGCCGCTCTGCTCCATCACGTTTGTCATCATCGGGTACCTCTCGCACTGTGGCGCCCGGTGCCCGGAACCTGGGACGGAAAAAGCCCCGGACTCCAGGAGCCCGGGGCTTTCGTAGGTCTGAATCGATCAGGCGCGACCTACGGCAGCCGGACTCCCGGTGCCGTAGTAAAAGTAGTAGCGCTGAGCGAACACGCCGTCGAGTATGCCCACGTCGACACCGGGTGCGCAAGCATTCGGCGCTGAGTAGGGGGCCTTTCTTGCCGCTGGGCGCGGAGGGTGGTGGTAGCGCGCGGTCGGGAAGTGTCCGGGTGGCGGCATAGACTTGTCGGGCGATGCATCCTCTCTTCGACATCCCCGCGTCCCCGCCTGCGCCGGAGTCCGCGCCGGCCCGCCCGCACCGACCCGGGCCGGCTGCTGCGCGCCTCGGTCCGCAGCAGCTGCTCGACGGGCTGAACGGGCCCCAACGCGACGCGGTCAGCCACGCCGGCTCGCCGTTGCTGATCGTGGCCGGCGCCGGGTCGGGCAAGACCCGGGTGCTCGCGCACCGGATCGCCTACCTCCTCGCCGCACGGGACGTACATCCCGGGGAGATCATCGCGATCACCTTCACCAACAAGGCGGCCGGCGAGATGAAGGAGCGCGTCGCCGCGTTGGTGGGCCCCCGGGCCCGACTGATGTGGGTGTCGACGTTCCACTCCGCCTGCGTCCGAATTCTGCGCGCCGAGCACGAGCACGCCGGCCTCAAGTCGACGTTCTCGATCTACGACGCGGACGACTCCCGCCGGCTCATGCAGTTGGTCACCCGCGAGCTCGATCTCGACCCGAAGCGCTACCCGGCGCGCGGGCTGGCCGCGCAGGTCTCCAATCTCAAGAACGAGCTGATCGATCCGGAGCAGTTCGCGGCGCGGGCCAGCGGGCCCAACGAGCGGGCGTTGGCCGAGGCGTACACGCTCTACCAGCGCCGGCTGCGTGAGGCGCACGCACTGGACTTCGACGACCTGATCATGACCACGGTGCACCTGCTCCAGTCCCACCCGCACGTCGCGGAGAGCTACCGTCGGCGGTTCCGGCACGTGCTGGTGGACGAATACCAGGACACCAACCACGCCCAGTACGTCCTGATCAAGGAGCTGGTCTCCGGCACCGACGGGCTGGAGCCCGCCGAGCTGTGCGTGGTCGGCGACGCCGACCAGTCGATCTACGCGTTCCGGGGTGCGACGATCCGCAACATCCTGGAGTTCGAACGGGACTTCACCGACGCGCGGACGATCCTGCTGGAGCAGAACTACCGCTCCACGCAGACCATCCTCAACGCGGCCAACGCGGTGATCGACCGGAACACCTCCCGCAAGCCCAAGCGGCTGTGGAGCGAGGCCGGCGCCGGCGAGCAGATCGTCGGGTACGTGGCCGACACCGAGCATGCCGAGGCCGACTGGGTGGCCCGGGAGATCGATCGGCTGGTCGACGCCGACGAGACCCGTCCCGGCGACGTCGCGGTCTTCTACCGCACCAATGCCCAGTCCCGCGTCTTCGAAGAGGTGTTCATCCGCGTCGGCCTGCCCTACAAGGTGGTTGGCGGGGTGCGCTTCTACGAGCGCAAGGAGGTCCGCGACGCACTGGCGTACCTGCGTTCGGTGGTCAACGACGACGACACGGTGAGCCTGCGGCGAGTGCTGAACACCCCGCGCCGGGGGATCGGCGACCGCGCGGAGGCGTGTGTCGAGGCCCTCTCCAGCCGCGACCGGATCTCGTTCGGCGCGGCGCTGCGCCGGGCCAGGGAGGCTCCGGGCATCTCCAGCCGGGCGGCCAACGGCATCGGGGACTTCGTGGCGCTGCTCGACGGCGCCCGGGAGTTGTCCGAGACCGGCACCCCGGAAGAGGTGCTGGAGGCGCTGCTGACCCGCTCGGGCTACCTCACCGAGCTGGAGGAGAGCCTGGACCCGCAGGACGCCGGCCGGGTGGACAACCTCCAGGAGCTGGTCAGTGTCGCCCGGGAGTACACCGAGCGGATCGAGGCGCTGGGCGAGGAGGGGGAGCGGGCCACCCTGGCCGGTTTCCTGGAGCAGGTGGCGCTGGTCGCCGACGCCGACCAGATCCCCTCTGACGACCCCGACCACCAGGGCGTGGTCACGCTGATGACGTTGCACACCGCCAAGGGGCTGGAGTTCCCGGTGGTCTTCCTCACCGGGTTGGAGGACGGCGTCTTCCCGCACCTCCGCTCGCTGGGCGACACCCGCGAGTTGGAGGAGGAGCGCCGCCTGGCGTACGTCGGCATCACCCGCGCCCGGCAGCGGCTCTACCTCTCCCGGGCGGTGACACGCTCGGCCTGGGGGCAGCCGTCCTACAACCCGCCGTCGCGGTTCCTGGAGGAGCTGCCGACGGAGTTGGTGCACTGGGAGCGCACCGAAGGGTCGTACACCTCGTGGGCTGGTGGAGGCGGCGGCGTCGGCGGCCGTGCGGACCGCACGCCCGGCGGCCGGGGCACCTTCACCGGGGGCACGCCGAAGGCGGCTCAGCTGGCCCAGCGGCTCGGCGTGGACGCCAGTCGGCTGACCACGGCCAGTGAGCTGCCGCAGGGGCCGAAGGTGTCTGCTGGCGACCGGGTCAATCACCAGCGGTACGGGCTGGGGCGGGTGCTCGCCGTCGAGGGCCACGGCCCGGGCGCCCGTGCGCAGATCGACTTCGGCGATCAGACCATGTGGCTGGTGCTGCGGCACGCCCCGGTCGACAAGCTCTGACCGGCGCCCCAAGATCGCACTAAATCAAGGAAAGAGTGGCCTCCTGCACCACTGAGGCCACTCTTTCCTTGATGTTGCCCGCGAACCGCGCAGGGATGTCCCCTCAGCAGCCCAGGTCGACGCCACGTGCGCGCATGAACGGGGCCGGGTCGATCTGGTTCCACATGCCCTGGTGCACCTCGAAGTGCAGGTGCGGGCCGGTGGCATCGCCGGTGGCGCCCTCGTAGCCGATGACCTGGCCGGCCTTGACCGCCTGGCCGACCGTTACCGCGATGCGGCTCTGGTGGGCGTAGTGGGTCAGGTACCCGTTCCCGTGGTCGATGAAGACGGAGTTGCCGTACCCGTCGGAGGCGTCTCCGGCCTGGGTCACGGTGCCGGCCGCTGCGGCGCGGATCGGCGTACCGGAGGGCAGCGCCAGGTCGATACCGGCGTGCAGGGTGCCCCAGCGCTGCCCGTAGCAGGAGGTGACCGCGGCGCCCGGCATCGGGTCGACCCAGGCGGGCGTGGGCTTGGTGGTCTTCTTCGGCTTCGGCTTCGGCTTGGCCTTCGCGGTGGCCGTCTTCGTGGGTGTCGGGCTGGCGCTGGCCGCTGAGGGGCTCGGCGTGGGGCTGGCGGCGGGGGCGACCGGCGTGCTCGACTCGCGGGCGGAGCGGTCCGCCCGGCTGGCGGCTTCGGCCCGGGACTGCGCGTCGAGGCTGACGGCGGCGGGTGCCGGGTGGTCGCTGCCGGTGGTGGCGACGGCGACACCACCGAGGCCGAGGGCTACCAGGGCGGCAGCGCCGAGCACGATGAGGCGGTTCCGCCGGCCGCCGCGCTGCGGCTGCTCGGTCGGGGCGGTGTCGGGGGTGTTCTCGTTCTGGACGGGGCTGTCTTCCTGCACGGCGGACCTTCACAGTCGAGGGGCACTTGACCTCGAAATACTGGTGTCGGGCCGAGCTGGGGCCGGTACGGGGACCGGGTGGTCGGGCGGGGGACGGTGGACCGCGTGCCCGGGTATGACCCGTTGTGCGGCGTTACATCCATAAAAGTGATCATGCTGCGAGGTGTCGCCGGTCACACTCCGGGCTGTGACCCGGGAGACATCCGCCGCACCCGGGCAACGAAAAACCGCCCGGATCGATCGATCCGGGCGGTCAACGGTCGGTACGCAGCGTCAGGACGCAGCTACCTCGTTGTAATATGTCTCGACTTGCAGCTTGATGTCCACTCCGCGCTCCTGGAGGAACGGTACCGGGTCTTCCGGCTGCCCCTTGACATGGATCTCCAGGTGCAGGTGCGTGCCGTACGCGTGGCCGGTCTGGCCCACGAGGCCGAGCTGGTCGCCCGCCTTGACCTGCTGGCCTTCCTTCACGCTCACCGCAGAGGAGTGGCCGTAGATGGCCTCGCTGCCGTCGGCGTGCTGAACGATCACGGCGTTGCCGTATCCGCCGAACCAACCGGCCTTGGTGACCAGCCCGTCGTGGATCGCCACATACGGAGTGCCCTCACCAGCGACCAGGTCCACGCCGGTGTGCAGCTTGCCCCAGCGCATCCCGTAGGGGGAGTTGAAGTCGTAGCCCTGCAGCGGCAGCAGCCAGACCTCGGGCTCGGCGCTGTCCTTGGCCCGACTGTCGTCCCGGGAGGCGCGGTCGGCGCTGTCCGCACGGGCTGCGGCGTCCTGGCTGGTGACCGACGCCTGCTTGAGCTCGTCGAGCACCGTCGGGCTGACGTCCTTGGCGTCCGGCAGGGCGCTCGCGCCGAGTGCGACGAGGCCGGCCCCGACGAACGCGGTGGTGACGACAGCGGCGTAACGGCTCCGCGGTGGGGTGGGTACGCGGCGGCGACCGCGATATCGATCGGGCTCAGACGACAGGCGCTGGCGCACGCACACCCTCCGTTGTCGGGGTTCCGAAGCGGCCGGTGGACGTTCGTGAGGCTCCAATGAACGTCCGCTGACCGCGTCGTCACCCGTCCATGGACCTGATGACAACCGTGGACACGTTAGCCAACCGCCAGGCGAGTCACAAGCTAGAGCGAGAAATTGGCGTGTCGATCTGTCCGTTTGCGTCCATGATTGTCATGCATCGCGACGCCGAACGGTGCCCCTGTTGCTGCCCGTTCGTCGCCGAGCGTGACCGGTCCGGCGGAGTCGTCCGGCTTGACTGCGAGCAGTGCCGGATGGCAACAACGGCAGTGTCGGATCTCGACCAGCCAACCTCCCCAGGCGGCTCGCTGGTCGCGAAGAGTGATGCCCGGTGACAGAGCCCGGATTTCCCGGGTTGGGTCCGCCGGGTTACCGTTCGTTCAGTTGAAGGCCGTGGAGCCGGTGAAAGGTGTGCGCTGATGAGCTCTCGTATTCGGGTCGTCGTCGCCAAGCCTGGCCTGGACGGCCATGACCGGGGCGCGAAGGTCGTCGCGCGTGCCCTGCGTGATGCCGGGATGGAGGTCGTCTACACCGGCCTGCACCAGACCCCCGAGCAGATCGTGGAGACCGCCATCCAGGAGGACGCCGACGCCGTCGGCCTGTCCGTCCTCTCCGGCGCGCACATGACGCTCTTCCGTCGGGTGCTGGAACTGCTCAGCGAGCGGGACGCCCGCGACATCGTCGTGTTCGGTGGCGGCATCATTCCGAACGGCGACATTCCCGAGTTGGAGAAGCTGGGCGTCGCAAAGATCTTCACGCCGGGCGCCACCACTCAGGCGATTGTCGAGTGGGTCCGACAGAACGTCGCGCAGCCGGTTTCCTGAGGCATCCCGCGAAGGGCGCGCCAGGCGTCAATGAGGTCGGAGACCGGTTTCCGGGCACGGGGGAGGGGCCGGACGCACCCCTCACACGTCCGGCCCCTCTATGCACGATGCCCCGCCGCCACCCCTCGACCGACAGGGCATCGGCCGTCTCCCGTCATTGCGCTTTTCAGCGCTCCGACATCTGACTCAACGACGCCCCCACGGCCGGGTTACGGACCCCCGGCAACATCGCCCGGACGGTGGATGCCGCTCCAGTCATGGCCGGAAACCGGCCGCGTCCGATGTTCGGTTGTGCATTACCGCACACCGTGCACCCGCTCGGTTGCCGGTGGTGCCGACATCGCTAGGCTGCGGCCAATGGCCTGTTTCAACTGATGACAGGCGTCAAACTGTTTTTGAACGCTGGTGGCGGCGCGACGGCGCGCCGCGGAGACGGGACGGGACGCGCAATCGTGGACCTGTACGAGTACCAGGGGCGGGACCTGTTCGAGCGGCACGGCTTGCCCGTGCTGGCCGGCGGCGTCGCCACTACCCCGGAAGAGGCCCGCGCGATCGCCGAACGCCTCGGCGGTCGCGTGGTCGTCAAGGCGCAGGTGAAGGTCGGCGGCCGAGGTAAGGCCGGCGGCGTCAAGCTGGCTGAGGGCCCGGATGAGGCGGTGGCCAGGGCCACCGACATCCTCGGCATGGACATCAAGGGTCACACCGTCCACAAGGTCATGATCACGGTGACCGCGGACGTGGTCGAGGAGTACTACTTCTCGTACCTGCTCGACCGGGCGAACCGCACCTTCCTCTGCATCGCCAGCGTCGCCGGCGGCATGGACATCGAGCAGGTCGCTGCCGATACCCCGGACAAGGTCGTGAAGGCCCCGATCGACGCCGTGAAGGGCGTGGACGAGGCCAAGGCTCGCGAGATCGTGACCGCCGCCCGCTTCCCGGCCGAGGTCGCCGACCAGGTGGTCGAGGTGGCCGTCGGCCTGTGGCAGGCGTTCGTCGCCGAGGACGCCACGCTGGTCGAGGTCAACCCCCTCGCCAAGAACGGCGACGGGCGGCTGCTGCTGCTCGACGCCAAGATCAGCCTGGACGAGAACGCGGGGTTCCGGCACCCGGACCACGAGGCGCTGGTCGACCAGGCCGCGGTGGACCCGCTGGAGCAGGCCGCCAAGGCCAAGGACCTCAACTACGTCAAGCTCGACGGCGAGGTCGGCATCATCGGCAACGGCGCGGGTCTGGTCATGTCGACCCTCGACGTGGTCGCGTACGCCGGTGAGCGGCACGGCAACGTCAAGCCGGCCAACTTCCTCGACATCGGCGGCGGCGCGAGCGCTGCGGTGATGGCGAACGGGCTGGAGATCGTGCTCTCCGACCCGGCAGTGAAGAGCGTCTTCGTCAACGTCTTCGGCGGCATCACCGCCTGCGACGAGGTCGCCAACGGCATCATCCAGGCGCTGGCCCTGCTGGAGCAGCGCGGCGAGCAGGTCACCAAGCCGCTCGTCGTCCGTCTCGACGGCAACAACGCCGAGGCCGGTCGGGCGATCCTGGACAGCGCGAACAACCCGCTCGTGCAGCGGGTGGACACCATGGACGGTGCGGCCGAGCGGGCCGCCGAGCTGGCAGCTGCGGGGGTCTGATCATGGCTATCTGGCTGACCAAGGACTCGAAGGTCATCGTTCAGGGGATGACCGGTTCCGAGGGTTCCAAGCACACCCGGCGGATGCTCGCCGCCGGCACCAACGTGGTGGGCGGCGTCAACCCGCGCAAGGCGGGCCAGAAGGTCGACTTCGACGGCACCGAGCTGCCGGTCTTCGCGTCCGTCGCGGACGCGATGGCCGAGACCGGGGCCGACGTCACCGTCATCTTCGTGCCGCCGCAGTTCACCAAGGCCGCCGTGGTCGAGGCGATCGACGCCGCGATCCCGCTGGCCGTGGTGATCACCGAGGGCGTTCCGGTGCACGACACCGCGTCGTTCTGGGCGTACAACGTGGCGCAGGGCGAGCGGACCCGGATCATCGGGCCGAACTGCCCGGGCATCGCCTCGCCCGGCGCGTCCAACGCCGGCATCATCCCGGCCGACATCACCGGCTCCGGCCGGATCGGCCTGGTCAGCAAGAGCGGCACGCTGACCTACCAGATGATGTACGAGCTGCGCGACATCGGCTTCTCCACCTGCGTCGGCATCGGCGGTGACCCGATCATCGGGACCACCCACATCGACGCCCTGGCGGCGTTCGAGGCCGACCCGGAGACCGACGCCATCGTCATGATCGGTGAGATCGGTGGCGACGCCGAGGAGCGGGCCGCCGAGTTCATCAAGGCCAACGTCACCAAGCCGGTGGTCGGCTACATCGCCGGCTTCACCGCTCCTCCCGGCAAGACCATGGGTCACGCCGGGGCGATCATCTCCGGCTCGGCCGGCACCGCCGAGGGGAAGCAGGCGGCGCTGGAGGCGGTCGGTGTCAAGGTCGGCAAGACGCCGACCGAGACCGCGAAGCTGATGCGGGAGATCATGTCCGGCAACTGAGCCGGCCAGGCAACACCGAAGGGGGTCGACCGCAACCGGTCGGCCCCCTTCGGCGTACGTGCGCGGGCTCGTCGTTGGCGACCGGTCCGCTCAGTCGTTGTTCCAGAACGGGTAGTTGCCGGTCGCCCGCAGGATCGCGCCACCGATGATGTTGATCACGCCGAACACGATGGCGAGGTAGCCGAGCACCGGCGACTGACCGTTGCGCCGGGCGTCGCGGATCGACAGGTAGCCGAAGATGATGCCGAGGATGCCGCAACAGATCAGGCCGAGCACGATGCCCAGCACGCCCCAGAGCGTGGTGCGGTCCCTGCCCCTGGCCGGCGGCGGCGGGGGCGGCGGGTATGCGGTCGTCACGGCGTCCTCCGGGCGGTCGTGGTCGGCGCGCCGACCCGGACCCCGACCGGCGGACCCGACCCGGGTGGCGGCGACTCGCGCCCCCCTCTGGGCCGAGGCTAGACCGGACCGGGTGGCCTGGACCCCGGTTCGGTCAACTCGCCGCCCTTCGAGGGGTCAACGGACTGCCACCGTCCCGCGCGACGTGCCAGAGTAGAGCGGATGTCCCCCGTCACCCCTGACCGTCCCAGCCGTCCCGGCGGTGTGAGCGCCGACGACCGGCCGGTCAACCGTGCCGTGCCGGCCCGGCGGGTGCCCGCGCCCCGCGCGGGCGGGTCACCACGGGGGCGCGCACCGTTGCCCGTCGCCGCCGGGGTGGCTGCCGGTTGGGCCGCCCTGACGTCCTACCTGCCGGTTGCCATCGTGCTCGGCCTGGTCCACCTCGGCGGGGACTCCACCACCCTGACCAACACCCTGCGCACCGCGCTGGCCGGTTGGTTGCTCGGGCACGGCGTGCCGATCCACACGGAGTCCGGTCCGCTCGGGCTCGCCCCACTGGCGCTGACCGTGCTTGCGCTCTGGCGGCTGACCCGGGCCGGTGTGCACGTCAGCCGCGCGATCGGCGCCCGTGACAGCCGCTCACCGCGCCGGGCGCTGCTCGCCGCGGGCGCGGTCGGCATCGCGTACGCGCTGCTCGGCGCGCTCGCGGCGGTGCTGGTCGGCACCGGTGGGCCGAATGTGTCCCCGGTCCGTGCGGGCGCCACCTTCGCCGTGGTCGGCACACTCGCCGCGCTGGTCGGCGCCACCCGCATCACCGCCGTGACCCGGCTGCTGCACGACCGGATGCCGGGTCCGGTGCGCGACGGCATCCGTACCGGTCTGGTAGCCGGGCTGCTGCTGCTCGGCGCGGGCGCCGGCGCGGCCGGCCTGGCGGTCGCCACCGGCGGCGGCGACGCGGCGGACATGATCGGGGCGTACCGGACCGGGGTTGCCGGGCAGGCCGGGGTGACCCTGGTCAGTGTCGCGTACGCGCCGAACGCGGCGATCTGGTCAGCCAGTTACCTGCTCGGTCCGGGCTTTGCGGTCGGCACCGACACCGCGGTACGTACCAGTGAGGTGTCGGTCGGCGCGCTGCCGGCCGTACCGTTGCTCGCTGGCCTGCCGCGTGGCCCGGTGGACGGCTTCGGCGCCCTGCTGCTCGCGGTGCCGGTGCTGGCCGGGATGGTCGCCGGCTGGCTGCTCGCCCGCCGGGTGGCCCGACTCGCCGGGCCGGAGCGGGCCCCGCAGCGCTGGGCCGAGTTGCTGGCGCCGGCGGCGCTGGCCGGGCCGGTGGCCGGCGTGCTGCTCGGCGTGGCCGCCGCGGTCTCCGGCGGGTCGCTCGGCGCCGGTCGGCTGGCGCAGGTGGGGCCGGTGGGTTGGCAGGTCGGCTTGGTGGCGGCCGGTGTCGTCGCGGTCGGCGCACTGCTCGGGGCCGCTGCCACCCGCATGCTCACCCGCGCCCCCGCGCAGGAGAGCCGGCGCGCCCCGGCGCAGTAGACGAGCGCGGGGCGCCCCGGACGAATCCGGAGCGCCCCGTCGATTCCGAGCCCGTCAGGGCTGGGTGGGCAGTTTGACCTGCGCCACGATGCTCACGATGAGCAGCAGAATGCCCAGCACGACGCCGACCGCGCCGCAGATCAGGCCGGCCTTGGCCTGTCCGGCGTTGCTGGCCTGGCCCTGGGCGACCTTCTGCCGGGCGAGGTAACCGGTCACCACGCCCGCGATGCCGACCGGGATGCCCAGGTACAGGCAGCAGATGAGCGGGATCGACGCGATACCGAGGATCATCGACACCAGGCCGAGGGTGTTGTTCTGCCCCTGCCCCTGTGCCGGCGGGTAGCCAGCGTTCGGGTACGTCGGACCGCCGCCGTACGGGGCCGGCTGCTGGCCGTACGGGGCCTGCTGCTGGCCGTACGGGTCCTGGTGCGGCGGCTGCTGGCCGTACGGCTGGCCGGAGGTGGGCTGCTGACCGTACGGCGCCTGCGGTGCCGCGTACGGGTCCTGCGGCTGCTGGCCGTACGGGGCGGCTGGCGGCTGGGGAGCGGTCGGATCCTGGTTGGGCTGCTGGCCGTACGGGTCCTGACCGGGGTTACCGGGCTGCATTCGAGAAGCTCCTTGGACTGGTTCCGTCAGTTACTGCTTTTTGTTTCCATCCATGATCGCGGCCAGTCCTCCCAATGCCCAGTGCAGCAACAGGATGACATTCCTTCCAAAACACTCGAAAAGACACTCTTCGTGTGCCGGATCAGTGGCGGAGGTCGGGTCGGCGCGGCGTCCGGCCCGAGCGAGCGGCAGCGTACCGGGTCGATGCCCGTCGGCACCTGCCAAAGATCGGCGCGCCGCCCAGCGGAGGGGCATCCTGACCTGCCCGATAGGGTGACCCGGTGACCGAGCCCGCGTCCGTCGCCCGCATCGTCGTCCTCATTTCCGGCTCCGGGAGCAACCTTCAGTCGCTGCTGGATGCCGCCGTCGACCCCGCGTACGGCGCACAGGTCGTCGCGGTCGGCGCGGACCGCGACGGCATCGTGGGCCTGGACCGGGCCGACGCGGCCGGGGTGCCGACCTTCGTCGAGCGGGTACGCGATCACGACACCCGGGAGGACTGGGATCTCGCGCTCACCGCGCACGTCGCGAAGCACCAACCCGACCTGGTCATCTCCGCCGGGTTCCTCAAGCTGGTCGGCCCACACTTCCTCGCCGCCTTCGGGGACCGCTACCTGAACACCCACAACACCCTGCTGCCGGCGTTCCCCGGCATCCACGGCCCGCGTGACGCCCTCGCCTACGGCGTGAAACTCACCGGGGCCACGCTCTTCTTCGTCGATGCCGGCATGGACACCGGGCCGATCGTCGCGCAGGTCGCGGTGCCGGTGCTCGACGACGACGACGTGGACACGCTCACCGAGCGCATCAAGGAAGCCGAGCGGCGCCAACTCGTCGAGCAGGTCGGCCGTCTGGTCCGCGAAGGCTGGACCATCACCGGAAGGAAGGTCACGGTTCCGTGAGTCCCACTCAGGACGGGCGCCGCCCGATCAGGCGGGCGCTGGTCAGCGTCTACGACAAGACCGGGCTGGTGGAGCTGGCCCAGGCCCTGCACGCGGCCGGTGTGGAGATCGTGTCCACCGGCAGCACGGCGGGCACCATCGCCGCCGCAGGCGTGCCGGTGACGCCGGTGGAGACGGTGACCGGGTTCCCCGAGGTGCTCGACGGCCGGGTGAAGACCCTGCACCCGAAGGTGCACGCGGGTCTCCTCGCCGACCTGCGCAAGGACACACACGTCGCGCAGCTCGACGAGCTGGGGGTGGCGGCGTTCGACCTGCTGGTCTCCAACCTCTACCCGTTCCAGGCGACCGTCGCCTCCGGTGCCGGCGTCGAGGAGTGCGTGGAGCAGATCGACATCGGTGGCCCGGCCATGGTGCGGGCCGCCGCCAAGAACCACGCCTCGGTTGCCGTGCTCACCGACCCGACCGGTTACCCGGCGCTCCTCGGCGCGCTCGGCGAGGGTGGCTTCACCCTGGCCCAGCGCCGCGCGCTGGCCGCCCGGGCGTTCGCCGACATCGCCGAGTACGACGTGGCTGTGGCCCAGTGGTGCGCTCAGGAGCTGGCCCCGGCTGACGACACCTGGCCGACGTTCGCCGGTTCGGCGCTGCGCAAGTCGACCGTGCTGCGCTACGGGGAGAACCCGCACCAGCCCGCCGCGCTCTACATCGACCCGGACGCCCCGGCGGGGCTGGCACAGGCCGAGCAGTTGCACGGCAAGGAGATGTCCTACAACAACTACGTCGACGCGGACGCCGCCTGGCGGGCAGCGAACGACTTCGCCGACCAGCCGGCGGTGGCGATCATCAAGCACGCCAACCCGTGCGGCATCGCGGTGGGCGCGGACGTGGCCGAGGCGCACCGCAGGGCGCACGACTGCGACCCGGTGTCGGCGTTCGGCGGCGTCATCGCGGTCAACCGGCCGGTCTCGGTCGAGCTGGCCCGGCAGGTCGCCGACATCTTCACCGAGGTGGTGGTCGCCCCCGGCTACGACGAGGGCGCAGTCGAGGTGCTGCAGGGCAAGAAGAACATCCGGCTGCTGCGCGCGCCGGCCTGGACCCCGGCGAAGGTCGAGTGGCGGCCGGTGACCGGCGGCGTGCTGACCCAGGTCGCCGACCGGGTGGACGCCCCCGGTGACGACCCGGCGGGCTGGCAGCTGGCAACCGGCGAGGCCGCCGACGAGGAGCTGCTGCGGGATCTCGCGTTCGCCTGGCGGGCGGTCCGCGCGGTGAAGAGCAACGCGATCCTGCTCGCCAAGGACGGCGCCACCGTGGGTGTCGGTATGGGTCAGGTCAACCGGGTCGACTCGGCGCAGCTCGCGGTCAGCCGCGCCGGCGCTGACCGGGCTCGCGGGTCGGTCGCCGCCTCGGACGCGTTCTTCCCGTTCGCCGACGGCCCGCAGATCCTCATCGACGCCGGCGTCCGCGCCATCGTGCAGCCCGGCGGCTCGATCCGCGACGAAGAAGTCATCGAAGCAGCCAAGAAAGCCAACGTAACGATGTACCTAACAGGCACCCGCCACTTCTTCCACTAACCCCCGCCCCCGCCCCTCCCCTCCCCTCCGCCCCCTCGCGCCACCTCTTGGCCGCGTCGATCTAGGGCATATCGTCGTCGATGGAGATCAACTCACGACGATCTGCCCTAGATCGACGCGGGGGTGGGGCGGGCGCGGCGGGCGCGGGGGCGCGGAGGGCGGGCGCGGGGGCGCGGGCGCGGAGACGGGGTGGGGTTAGGCCGGGGTTGTGGGGCGGAGTTCGGCGAAGTGGCAGGCGGACGGGTGGGGGTCCGCGGCGCGGGGCACGGTTTGGGGGTCCTGGGTCGCGCAGATGTCCTGGGCCTTCCAGCAGCGGGTCCGGAAGTGGCACCCGCTGGGCGGGTCGGCCGGGCTCGGCACGTCGCCGACCAGCCGGATCATGTTGCGCTGATCGCGGGCCTCCGGGTCGGGCACCGGCACCGCGGAGAGCAGAGCCTGGGTGTACGGGTGGGTGGCCCGCTCGTAGATCTCGTCCTCGGTGCCGACCTCGACGATCCGGCCGAGGTACATCACCGCGACCCGGTCGGCGATGTGCCGCACCACGGACAGGTCGTGGGCGATGAAGATGTACGAGAGCCCCAACTCGCCCTGCAACTGCTTCAACAGGTTGATCACCTGGGCCTGGATGGAGACGTCCAGCGCCGACACGGGCTCGTCGCAGACGATGATCTCGGGCCGCAGCGCGAGCGCACGGGCGATGCCGATGCGCTGACGCTGACCGCCGGAGAACTGGTGCGGGTACCGGTTGATGTGCTCCGGGTTGAGCCCGACCACGTCCAACAGTTCCTGGACCCGCCCCTGCTTGCTGCCCTTCGGCGCGGCGTCCGGGTGGATCTCGAACGGCTCGCCGATGATGTCGCCGACGGTCATCCGTGGGTTCAGCGAGGTGTACGGGTCCTGCATCACCATCTGCATGTTGCGGCGCAGCCGGCGCAGCTCGCGCCCGGAGGCCTTGAACAGGTCCCTGCCCTCCAGGGTGGCCCGGCCCGAGGTGGGCGTCTCCAGCCGCATCAGCAGCCGGGCGAGGGTCGACTTGCCGCAGCCGGACTCGCCGACCACGCCCAGCGTCTCGCCCCGACGCAGCTCGAAGCTCACCCCGTCGACAGCCTTCACCGCGCCGATCTGCCGCTGGAACAGCACGCCCTGGGTGATCGGGAAGTGCTTCACCAGGTTGTCGACGGAGAGGATGGTCTCGCCGCGGACCTTGGTGGAGTTAGCGGGCGATGCTGTCATCACGGACCTCCTGCGCGAAGTGGCAAGCGCTGGTCCGGCCGTCGCCGAGGACCAGGTCGTGCGGCACCACGTCCACGCAGACCTGCTGGACGTACGGGCACCGGGGGTGGAACGGGCAGCCGGACGGGATGCGCATCAGGTTCGGCGGCAACCCCTTGATCGTCGACAGTTCCTGGCCGCGGACGTCCAGGCGCGGGATCGATTCCAACAACCCCTTGGTGTACGGGTGGGCGGGCGCCTTGTAGAGCGAGCGGACGTCGGCGTGCTCGACGATCCGGCCGGCGTACATGACCGCGATCCGGTCCGCGACGCCGGCGACCACGCCCAGGTCGTGGGTGATCAGGATCATCGCCATGTTGAGGTCCCGGCGCAGGTCGGCCAGCAGGTCCATGATCTGGGCCTGCACGGTCACGTCGAGTGCCGTGGTGGGCTCGTCGGCGATCAGCACCTTCGGGTCCAGCGCCAGCGCCATGGCGATCATGACGCGCTGCCGCATGCCGCCGGAGAACTGGTGCGGGTAGTCGCCGATCCGCTTCGCGGCGCCCGGAATCTTGACCAGATCCATCAGCTCGATGGCACGGCGCCGGGCGTCGGCCCGGGACAGCCCGGCGCGCTGGCGCAGTGTCTCGCCGATCTGCCAGCCAACCGGGAAGACCGGATTCAGGGCGGAGAGCGCGTCCTGGAAGATCATCGCGATCTCCTTGCCGCGTACCTGCCGGCGCTGCTCCTCGGAACGGGTGAGCAGGTCCTGACCCTGGTAGAGGATCTGGCCGGAGCGGACGAACGCGGGCGGGGTGTCGAGGATGCCCATGATCGCCTGGGCGGTGACCGACTTACCCGAGCCGGACTCGCCGAGCACGGCCAGCGTCTCGCCGGCGTCCAGGTGGTACGACACGCCGTTGATCACCCGAGCCACACCCTCGTTGGTGCGGAACTCGACGTGCAGGTCCCGCAACTCCAGCAGGTGGCCGCCCTCGGGCGTGGCGGAGGCGGGCGTGGGTTGAACGGTCATGGCTGTGCCTGCCTTTCGCTCGCGACTGCGGGGCTCGCTTCGCTCACTTTTCGCGCTCGCATGAGTCACCGCAGCTTCGGGTCGAAGGCGTCACGGATCGCGTCGCCGAGCATGATGAACGCCAGCACGGTCAGCGCGAGGAAGGCCGACGGGACGATCAGCGGGGTGGCCGCCTCGCGCATGTGGATGCGGCCGGTGTCGATGTCCTGGCCCCACGAGATGGTCGGCGCCTTCAGACCGATGCCCAGGAAGGAGAGCGTCGCCTCGGCCGCGATGAACGAGCCGAGCGCGATGGTCAGCACCACGATGGCCGGGGCCAGCGAGTTCGGCAGGATGTGCCGCCACATGATCCGGCTGTTCCCGGCACCGAGCATGCGGGCCGCCGCGACGTAGTCCTGCTCCTTGGCGGTGATCACCGAGGAACGGACCACTCGGGCGGCGGTGGTCCAGCCGAGGAGTGCCAGCACGAAGACGACCGCGCCGATCCGTGCCCACTGGCTGTCGCTGGACACCCGCTTGAGCAGCACGATCGCGGCCAGCAGCAGCGGGATGCCGAGCACCACGTCGATCACCCGGGACAGCACCGCGTCGACCCAGCGGCCGAAGTAACCGGCCAGCATGCCGATCACCAACGCGATGATCCCGGTGCCGAGCGCGGCGAGCGCGCCGACCAGCAGCGAGGCCCGGGTGCCGTAGACCGCCCGGGAGTACGTGTCGCAGCCCTGGAAGTCGTACCCGAAAATGGCCCCGCCGGACGGCCCGGCGTGCTGCCGGGAGAGCAGGCAGTCGTTCGGGTTGTTGGCGGTGAACACCCCGGGGAGCAGCGCCATCAGGGTGAAGATGACGACCAGCGCCAGCGAGATCCAGAAGATGGGGTTGCTGCGCAGGTCGCGCCAGGCGTCGCCGGCCAGGCTGCGCGGCTTCTGCGCGGCGCCGATCTGGTTGGGTGTGCCCGGCTCGCCCGAGGGGCCACGCCGGGCGGCCTGGTTCTCGGTGGCCGCCACAGTTTCAAAGTCACTCATAGCGGATCCTCGGGTCGAGTACGGCGTACAGGACGTCCACCACCAGGTTCGAGACCAGGTAGACCACGACGAGCACACTGACGATGCCAACCACCAGGGGGCCGTCCTCGGTGCGGATGCCGCGGAAGAGGTTGAAGCCCACGCCGGGGATGTTGAAGACGCCCTCGGTGATGATCGCGCCGCTCATGAGGTTGCCCAGCTCCACACCGAGGAAGGTGACCACCGGGATGAGCGAGTTGCGCAGGACGTGGACGACGACGATGCGGCGCTTGACCAGGCCCTTGGACCGGGCGGTCCGGACGTAGTCCGCGCGCAGGTTCTCCGCAACCGAGGCCCGGGTGAGCCGCAGTGCGGTGGCCAGCGACAGCGAGCCGAGCACGATGCCCGGCAGCAGGAGCGCGTAGAACGTCGGGTCGGACCCGGCGGTGGGTGGGAAGAGCTGCCACCTGACACCCAGGAAGTACTGCGCGAGCGGCGCCAGCACGATGGTCGGGATGCCGAGCACCAGCAGGGTCAGCACCAGGGTCGAGTTGTCGAAGATGCTGGCCCGGCGGATACCGGCGATCACACCGGCGCTGACACCGAAGATGATCGCCACGGCGAGCGCGATGAGCGCGAGCCGCACGGTGACCGGCCAGGCCTGCTGGAGGATGTCACCGATGTTCCGGCCGGTGAGCGACTCGCCCAGATCGCCCTGGAGCAGGTTCTTCACGTAGTCGAAGTAGCGGTAGAAGAAGCCGCCGACGCCCGTGGCGTCCAGGTGGTACTTCTCGGTCAGGTAGGCCCGTTGGGCTGCCGTCACCGGCCGCTCACCGGCGAGCGCCTGGATCGGGTCGCCCTGCCCGGCGAATGTCAGCGCGTAGACGATCAGGGTGGTCCCGAAGAACGCCAGGACCATCTGCAGTAGGCGCCGCAAGATGTAGCGGAACATGCTTAGCAGTCTCTCCGGAAATGTGCGAAAGGGTCGCAGGACGGCATCTCTGGTCGTACCCGAAATGTCTGAGACGTGCCGTCCGGCCCGGGGGAGCCGGCACCACCGACGCCGGGTCCGCTTCTGCGGCCCGGCCCCGGTGGTGCGGTTCGGGCCACCCGGGCATCGTCGCCCGGGTGGCCCGCACCATGGTCAGCTCAGCTGGCCGCTTCGATCTTGACGAGGTTGACCCGCTGGAACAGGTCCATCTCCACGTTCTTGACCTTGGACGAGTGGCCGAACACGTTCTCGCCGAAGCGGAGCGGGATCACCGGCATGTCCTTGGCCAGGATGTCCTCCGCCTGCTGGTACTTGGCGATCGCCTCGTCCTGCGTCTTGGCGGCGGAACCCTCCTTGACCAGCTTGTCGAACTCCGGGTTGCTGTAGCCGTAGTAGTTCGACGAGCCGTTGGTGCTGTACAGCGGGCCGAGGTAGTCCTCCATGGTCGGGTAGTCCATGACCCAACCCATGCGGAAGGCGCCGACCGGCGTCTTCTTCTCGACCTTGGTGAGCAGGTCGGCGAACTTCGGCTCGGCCGAGCCGACAGCGTCGACACCCAGGTTGGCCTTGAGCTGGTTGACCGTGGCGTCGACCCAGTCCTTGTGACCGCCGTCGCCGTTGTACGAGATGACGATCTTCGACGGACCACCGGCGGCCTGGTAGAGCTTCTTGGCCTCGGTCGGGTTGAACTCGCCGGCCTTGCCCGCGGTGTTGTCCCGGTAGCCCGGCAGGACCGGCGAGACGAAGGAGCGCGCCGACTGCTGCGAGCCCTTGAAGACCGACTTGGTGATCTCGTCACGGTCGATCGCCATCGAGATGGCCTTACGCACGTCCGGGTTGCTGTAGTCCTTGTCGAACGTCGGGAACGCCAGGAACTGGAACGACGACATCGGGCTGGTCTGGTACCGGTCGCCCAGGTCGCTCGGCGCGGTGCTCAGGCTCTCGGTCGGGATCGTGGGCAGCACATCCAGGTTGTCCGCCTGGACGTCCGCGTACGCCGCGGTCAGCTGCTGGTAGATCCGGAACTCAACGTTCTTGACCTTGGGCTTCTCGCCCGGGAACGCGTCGTAGCGCTCGACATCGATCTTGCTGTCGTGCTGCCAGGTGCCCTTCATCTTGAAGGGGCCCTGCCCGATCGGCGCCTGCTCGTAGCCGTCCTTGAGCACGCCCGGGGCCGAGAACGCGGCGTCCGGCAGTGGGAAGAACGCGTTGTAGCCCAGCGTGGTCTTGAAGTCGATGTACGGCTCGGACAGCGTCGCGGTGAAGGTGGAGTCGTCGACCTTCTTCAGCCCGGACAACTCCTTGGCCTTGGGCGCCTTGCCCTGCAGGTCCGCGTAGCCAGCGATCTTCTCGAAGAAGTAGTTGCTGTCCTGACCGTTGGGGGCGTACGCGCCGTAGTTCCAGGCGTTGATGTAGTTCTGGGACGTGACCTTCTCACCGTTGTGGAAGGTGAAGCCGTCCTTGAGCTTGATCGTCCAGACCTTGTTGTCGGACGAGGTGACCGACTGGGCGGCGACCTCGTACGGCTTGTTCTGGGCGTCGTAGTCCACGAGCGGGCTGAACAGGCCGGCGAGCACCTGCGACCCGGACGTCTCGGTGGTGTTGGTGGGAACCAGGTGCTTCGGCTCGGCGATCTGAATGCTGACCGCCGAACTGTCGCTGCCACCGGATCCACCGTCTCCGCCGCTGCCGCAGGCCGCGAGGCCCAGCGTCACCGCGAGCGGGAGGGCGGTCCAGGCGGCGAGTCTACGAACTCGCATTGAGCCTCCTCATCTCCTCACGCTGCGCAGTCAGGCCCGACGCTGGGTTACGCTGCGCAACAAGCGGCAACGGTAGGTCGGCGATGGGCCTTCGGCAACGACGCGGTTGCGGATGGGTAACGGTCCAGGGTGGCCTCCCTTGCCGAAGCTCGACCGGCCTGGTAGTGAAAAGCCGCTAAACCTCGTTGGCCTGGGGATATTTAGGCGCCCGAGAGGGCTGGCCGTCCCTACCTGGGCGAAGTTGGAACCCTCTGGACCGGAGGTCCGGTCTGCGCCGCACTTCATCTTGCTGTCTGGTTCGACGGTGACCGAACCCATAGATTGTGACTGAGAGTGACTAGCGACACGTCACGCATGGTTACGTGTGGCGGCGCTGAGCGAGATGGTGGCAGGCGGCCCGAGCGAGGTCCTCCGAATCGCGGGCGGCGGCCGTGAGACGATCTGGTCGTGACGGCGACGATTCTGGACGGCAAGGCAACCGCAGCGGAAATCAAGGACGAGCTGCGGATACGGGTGAAGGCACTCGCGGAACGCGGCATCATCCCCGGGCTGGGCACGGTCCTGGTCGGGGCGGACCCGGGCAGCCAGGCGTACGTCAACGGCAAGCACCGCGACTGCGCCGAGGTGGGCATCGCCTCGATCCGCCGGGAGCTGCCGGCCGACGCCACCCAGCAGCAGGTCGACGACGTGCTGGCCGAGCTGAACGCCGACCCGGCGTGCCACGGCTACATCGTCCAGCTGCCGCTGCCGGCCCACCTCGACACCCAGCGGGTGCTCGAGTTGATCGACCCGGAGAAGGACGCCGACGGTCTGCACCCAGTCAACCTGGGCCGGCTCGTCCTCGGCTACGACGGCCCGCTGCCCTGCACCCCGCGCGGCATCGTCGAACTGCTCCGCCGGCACGACGTGGCGCTGCGCGGCGCCACCGTCGCGGTGGTCGGTCGGGGCAACACCGTCGGCCGACCGCTCGGCCTGCTGCTCACCCGGCGCAGCGAGAACGCCACGGTCACCCTCTGCCACACCGGCACCCTCGACCTCGCCTCGCACACCCGCGCCGCCGACATCGTCATCGTCGCGGCCGGCGTACCGGGCCTGCTCACCGCCGACATGATCAACCCCGGTGCGGTCGTGGTGGACGTCGGCATCACGCGCGTGATCGGCGCGGACGGCAAGGGCCGCTACACCGGCGACGTGGACCCGGAGGTGGCCGAGACGGCCGGCGCGCTGGTCCCCATGCCCGGCGGCGTGGGTCCGATGACCCGGGCCATGCTGCTCACCAACGTCGTGGAGCGCGCCGAGCGCGGCTGAGGTGTAGGGCCGTAACCGTCCGCCCCTGGCCCGATCGGTGCCAGGATGACTGATACGGTCCGGAAAACCGACTGGTATCAGGGAGTGGGACGACCATGGGTAAGAAGGTCACTGTCGTCGGGGCTGGCTTCTACGGCTCCACCACCGCACAGCGCCTGGCCGAGTACGACGTCTTCGACACCGTAGTGATCACCGACATCGTGGAGGGCAAGCCCGCGGGTCTCGCGCTCGACCTCAACCAGTCCCGGGCCATTGAGGGCTTCGAGACCAAGGTGGTCGGCGTGACCACCGGCCCCAACGGTGAGGGCTACGAGAACATCGAGGGCTCCGACGTCGTCGTGATCACCGCCGGTCTGCCGCGGAAGCCCGGCATGAGCCGGATGGACCTGCTGGAGACCAACGCCAAGATCGTGCGTCAGGTCGCCGAGAACGTCGCCAAGTACGCCCCGAACGCCGTCGTCATCGTCGTCTCCAACCCGCTGGACGAGATGACCGCGCTGGCCCAGCTCGCCACCCAGTTCCCGAAGAACCGGGTGCTCGGCCAGGCCGGCATGCTGGACACCGCCCGGTTCAGCAACTTCGTCGCCGAGGCGCTGGACGTGCCGGTGGCGTCGGTGCGCACGCTGACCCTCGGCTCGCACGGCGACACGATGGTCCCGGTGCCGTCGAAGAGCACCGTCAACGGCAAGCCGCTGCGTGACGCGATGCCGGCCGAGCAGATCGAGGAGCTGGTCGTCAAGACCCGCAACGGTGGCGCCGAGGTGGTCGCGCTGCTCAAGACGGGCTCGGCGTACTACGCCCCGTCCGCCGCCGCGGCACGGATGGCGAAGGCCGTCGCGGAGGACTCCGGCGACGTCATGCCGGTCTGCGCCTGGGTCGACGGCGAGTACGGCATCTCCGGTGTCTACCTGGGTGTCGAGGCCGCGATCGGCGCCGAGGGCGTCAAGCGGGTCGTCGAGACCGACCTGGACGCCGACGAGCGCGCCAGCCTCCTCGAGGCCGCCGAAGCCGTCCGCGCCAAGCAGGGCGACATCGCCAGCATGTAGTCCCGAACCAGACCCACTGCGGAGGGCCCGCCGGCCAAGCCGGCGGGCCCTCCGCCGTCCGGCCCCTCCCGACCCCGCCCCCGGCCCACCCCCAGATCCCCGGTGATCATGAAGTTGTTGCCCGTCTCATCGGTGTGTCACCGCAATAACTTCATGATCAACAGGGGAGGGGTTAGGGGTGGGGGGTGAAGGGGTGCCTAGGTGGGGGGTGGCCAGGAGGGTGGGGGAGTGGGTCTGGAGGGCCCTGGTGCGGGAGAGCCGGGCGGTTTCGGGGTCCACCTCGTGGGCGTACGCCAGGTTGGGGTCGACGAGTTGCACCATGTGCACCAGCAGGTCGCCGGTGATGAGCATTCGTTCGTCGGCCGAGGTCAGGAGCACCGACTGGTGGCCGGGGGTGTGGCCGGGGGTGGACAGCAGGCGTACCGCTGGGGTGAGGGTGGTCTCGCCGTCGACCACCCGGAGCTGGCCGGCGGCGCGCAAGGGCGCGATCAGGCCGGCCGGCAGTCCCGGGTTGATCGTCTCCGCCGCGTCGATCTCGGCGCGCTGCACGAGGTAGGTGGCGTTCGGGAAGTACGGCCGGCCCGGCGTGCCGGTGACCGCCCAGCCGATGTGGTCGCTGTGCAGGTGGGTCAGCACGACCGTGTCGACGTCGGCCGGGTCGATGCCCGCGGCGGCCAACTCGGCCGGCATGCGGCCGGGCACCGGTGCCCAGCTCGCGGCGGGCGCGTCGGCCGGGCCGATCCCGGCGTCGACCAGGGTGACCGGCCCGTCGCCGCTGCGGATCGCGAAGCTGCGGAACGGCAGCCACCACTGCCCGTCGGCGGTCACCGAGCCGGGGTCGCGCTGGTCGGCCTCCCGCCAGTGGGCAGCTGTGGCGTCCGGAAACGCCTGCGTGCGGGGCTGGAAGAAAGCGCCCTCGCCGTCGGTGAGCGCCGTGACCGTGATAGACCCGAGAGTGCGGCTCAGTGGCATCGGGCGATGATGTCAGGGAATTTCTGCGCCGTGCAGCCCGGTTTCCGTCGGCCGGTCGAGGCCGACTGAGGGCTGCCGGCCCAATTGCAGTACGCTCGTACTGCTTGAGCACGTGTCCCCCGAGAGGAGCGCCGGCCGATGGCGAAGATCAAGGTAAACAACCCGGTCGTAGAACTCGACGGCGACGAGATGACCCGGATCATCTGGAAGCAGATCCGGGAGCAGCTGATCCTGCCCTACCTCGACGTCGACCTGCACTACTACGACCTGTCGATCCAGCACCGCGACGAGACCGACGACCAGGTCACCATTGACGCCGCCAACGCCATCAAGGAGCACGGCGTCGGCGTCAAGTGCGCGACCATCACCCCGGACGAGGCCCGGGTGGAGGAGTTCGGCCTGAAGAAGATGTGGCGGTCGCCCAACGGCACCATCCGCAACATCCTCGGCGGCGTCGTCTTCCGTGAGCCGATCATCATGTCCAACGTGCCGCGGCTGGTCCCCGGCTGGACCAAGCCGATCATCATCGGCCGGCACGCCCACGGTGACCAGTACAAGGCCACCGACTTCGTCGTCCCCGGCCCGGGCACGGTGACCATCACCTACACCCCGGCCGACGGCGGCGCGCCGATGGAGATGGAGGTCGCCAACTTCCCGGGCGGCGGCATCGCCATGGGCATGTACAACTACGACGAGTCGATCCGGGACTTCGCCCGGGCGTCGTTCCGGTACGGGCTGGACCGCAACTACCCGGTCTACCTGTCCACCAAGAACACCATCCTCAAGGCGTACGACGGCCGGTTCAAGGACATCTTCGCTGAGGTGTTCGAGGCCGAGTTCAAGGCCGAGTTCGCCGCTGCCGGCATCACCTACGAGCACCGGCTGATCGACGACATGGTCGCCGCCGCGCTCAAGTGGGAGGGCGGCTATGTCTGGGCCTGCAAGAACTACGACGGTGACGTGCAGTCCGACACCGTCGCGCAGGGCTTCGGCTCGCTGGGTCTGATGACCTCGGTTCTGCTCTCCCCGGACGGCCGGACCGTCGAGGCCGAGGCCGCGCACGGCACGGTCACCCGGCACTACCGGCAGTACCAGAAGGGCGAGAAGACCTCGACCAACCCGATCGCGTCGATCTACGCCTGGACCCGGGGCCTGGCCCACCGGGGCAAGCTGGACGGCACTCCGGCGGTCACCGAGTTCGCCAACACCCTGGAGCAGGTCATCGTCGACACCGTCGAAGGCGGCCAGATGACCAAGGACCTCTCGCTGCTCATCTCGCGTGACGCCCCGTGGCTGACCACCGACGAGTTCATGAACGCGCTCGACGAGAACCTGGCCCGCAAGATCGGCGCCTGATCCCGCGTACCGCGTCATCGGAGCCCGCCGGCACCCGCCGGCGGGCTTCGGCGTGTCCGGCGGTGCTGCGTCGGCGTGTCCGGCGCTGACGCGCCGTTTGGCGTTACTCCGGCCGGCGCGCCTCGTTGGCCCGGATGGACAAGATGCCAGTCGAGTCCAGGAAGGTTGACCTCGGTCGACCCGCGGCACCCGTGCGCCGATCAGCCAGCCTTCCCGGCTGTGCCGTGCACAGCCAGCCGTCCCTTCCCTGCGGGGGGCCCTGTCCCGGGCCCCCCGCGCCCTGTTCCCCACCCAGGTCAGGCGGTGTCGCCGGCCGTCTCAGGCGGCGCGCAGCAGGTTGGCGGCATGCTCGGGGGCAATGTCGTTGATGAAGACACCCATCCCGGACTCGGAGCCCGCCAGGAACTTCAGCTTGTCCTTGGCTCGCCGGATGCTGAACAGCTGTAGGTGCAGGTAGGCGAGCTCGCGGTCGATCCGCACCGGCGCCTGGTGCCAGGCCGAGATGTACGGCATCGGCATGTCGAACAGGCCGTCGAAACGGCGCAGCAGATCCAGGTAGAGCGGCCCGAAGGCGTCCCGCTCGCTGTCGCTGAGCGCCGGGATGTCCGGCACCACACGGCGCGGCGCGACGTGCACCTCGAACGGCCAGCGGGCAGCCGCCGGGACGAACGCCGTCCAGTGTTCGTTCTCGACGACCACCCGGTCGCCGGTGGCGCGCTCGGCGGCCAGGACGTCCGCGTACAGGTTGCCCCCGCCGGTCCGCTCGGCGTGTCGGCGTGCCGCGGCCAGCAGCGCGCGGGTGCGCGGCGTCACGAAGGGGTACGCGTAGATCTGCCCGTGCGGGTGGTGCAGCGTCACGCCGATCTCGACGCCCCGGTTCTCGAAGCAGAAGACCTGCTCCACGCCGGGCAGTTCGCCGAGCACCTCGGTGCGGTCGGCGAGCGCGTCCAGCACGGTGCGGACCCGGCGCGGAGGAAGGCTGGCGAAGGAGGCGTTGTGGTCCGAGGTGAAGCAGACCACCTCGCACCGGCCGAGGCCCGGCCGAACCGGCGTGAACGGGGTGATCTCCCCGGGCTCGTCGGCCACCCGGCCGCTCAGCGACGGGAACCGGTTCTCGAAGACCACCACGTCGTAGTCGGGCGCGGGGATCTCGGTCAGCCGGTCGCCCACCGACGGGTCGAGGGGGCACTCGTTCGCCGGCGGGAGGAAGATGCGGGTCTGCCGGTGCACGGCGACCGCCACCCACTCGTCGGTCAGCGGGTCGTAGCGCAGTTGGGACGCGGAGGGCGGCGGCGGCAGGTCTCGTCGGTCGGGCTGGTCGCGGACCGCGTCGTCGCGCTCGTCGAAGTAGATCAGCTCCCGGCCGTCGGCCAGGTCGATCGCGGTGCGCTTCACTGCGCCGTCCCCTCACTCGTCGGCGTGCGCGTCGCGCGGCCCGCCCCTGTGGTCGCCTTCACCATGATCAGTTCGCCCACCTGTTCGCCGAGTACCCGTCGTGCGGGCGGAGACAACCGGTCGTCGCTGACCAGTACGTGTGCCGCGGCCAGCTCGACGATCGAGGAGATGCCCACCGTGCCCCACTTGGTGTGATCGGCGAGCACCACCAGCCGGTCCGCCGCGGCCACGAGCGCCCGGTCGGTCTCCGCCTCCATGAGGTTCGGGGTGGTGAAGCCGGCCCGCTCGGTGACGCCGTGGACGCCCAGGAAGAGCAGATCCAGGTGCAGTGACCGGACGGCCCCGACCGCAATTGGGCCGACCAGCGCGTCCGACGGGGTGCGGACGCCGCCGGTGAGCACCACCGTCTGGTCCGGTCGGCCACCGGCGTGCAGGATCTCGGCCACCGGCAGCGAGTTGGTCACCACGGTCAGGCCGGGCACGTCCACCAGCCTCCGGGCCAGCTCGGCCGTGGTGGTGCCGGCGGAGAGCGCGACCGCCGCGCCGGGCCGGACCAGTTGGGCCGCCCGGTCCGCGATGGCGGCCTTCTCCGGTAGCTGACGGACCGACTTGGCGTGGAAGCCCGGCTCGTCGGTCGAGCTCGGCCCGGCTGTCGTGGCACCGCCGTGCACCTTGGCCAGCAGGCCGCGCTCGTGCAGCGCTTCCAGATCGCGCCGGATGGTCATGTCGGAGACACCGAACTCGCCTGCCAACTCGCTCACCCGGAGACCGCCGGTCAACCGGACCCGCTCCAGGATGGCCGCCTGCCGCTGCTGAGCGAGCATTCGCCGTGCCTCCCGGGGGTCCACGTACTCTCACGCGGTCAAACGTGTTCCAACAAAGATGAACACTAGCGCGTGGCCGGCAGTGGTGAAAGGAACGGGGTGCGGCGCCTCAGGCAGACGCGATCTTCAGCTCCACCCAGCCGGTCTCGGTCAGATGGTGCAGCACGGCCTGCACGGCGTCCGGCACGCTCAGGTCGGTGGTGTCGAGCACCAGGTCGGCGTCGGTCGGCTCCTCGTACGGGTCGTCGATGCCGGTCATCCCGGTGAGCAGGCCAGCCCGCGCTCGCGCGTACAGGCCCTTGCGGTCCCGACGCTCGCACACCTCCAGCGGAGTGGCCACGTGCACCAGCACGAAACCCGCCCCGGCGGCCAGAGCCATCTCGTGGGCCGTGGCGCGGGCCGCCGCGTACGGGGCGATCGGGCAGCAGATGCCCACCCCACGGTGCCGGGCGATCTCGGCGGCCACCCACCCGATCCGCCGGACGTTGAGATCCCGGTCGGCCTTGCTGAAACCCAACCCGGCGGAGAGCTCCCGGCGCACCACGTCCCCGTCGAGCAGGGTCACCGTGCGGTCGCCGCTCTCCCGCAACGCGTCCGCCAGCCCTCGGGCGATGGTCGACTTGCCGGAACCGGACAGGCCGGTCAGGAAGACCACCAACCCCCGGTGCCGGCGCGGCGGCCGAGCCCGGGCCAACTCCCTCGCCACAGCCGGCGGGGTGTGCCACTCCGGCAACGGGAAGCCTCGGTCGAGCAGGTCGTCGATCTCCTGCTGGGTCAGCGCCAGCCGACGGTTGCGGGGTGGGATGTCCTCCCGCCACCGCCACTGCCCGTCCCGGTTGTCGTACGCGAGCTCGCGTGGCACCAGCACCCGCAGCCCGGCACCGGAGAGCATCTCCCCGGTGGAGAGCAGGTGGGTGACCCCGTACGCGGCGGAGACCCGGGCGCGCAGCAGCGCGTCACTGATCTCCTCGCGTCGGTGCGACAGCGGCACCGCGACCAGGGTGGCGGGCGGCATCCGGTCCCGGGCGGCGAAGATGGTGCGTACCAGCGCCTCCGGTGGGAGCCCACCGACGCCACCCTCGCCGACCGGGATCATCACAAGCAGGTGCGCGGCCAGGGTGCGGGCCGCATGAGCGATCTGGGCGAGTTGCGGACGATGCAGCGGCCGGTCGGCGATCACCCCGAGCACCCGGCCCGGGGGCAGCAGCGCCCGGACCTCCTCCGGGCTGCGGCGCAGTCGCTGGAACGGGCCGTGGCCACCGTCGCCCAGTCGCCGGACCTGGCCACCCACCCCTGCCACGCCCTCGCGCACCTGCCAGACGTCGGCCACGTCCAGCGCGGCCGTCGGTGCGCCCTCACCGTCGGTCAGCACCAGCGCCCGGCGGGCCGGGTCGCGCGGATCGAGGCTCTGGGCCAGCGTGGGCGGCACCTGGAGGGTCACCGCGACCTGCCACGGTGCGCCGTCGGCCAGTCGGCCGCGTCGGCTGACCGAGACCAGGTCGGCGCGGGTCATGAAACCGGTCAGAGGGGCGTACGCGCCGGTGAGCAACAGCTCCAGATCCGCGAGCTCACCGGGACGTGGCGTGTACGCCGGTGCGTCCCGCAGCACCTCGTCGGGCAGCACCCAGCCGTTACTCATCCACGCCCCCCACTCGCTGACCGGCACACAGTTTCGCAGCCGACCGCCGATCGGTCGAGGGCGCCACTCCACGACCCGGGCGGGCGGATCAGCGCCGGATCCGCCGGCCCACCGCCGACCGCACCCGGTTCCACACCCTCCGCTCGTCGCGGATCCGGGGCCGCGAGCCGTCGGCCCGGCAGATGAACAACAGCGGCAGCCGCGCGTCCTCGGTCCAGCCCACGTTGGTGATCCGGGCTTTGAGCAGCCAGCTACCCCGGGTCCGGCCGCCGTTGAGGGCGCCGAAGTCGATCGTGGTGGTGGCCCGGTGGACCAGGTGGACGGTGTCCGCCCCGGCCGTCCCGGTGACCCGCTCGGTCTGGAAGGTCACCGGGAGGAAGATTTCGTCACCGGTCTCCCGCCGGCGGGCGACCAGATCCAGGCGGGCCTTGCGGACCTGCGCGGTGGCGTCGAGCACCTCGGTGGCGATCTCCTCCATCGGGAGCACCAACACGTCCCGGCCGTCGTCGGCGCGGAAGCCGACCGGCTGGCCCGCAGAGCGCAGCTCGGCGGAGATGGTCACCGTGACGACGCGGTCGTCGCACTGAAGTTCGTCGATCGTGCCGTGTGCGGCGATGCCCGCCTCCCAGTGGGCGAGCCGGCGCAGGTCCGCGACACGGCCTCGCTCGGCCAGGTACGCCACGGCTCGGAGCAGGGGTGGCAGCCCAGCGGCGACGCCAGGGGCGAACCTGTCCTGAATGACCTTCTGGGTCTCCAGCGCGAGCTGCTCCAGCCAGTCCTCGGGGGCGTTCAGGAGCCGCTTCCCGCGCAGTCGGCTGAGCATCTCGTTGCGCAGCCACCGCCGGTGCAGCCGGTCCCGCAGCGGACCCGGCTCGGTGTTGGCATCCACGGTGTCCAGCGCGTCCCGCACGCTCACGAAGTAGCTCGACGGGTCCAGCTGGGTCGCGGTGACGTTGCGCGCGTCGCTCCTCTGGACGTGGTGATAGCAGGTGTAGTCGGACAGCACGGAGGTGCGTCGGGACAGGAAGTAGGCCCGCACGACCAT
This sequence comes from Micromonospora sp. LH3U1, assembly GCF_028475105.1. Lineage (NCBI taxonomy): Bacteria > Bacillati > Actinomycetota > Actinomycetes > Micromonosporales > Micromonosporaceae > Micromonospora > Micromonospora sp. LH3U1. The sequence continues at coordinate 6,173,793 of NZ_CP116936.1, read as the reverse complement.
TGCGTGGTCCTCCAGCCGACGCTTGCCGCCCTCCGGGAACCGCAGACCGTGCTCGTTGAGGAACGACCGCCGGAACAGCTTGTGGCAGGTCAAACTGTCGATCAGCGGGGAGTTCTCCAGGGTGGCCTCGAAGCGGTTCTTCCGGAACAGCTCCCGGGGCACGGGGCGCCCGTGTCCGGCCATCTTCCCGACGACGATGTCCGCGTCGTTCGTCTTCGCGCAGGCGTACAGCCGCTCAAGCGCCTCGTCGGCGACCCAGTCGTCGTCGTCGGCGAAGAAGACGTACTCGCCGCGGGCGTTCTCGACACCCAGGTTGCGCGGGCGCGACGGCCAGCCGGAGTTCTCGATGTGCAGCACCCTGATGTGTGAGTGCTTGGCGGCCAGTCGGTCCAGTCGTTCGGCGGTGTCGTCGGTCGAGCCGTCGTCGACGAAGACCGCTTCGAACTCGGCGGCGGGCAGTGACTGACGCAGCAGCGAGGCGACAAGTTTCTCGATGTGCGGGCCGCAGTTGTAAGCCGGCACCACGACGCTCACCTTGGGGACGCCAACCTCGGCCATCAGGATCCCTCCTGTGTCGTCAGTCGATCATCCTGCGGGCTTGCTGCCTGATGAACGGGAGGTGAATGGTGCCACCCCAGATATGTCTTTCAATAGGCGGGGTCGGGCCGAGCGCGGGACCGGCCGAAACATCACAACCGCCCCCGCCGGTGGACCTTAGGGGTTCGCCGCGGCAAGGATCAGGGGAGCGCCGGGGGCGCGCCGGTGTCCGTAGTGGGCAGCGACTCCCTACGCTGGGCAGCGTGACACTGATCGCGACCCAGTCGCTCACCAAGACGTACGGAGGTCGGGTCACCGCACTCGCCGACCTCACCGTCGCCGTCGAGCCCGGGATCATCGGCCTGGTGGGCGCGAACGGCGCCGGCAAATCCACGTTGATCAAGATTCTGCTCGGCCTGATCGCACCGACCAGTGGTCAGGTCTCGGTGCTCGGCATCGACCCGACCGCCGACCCGGCGGCCGTCCGCGCCCGGGTCGGCTACATGCCGGAACACGACTGCCTCCCACCGGACCTCTCCGCCGCCGAGCTGGTCACCCACCTCGGCCGGATGAGCGGCCTGCCCCGCACCGCGGCTCGCGAGCGGGCCTCGGAGGCGCTGCGGCACGTGGGGCTCTACGAGGAGCGCTACCGCCCGGTCGGTGGCTACTCGACCGGCATGAAGCAGCGGGTCAAGCTGGCCCAGGCGCTGGTGCACGACCCCGACCTGCTGCTGCTCGACGAGCCGACCAACGGCCTGGACCCGGCCGGCCGGGACGCCATGCTGGCCCTGGTGCACCGGATCGGCACCGAGTTCGGCATCTCCGTCCTGGTCTGCTCGCACCTGCTCGGTGAGGTCGAGCGGATCTGCGACACGCTGATCGCCATCGACGGCGGCAAGCTGCTGCGCGCCGACCACATCTCCGCGATGACCACGGCCACCGACGTGCTCGCCGTGGAGGTCAGCGAGGGCACCGAGGAGCTCGCCGCCCGGCTCGCCGAGCTGAAACTGCCGGTCGCCCGGGACGGGCGACTGCTCCTCGTGCCACTCGCCGACGACGGCACCTACGACCTGATCCTCGGCGCGGTCGCCGAACTGGACCTGCCACTGCACCGACTGGACCAGCGCCGGCACCGGGTGGCCGAACTCTTCGCCACGAGGGAGCTCTCCCATGCCTGAGCCGACCGCAGCCGCCGTGCGCCCCGCGCCGACCGGCGTCATCCATGACATCGGCTACCAACGCTACGAGGGTCCGAGGCTGGGCCGCCGCCAGGTCTTCGGCGCGCTCTACCTGCACGGGCTGCGCACCGCGTTCGGCTTCGGCCGCAGCGCCAAAGCCAAGATCTTCCCGTGGCTGGTGGTCGGCATCGTCTCCCTGGTCGCGGTGGCCCTGGCCGCGGTACGCAGCCAGATCGGCGAGCCGGTCGCCACGTACGCCCAGTTCGCCGACGCGATGAGCTGGCTGGTCATCTTCTTCGTCGCGGTCGTCGCCCCGGAGTTGGTCTCCCGGGATCTGCGCAGCGGCGTGCTGCCGCTGTACTTCTCCCGGCCGCTGCCGCGCGCCGACTACGCGTTGGCCAAGCTGCTGGCGCTGGTCACCGCCCTCTGGCTGCTGCTCGGCGGGCCGCAGCTGCTGATGTTCCTGGGTGCCGCCTTCACCACCAAGCAGGGCATGCGCGGGGTGTGGAACGAGCTGCTCGACCTGCTGCCCGGGCTGCTCTACGCCGGGCTGTGGGCGGTGGTCTTCGCCTCGGTCGGGCTGCTGGTCGCATCGCTGACCGGCAAGCGCGCCTTCGCCGCCGGCGGCGTGGTGGCGGTCTTCCTGATGACCACCCCGATCGTGGGCGTGCTGAGCATCCTGCCGTCGCGCGCCGCCAACGAACTGGCCGGGCTTGCCTCCCCCTCCACGCTGGTGCAGGGGGTGGGCATCTGGTCGCTGGGTGACCTGCTGGTCGAGGGCGATCCGGGCGAGATGATGATCGGCGGGTTCGGCCCGGTCTACGCCCTGGCCGCGGTGCTGCTGGTCGCCGGCGCCATCGCCCTCCTGCTGGCCCGCTATCGGAAGGTCGCCTCCTGATGAGCACGCTGAGCCTGACCGGGGTGTCCCGGTGGTATGGCAACGTGGTCGCGGTCAACGACATCAGCATGGCGCTGGGGCCGGGCGTGACCGGGCTGCTCGGCCCGAACGGCGCCGGCAAGACCACGCTGCTGCACATGATGGCCGGGTTTCTCGCCCCGTCGCGCGGCACGGTCACCCTCGACGACGATCCGACCTGGCGTAACCCCGACGTCTACCGGCGGCTGGGGCTGGTCAGTGAACGGGAGGCGGTGCAGGGTTTCCTCACCGCGTACGAGTTCGTGCTGGCCAGCGCGAAGCTGCACCGGCTGCCCGATCCGGCGGCCGCAGCGCGACGGGCGATCGATCTGGTGGAGCTCGAGTCGGCGCAGGACCGCCGGATCGGCACGTACTCCAAGGGCATGCGCCAGCGCGCCCGGGTGGCCGCCGCGTTGGTGCACGACCCGCAGGTGCTGTTGCTCGACGAGCCGTTCAACGGGATGGACCCGCGCCAGCGGCTGCACATGATGCAGCTGCTGCACACCCTGGGCGACGCCGGCCGGACGATCCTGTTCAGCTCGCACATCCTGGAGGAGGTCGAACAGGTCTCCGGAACGGTGCAGGTGATGGTGGCCGGCCGGTTGGCCGCCTCCGGCGACTTCCGGACCATCCGCCGGTTGATGACCAACCGCCCGCACGTCTTCGCGGTGCGTTCCACCGACGACCGGGCGCTGGCCGTCGCGCTGATCGCCGAGCCGTCGGTGAGCGGGGTGGAGTTGGACCCGACCGGCCTGACCGTGCGGGCCGGTGACTACGGCGCGTTCACCCGGGCGCTACCCCGGATCGCCCTGAACAAAGGCATCCGGGTGCGCCAGTTGGTGCCGTCCGACGAGTCCCTGGAGAGCGTCTTCTCCTACCTGGTGGAGGCCTGACATGTCGACAATTACCTGGATCACCGCGCGCGGGCTGTTCGGCCGCCGCCGGTTTCTGCTGCTGCTCCCGCTGCCGTTGCTGCTGCTCGGGCTGGCCGTGCTCTGCCGGTCGCTGGGCGTCGACCCGGGCCAGTGGGGGCCGCCGGTGCTGGTCGGCCTCGGGCTGGCCGTGGTGCTGCCGGTGGTCGCGCTGATCATCGGCACGGGCGTGCTGGGCGCCGAGATCGACGACGGCACTGTGGTGCACATCCTGACCAAGCCGCTGCCGCGCTGGCAGATCGTGCTGCCGAAGCTCGCGGTGGCCGCCGGGGTCACCGCGGTCACCGTGGCGGTGCCGCTCTACGTCGCGGGCGTGCTCGCCGATTCGGTACGCCTCGGACTGGCGCTGGCGGTCGCGGCGGCGCTCGGCGCGCTGGCGTACTCGGCGTTGTTCCTCGCACTCAGCCTGGTCACCAGGCGGCCGGTGCTGCTCGGCCTGGTCTACGTGCTGATCTGGGAAGGGCTGCTGGGCAACGTCGTCAGCGGCACGAAGGTGCTCTCCATTCAGCAGTACGTGATCACCCTCGCCGACCGGATCGCCCCCACCGGACTGCTGGAGAGCGGCGTGTCGGTGCCGGTGGCGTCGGTGATGACGGCGCTGGTCAGCGTCGGCTTCACAGTGCTCGCCATCGACCGCCTGCGCTCGTTCAGCGTGGCTGGCGAGACGAGCTGACAACGGTGCGAGACGCTGTTCCGGCCAGCCCCCGCGCGGCGGTAGGGCTGGCCGGATGGACCGGCCGGGCCACCTCGGGCCAGGCTGGTGGGCGTGAGCGTCGAAGCGGAGCGGACGTCGTTGGCTGAGCCGTACTCCCGAACCAGCCGGCCGTGGCTGACCAGCCTGGCGGTCGCCGGGCTGGCCTGCGCCACGGTCGCCACGGCCGCTCAGGGCACCGGCCAGTTTCACTGGTGGGCGGTGTTCATCCTGATTCCGGCCGCGTTGATCGCGGCCAGCGGTGGGCCGTTGCTGGCCCGGGGCGGTGGCCGGGCCTTCGCCGGGTACATGCTCGCCTGCGTCGGCACCCTGGTGTTCGCGGTGGGCGCGCTGCTGATGTTCGGCGTGATGAGTCGGGGTTGGCCGCTGCTGGTGGTGCTGCCCTGCCTGGCGGTCGCCGGCACCTACGGCTGGCGGGCAGCCCACCCGCTGGCCCGCGGCCTGCACCGGGCGGTGGCCCTGCTCGCGCTGACCGGCGCGCTGCTCGGCCTGACCCTGCAACTGATCCGGGTGGATCTGATCCACCCGGAGACCGGTTGGTGGGGTGCGTTCCTTATGCTGGCTGGGGCCATCGTGCTGGGCAACGCGGGTGAGCTGACCCGGCACCGGATGCCCTACCGCCTCCAGGCGATCACCCTGTTGGTGGGGCCCGCCGTGGTCGCGTTCCTGCTCGGGCTGCGCTTCCTGCGCGGCTGGTGACGGCCCGTCCGTCGCCGCCCCGGCGGGGTGGGCGGCGGCGGACGGAGCCGCTCCAGCGGAATGGGCGGCGGGCGCAGCTCAGAAGGCGCAGGCGATGACGAGCTCCGGGGTGCGGTCGGGGAGCAGGTCGAGTTTGCCGATCCGGCCGGCTGCCCGCAGGTCGTCGGCGACCAGGGTGAGCTGTTCCAGAAGAGCTGCCGGGCCGAGCGCCTCGGCGAGCGGCACCTCCGCCTTCATCGACAGCTTCCGCTCCGACTTGGCCCGCCGCACCTGGCTCAACGCGTCGCCGGCAAGCCGCAGCAGCGCCGGCTCACCCGTCCCCTCGATGGTGCGGGCCACCTCGTGGGTGGTGGGCCACGGCGCTCGGTGCACCGAGCCGTACCGCCACCACGACCAGACCTCCTCGGTCACGTAGGGCAGCACCGGGGCGAACAGCCGCAGCTGCACCGACAGCGCCGAGGCCAGCGCCGCGCGCGCCGAGTCGGCTGCCGCGCCGGTGCCGTACGCGCGTTCCTTGACCAGCTCGATGTAGTCGTCGCAGAACCGCCAGAAGAACGCCTCGGTCACCTGCAACGCGGCCGTGTGGTCGTACGCGTCGAAGGCGGTGCTCGCGGCGGTGACCACGGTGGCCAGCTCGGCGAGCATGGCCCGGTCCAGTGGAGCGGTCGCCGGGGCGCGCAGCGCGTCCGCCGCGCCCAGCCCGAGCGCGAACTTGGACGCGTTGAGCAGTTTGGTGGCCAGCCGCCGGCCGACCTTGATCTGCGCCGGGTCGAAGGCCAGGTCCATGCCGGGCTTGCCGCTGGCCGCCCAATAGCGCACCGCGTCCGAACCGTGCTGTTCCAACAGCGCCAGCGGGGTGACGACGTTGCCCTTGGACTTGGCCATCTTCTTGCGGTCCGGGTCGAGGATCCAGCCCGAGAGCACGGTGTCCCGCCAGGGCAGCACCCCGTGTTCGAAATGCGAACGGACCACGCTGTCGAAGAGCCAGGTCCGGATGATCTCCTGCCCCTGCGGGCGGAGGTCCATCGGGAAGATCCGGGCGAACAGGTCCGGGTCGGTCTCCCAGCCGCCGACGATCTGCGGGGTCAGCGACGAGGTGGCCCAGGTGTCCAGCACGTCCGGGTCGCCGATGAAGCCGCCCGGTTGGCCGCGCTGCGACTCGTCGTAACCGGGTGCCGGGTCGGTCGATGGGTCGACCGGCAGCGCGGACTCGTCCGGCGTGAGAGGGTGGGTCCAGTCCGGCTCGCCAGTGTTGTCGAGCCGGTACCACACCGGCACCGGCACCCCGAAGAAGCGTTGGCGGCTGACCAACCAGTCCCCGGTCAGGCCGCCCACCCAGTGGTCGTAGCGGTGCTTCATGTGCGCCGGCACCCAGTGCAGCTCTTCGCCCCGGGCCAGCAGCGTCGCCCGCAGCGCGTCGTCCCGGCCGCCGTTGCGCAGATACCATTGCCGGGTCGAGACGATCTCCAGTGGCCGGTCGCCGCGTTCGTAGAACTTGACCGGGTGGGTGATCGGGCGCGGCTCACCGATCAGGTCACCCGCGTCGGCCAGCATTCCGACGATCTCCCGGCGGGCGCCGTTGACGGTCTGCCCGGCCAGCGCCGCGTACGGCTGCGCCGGCACCCCGGCCGGCGGTTCGGGGAGCAGCCGGCCGTCCCGGCCGATCACCACCCGCGTGGCCAGCCCCAGCTCACGCCACCAGGTCACGTCGGTCAGGTCACCGAACGTGCAGACCATCGCGACGCCGGTGCCCTTGCCCGGGTCGGCGAGCGGGTGGGCGTGCACCGGCACCTCGACGTCGAACAACGGGCTGCGCACGGTGCCGCCCACCAGGTCGGCGTACCGCTCGTCGTCGGGGTGGCAGACCAGCGCCACACAGGCCGGCAACAGCTCGGGTCGGGTGGTGTCGATGAGCACCTCGCGCCCACCGGACGCGATGAACCGCAGCCGGTGGTAGGCGCCGGGACGCTCCCGGTCCTCCAACTCGGCCTGGGCGACCGCGGTGGCGAAACCGACGTCCCAGAGCGTCGGCGCCTCCGACTGGTACGCCTCGCCGCGGAGCAGGTTGCGCACGAACGCCCGCTGGCTGGTGGCCCGCGCGATCCGGCCGATCGTCGTGTACGTCAGGGACCAGTCCACCGAGAGCCCGAGCCGCCGCCACAGCGCCTCGAAGACCTGCTCGTCGGCGACCGTCAGCCGTTCGCACAGCTCGATGAAGTTGCGGCGGGAGATCGGGGTGGGGTCGCGGCGGGCCGCGTCGTCGACCGGCGCCGACGGTGGCCGCCACACCGGGTCGTACGGCAGTGCGGGATCGCAGCGCACCCCGTAGACGTTCTGCACGCGACGCTCGGTGGGCAGGCCGTTGTCGTCCCAACCCATCGGGTAGAAGACAGCCTTGCCGCGCATCCGCTGGTACCGCGCGACCGTGTCGGTATGCGTGTACGAGAACACGTGCCCCATGTGCAACTCGCCGGATACGGTCGGCGGCGGGGTGTCGATGGAGTACACGTCGACGCTGCGACCATTCCGGCTCGGCGCGTCTGACGCCGCGCCGCGACCCGGAACAGCCGGCTTGGAGCGGTCGAACGCGTACGTGCCCTCCTCCTGCCAGCGGCGTGCCCAGCTCTCCTCGAGCCCGTCCAGGGTCGGACGCTCGGGAACGCCGGCGCGGGCCGTCCTCGCCGTATCGGTCATCCTGCGATCGTAGGCACCTGCCGGGTGTGGGGCGACGTAGTTGCGGCCGAACACACCGGCCGGCAGGGAACGGCCACCGGCCGGGGCCGCACGGCTAGATCAGCGAGTCGCGCCACTGCCGGTGCAGGGCCGCGTACCGGCCGTCGGTCTCGGCCAGCGCGGCGGGTGGGCCGTCCTCGACGACCTTCCCGTCGTCGAGGACGAGCACCCGGTCGGCGGTCTCCACGGTGGAGAGTCGGTGTGCGATCACCAGGGCGGTGCGGTCGCGCAGGATGGTGCCGAGCGCCCGCTGCACCAGCCGTTCGGTCGGTACGTCCAGCGACGACGTCGCCTCGTCCAGGATCAGCACGGTCGGGTCGGCCAGGAACGCCCGGGCGAACGCGACAAGTTGCCGCTGCCCGGCGGAGAGCCGGCCGCCGCGTCGGTGCACCTGAGTGGCGTACCCCTCGGGCAGTGCGGCGATGAAGTCATGCGCGCCGATCGCCCGCGCGGCGGCCTGGACCGCGGCGTCGTCCGCGCCCGGGCGGCCGAACCGGATGTTCTCCGCGACGGTCCCACTGAACAGGTGGTTCTCCTGCGTCACCAGGACCACCGCCCGGCGTAGGTCGGCGTCGCTCACGTCGCGCAGGTCGACCCCGTCGAGCCGGACCGTGCCGGTGTCCGGGTCGTGGAACCGGGCGACCAGCTTGGCGATGGTCGACTTGCCCGCGCCGGTCGGCCCGATCAGCGCCACGGTCTGCCCGGCCGGCACGGTCAGCTCCAACCCGGCGAGGATCGGCGTGTCCGCGCGGTAGCCGAAGGAGACCGCCCGGAAGGTCAACTCGCCGCGAGCGGGCCCGGTCGGCAGCGGGGTGGGCCGGACCGGTTCGGCGACGGCCGGCGGTTCGTCGAGCACCCCGGCCAGCTTCTCCAATGCCGCGGTGGCCGACTGCAGCGAGTTGTAGAACTGGCTCAACTCCTGCATCGGCTCGAAGAAGCGGCGCAGGTAGAGCAGGAACGCGGCCAGCACACCGATCTCGGTCTGGCCGCCGAGCACCCGCCAACCGCCGTAGCAGAGCACCACCGCCACGGCGACGTTGCCGATCAGCTTGATCGCGGGCGAGTACGTGGCGATCAGCCGGAACGCGTGCAGGCTGGTGCGTCGGTAGTCGTCGCCGAGCGCCACGAAGATCCGTTGGTTGCGCGGCTCCCGCCGGAACGCCTGCACGGCCCGGATGCCCCGCATCGACTCGACGAAGTGCACGATGACCAGCGCGACGGCGTCCCGGGTCCGCCGGTACGCGCTGGCCGACGACCGGGCGAACCAGCGGGACAGCCAGAACAGGAACGGGAAGGCGAGCAGCGTCACGGTGGCCAGCGGCAGGTCCAGCCAGAGCAGGATGGCGGCCACCGACAGGATCGACAGCCCGGCCAGCACCAGGCTGTCGATACCACCGTCGACCAGCTCGGCGATCGAGTCCAGGTCACTGGTGAGCCGGGAGACCATCCGGCCGGAGGTGTACCGCTCGTGGAAGCCCACGGACAGCCGCAGGAAGTGCCCGAACACCCGCTGCCGCAGGTCGAGCAGGACGGCCTGGCCGATCCGGGCGGAGAGTGTGAGGAACCCGCGGCGGGCCGCGTACTCGGTCACCGAGGCGACCGCGAACGCCCCGGCGACGGCGACCAGCGGGCCGGGGTCGCCGGCGCGTAACGGCGGGATGGCCCGGTCGATGCCGATCATGACCAGGTACGGGCCGGCCATCGCGGCGGCGTTCTGGGCCAGCAGCAGACCGACGGCGGCGGCGAGTCGTCTCCGGTGCGGGCGGAGCAGGTCGGCCAGCAGGGTCCGGCTGAGCCGGCGCAGCCGGGCCACCGCCTCGGGTGTGTCGTCCTCGGCTCGACTCCGGTCGGCCTCCGGGTCGGTGGCGGTTCCGCGCCAGCGGGTGAGTTCGGGCTCCTCCTCGGGCGGTGGGTCGGCCTGCTTCGGGACGGTCACGAGTGCACCAGCCCCCAGCCGTCCGAAGCGGACGGGCTCGACCCGGTGGCTCCGGACGGCGGCGGCTCCCCGGCGGGCGGTTCGGCGGCGAGCAGCGCCCGGTACGCCGGCACGGTGGCCAGCAGTTCGGAGTGTCGGCCGATCGCGGTTATCCGTCCGTCTTCGAGCAGGGCGACCCGGTCGGCCAGCGCGATCGTCGACGGCCGGTGCACCACCAGCAGTGCGGTGCTGTTGCGCAGGACCCGCCGCAGCGCAGCCTCGACCAGCGCCTCGGTGTGCACGTCGAGAGCGGACAGCGGATCGTCCAGCACCAGCACCGCAGGTCGGCCGAGCACGGCCCGCGCCAACGCGAGCCGCTGCCGTTGCCCGCCGGAGAGAGACAACCCCTGCTCACCCACCCGGGTGTCCAACCCCCACGGCAGGTCGTACGCGAAGTCGGCCTGGGCCAGCGCGAGGGCCGCCCGGACGTCGTCGTCGCCGGCGTCCGGGCGACCCAGGGTGAGGTTTTCCCGCACCGACATGGAGAACAGCGTGGGTTCCTCGAACGCCACCCCGACAAGTCGGCGCAGTGAGGCCAGCCGCAGCTCGCGCAGGTCGTGCCCGTCCAGGGTGATCCTGCCGGCGGTCACCTCGTGCAGCCGGGGCACCAGGGAGAGCAGCGTGCTCTTGCCGGACCCGGTGGCGCCGACCAGTGCCAGCGTCTCGCCTGGCTCGATGGTCAGGTCGATCTCGCGCAGCACCGGTGCCGTCGCACCCGGGTAGCTGAACGCGACCCGCTCGAAGCGGAGCCGGCCCTGGACCGCGTCGCTGGGCAGCGCGAGCGCGCCGGGGGAGTCGACGATCTGGGGTGGGGTGTCCAGCACCTCCTGGATCCGGTCGGCGGCGGTGGCGGCCTCCTGACCGTTGGCGATGATCCAACCCAGCGACTGCACCGGCCAGATGAGCATCAGTTGGAGGCTGACGAACGCGACCAGCTCACCGATGGTGAGCGCGCCCTCCGCGGCGGCGGCCGCCCCAGCCACCAGGACCACGCCCAGGGTCACGTTGGGCACCAGGTCGAGCAGCGCCGAGGTGTTGGCCAACAGCCGCCCCTTGCTGACGCCCGTGTCGTGCAGCCGCCGGGCCCCACCGGCGAAGCGGGCGGCCAGTTCGGGCCCCCGGCCGTACGCCTTCATGGTGCGTAGGCCCTGCGCGGTCTCCTCGACCAGGGTCGCCACGTCGCCCTGCTGGTCCTGCATCCGGCGGGAGGCGGCGTGGTAGTGCCGCCCAAACCGTCGACTGATCAACAGCAGCGGCACCGCGCTGGCCGCGACCAGCACACCCAGTGCCGGGTGCAGGTTGATCAGCAGCAGGACCACGACCACGTAGGTCGTCAGGTTGAGCACCAGGAAGAACACGCCGAAGGAGAGGAACCGGCGGATCACCGACAGGTCGCTGGTGATCCGGGAGAGCAACTGGCCGGACTGCCAGCGGTCGTGGAAGCTCGTCGGCAACCGTTGCAGGTGGGCGTAGACGTCGGCGCGCAGCGCCGCCTCCATGCCCACGGCGGAGGAGGACTGCACCCACCGGCGGATGAAGATGAGCACCGCCTCGACCACGCCGAGCAGCAGCGCCAGGCCGCCGAGTTGGAGCAGCCCGGCGGGTTCGTGTCGGGCCACCGGCCCGTCCACCACCCGCTGCACGACCAGTGGTACGGCGATTCCGGCCGCCGTGCCGGCGAGACCCGCGACGAGCAGCCAGGCGAACTCGGCGGCGTACGGGCGCAGGTAGGGGCGCAGCCGCCAGAGGTTGTGCACCGGGTGGAAGCCCGCAGCGGCCCGAGCGGCCGGGTCGCCCTCGTTCTCCGCAGGCACTACCCGACGGTAGCGGCAATGGGTGTCCCTGCTGCTGTCAGCTTGTTGTCAACCGCCGCTCATGACCGAGAAGCCACTTCTTCACGTCCAGCCCCCAGCGGTAGCCGCCGAGCGTGCCGTCGGTCCGAAGTACCCGGTGGCAGGGTACGAACAGTGCCGCCGCGTTCCGGGCGCAGGCAGCCGCGGCGGCCCGCACCGCCGGTGGCCGCCCGGCCAGCGCGGCGTACCCCGTGTAGGTGACCGGGGTGCCGGGCGGCACCTCGCGCAGCACCTGCCAGGCGTGCGCCATGAACTCTCCACCGGTCAGCTGACGGACCGGCACCGCGTCGATGGCGGCGAGATCACCGTCCAGGTAGGACCGGACCGCCGCACTGACCGGGCCGAGGTCGTTCCGCTGTCGCAGTGGCGCCCGCAGGGTCGGGTGGACGAGGGGCAGCAGCGCCGCCGGGTCCGGGGTGAAGCCGGCTGCCCGTACGTCGCCATCCGGGCCGGCGAGGATGCTCAGCGGGCCGGTCGGCGTGCTCAGTACGGTGCTGTCGATGCTCATGCCGCTCTCCAGAGTCTGATCGTGGCGTAGGACCGCCAGGGACGCCAACGGTCGGCGTACCCGTCGAGGGTTGTCGGGGTGTCGGGCAGGCCGAGCGCGGCGGCGCCGCGCCGGACCGCGAGGTCGGTGCTGAGGAGGACGTCCGGGTCGCCGAAGGCGCGCATGGCCAGGTAGTTCGCGGTCCACGGGCCGATGCCGGGCAGCGCGAGCAGTCGCCGCACGGTCTCCTCCCGATCCACACCCGCCGCGAGGTCGAGGGACCCGTCAACCACTGCCCGAGCCAGCCCGCGCAGGCTCTCCCGCCGCCCCACGGGCATCCCGAACCCCGAGTCCGGCAGGGCCAAAACCTCCTCCGCCCCCAAAAACCCCCGCAGTCCCCCCGGCCCTCCTTCGCCCTGTTGATCATGAAGCTGTTGTCGCGACACGCCGGTGTCGTTGACAACAACGTCATGATCAACCTGTGGGGTGGGGGTGGTTAGGAGGCGGGTCAGGGTTGTTTTGGCGGAGAGGACCGAGACCTGCTGGCCGATGATGGCGCGGACGGCCATCTCGAAACCGTCGACCGCGCGGGGGACCCGGATGCCGGGTTCGGCGGCGACCGCCGGGGCGAGCGCCGGGTCGGCGGCGAGCGTGGCGTCGATGGCCACCGGATCCGCGTCCAGGTCGAGCAACCGGCGGCAGCGGGCCACCGCCGGCGCCAGGTCCCGCAGGTCGGCCAGCCGCAGCGTCGCCGCCACGTGCCCGTCCGCCGGGGTCAGCGCCACCTGGCCGGTGCCGTGCGGCAACCGCAAACCCCGGTGGTACGTCCCGTCGCGAACCTCTTCAACGCCGGGCAGCGCCCGCACCGCGAGGAAGTCCAGCAGCGCCTGGGCGTGCAGCGGCGGACGGTACGCCAGCCGGAGCGCGATGGTCCCCGCCCCGGCCGGTGCCTGCTGGTGGCCACGGGCCGTCCGCAGGTCGGACGGGGCGCTCGCGTACACCTCGCGGAGCGTGTCGTTGAACTGCCGCACGCTGCCAAAGCCCGCGGCGAACGCGATCTCGGCCATCGCAAGGTCGGTCGTCTCGATCAGGATCCGGGCGGTCTGTGCCCGCTGGGCCCGGGCCAGCGCCAGCGGCCCGGCACCCATCTCGGCGCTCAGCATCCGGTGCAGGTGCCGCTCGGTGTAGCCCAGACGGGAGGCCAGCCCCGGTACGCCGTCCCGGTCGACCACGCCGTCGGAGATCAGCCGCATCGCCCGGCCGACCACGTCGGCGCGAATGTCCCACAGGGGCGAGCCGGGCGTGGCGTCCGGCCGGCAGCGGCGGCAGGCGCGCAGCCCGGCACCCTGCGCGGCGGCGGCGGACGGGAAGAACCGGACGTTCTGCCGCTTGGGTGTGATCGCCGGGCAGGACGGCCGGCAGTAGATGCCGGTGGACGTCACACCGGTGAAGAACCAGCCGTCGAACCGCTGGTCACGGCTGTCCACAGCTCGGTAACACCGCTCGAAGTCCATCTCCATGTCACCGATGATGCCCCGCTCGGCGGGCCATCGGCTGGCGGGAATCGGACCTCGCTGTGCGCGCCTCCGGGTCGGGGTGGGTCGGCGGCCCGGTCGACGGTCAGCGGCGGCGTCGGTGGGGTTGGCCGGATCGGGCGGGTTGGCCGGATCGGGCGGGTTGGCCGGATCGGGCGGGTTGGCCGGATCGGGCGGGTTGGCCGGATCGGGCGGGTTGGCCGGACCGGTTGGGCTGACCGGTCAGCAGGGCCGGCCGGAACACACCGTCCGGGTCGTACCGCTTCCACAGCCGCCGCACCCGGACCCCGGTCTCGCCCGGGTAGATCCGGGCGAACGCGGCCGGGTCCGGCCGGCTCTCGAAGTTGACGTACGCGCCGTCGGCGCGGGCGCCCACGGCCCGCCAGGCGGCGTCCAACGCCGCGCCACCCTGCGGCGGGAACACCGAGGCCGCGACCATGAAGTCCTGGTGGCGATGCGGGTACGCGGTCGCGTCGGTAGCGACGTCGTTGATCGCCCCACCCAACGAGCGGAGCTGGACCACCGCCCGCCCCGGTCCGGTGACCGCTCGCATGACGGCCCGCGCACCGGCCTCGTCCAGCCCGGTGAACAGGCCGTTCGTGGTCGTTCCGCGCTGCTGCCCGACGTTGGGGTGCAGGTGCGCGGTCGGCACCAGGGTCGGGTAGGGCAGCAGGTCGGTCCGGTGTTCGAGCACCTTGCCGATGGCGAGCAGCGGCTCCACGGCGGGCCGGGCCCGGCGCAGGCTCTCGGCGGCCACCACGGCGGTGATGGACAGGAGGGCCGAGCGGCCCTCCGCGTAGACCATGGCGGCTGCGGACAACTCCCGTGGGGCCTGCGCGAGGTAACTCGTCCACTCCCGGATGGTGCGGCCGTCCGGGTGCGCCTCGACGACCAACTGCGTCACGCCGACGTTGCGCTGCTCGGCGGCTTCGATCTCGAACGCCACCACGATCCCCGCACCCGCACCGGCGCCCCGGACCAGCCAGAACAGCTCCGGTTCGTGCTCCGCGTCCGCGCGTACCAGGGTCCCGTCCGCGAGCACCACCTCGACCGCGCGGACACGGTCGATGGTCAGTCCGTGGGCACGGACCAGCCAGCCGATACCGCCGCCGGTGGCCAGGCCGCCGACCCCGACACCGCCGTGGTCACCTGAGCTGATCACCAGGCCGTACGGGGCCAGCGTCTTCGCGACGTTCGCCCAGCGTGCGCCGGCCTCGACCCGGACCAGCCCGGCCCGTTCGTCGAGCACCTGCACCCGGTTGAGCATGGACAGGTCGATGACCACGCCACCGTTGTTGGAGGACGCCCCGGAGAAGCCGTGTCCCCCGCTGCGAACGGCGATGGGCAGCCGTTGCTCCCGCGCGTACCGGATGGCGTCGATCACCTGCGCGGTGGTCTTCGGCAGCAGGACGGCGGCCGGCGACGCCGACGTGGTGTACGTCGAGCGCAGCTGCGCGTACCGGCGATCACCGGGTGTGACGATCTGCCCGGTGAGCGAGTCGGGCACCCGGGCCATGGCGGTGCTCATCGTTGCCCCCGCAGCTCGCACCTCGGGTGTCCGCGATCGGTCATGGGCCAAGAATGAGCGGGCCTGCCGCCCTCGGCAAACTCCGTGGACCGGCGCAACCTGTTCGCCGCGACACCCGGCGCTCGCTGGTACGGGGAGTGCCGGCGCGAAGGTGACCGGGATCTCCGGAGGAAGCCACCGTCGTCGTGGCGCCGCGGCCGGAGACGACCGTGGGTTGCCGGTCAGGCCGGGCGGGGAGACCGCCGGCCTGACCGGTCCTGCTCACGGCGACGGGATTGGCGTGACCGTCGGCCGGCCGGGCACGCCGGGCGGGCCCAGCGGGGTCGGGCTGATCGTCGGTCGACCTGGCACGCCGGGCGGGGCCGGCGGAATCGGCGTGACCGTCGGCCGGCCCGGCACCCCGGGTGGGCCCAGCGGACTCGACGGCGACGGGGTCGGGCCGTCGGGGCTCGGTGTGACTGTCGGCACCACGGACGGGCTGGGCACGGGCGGGCTGGGCACGGCCGGTGGGCCCGCCGGGCTGGGCGCGGCCGGTGGAAGCTCGTCCGAGCCGGTCGCGGCCAGGGCGAGCGGGGTGGCGATCAGGACCGCCGCAAGGGTGCTCACCGCCCCCATCGTCACCGTGGCGCGGCGTCGGTTGCGGACCCGCCGTTCCGCTCGGCTCAATTGGTCATGCACGATCGGTGCCTCCTCGGCCAGGTCGGTGAGGGTGGAGCGGATGAGGTGCTCGAAGGGATCGTTCATTGCCGTACCTCCAGCAACTCGACCTCCGGCAGCAGGTCGCGCAGTCGCTTGACCGCCCGGTGGGTACGGCTGCGTACGGTGCCCACCGAGCAGCCCAGCAACTCGGCCACCCGGGCCTCGGGTAGGTCCTCGTAGTAGCGCAGGACCACCACCGCCCGCTGTGCCGGTGGCAGGTGACGCAGCGCGGCACGCATCGCCAACCGCACGTCGGAGCCGCTGCTCGGGTCGGCGCCGACCGGTTCGTCCGCCGGGTTGAGCGGTGTCTCCCGCCACCGACGAAGTCGTCGCCACCAGCTGATCTGCTCGCGGTACATCACCGCGCGTAGATACCCCTCGGGATCGGCGTGCCGGATGGTTCCCCACTTCGGGATGGTCCGTGTCAACGCCGACTGGAACAGGTCCTCGGCGGCGTTGCGGTCCCCGGTCAGCAGGTACGCGACCCGCATCAGCGCCGGAGTCCGGCTGCCGACGAACTCGGCCAGCCGGGTGCGCTCGTCCTCGTCCATCCACCACCCCCGTTTCGTTGTCACCCATACAGACGCCCCAGGTCATCGTCGCTATCCACGATCCGAGGGGTTTTTCGGCCCGGAAGTGTCGGTCGTGACGGGTACCGTCCGGCCACCAACTCAAGAAGGGGTGCGGGGATGACGAGCGTGGCGGGTTGGGCGGCGGCGTCGACACAGGGTGCGTTCCCGCCGTTGCCCCGCGCGGTGGCGCAGTCCTTCTACCGCCGGATGCGAGCCGTCGCGCCGGCCGCGGTGGGCGCCATCGAACGGGACCGGGCGGGCGACCCCGAGCAGGCGTTTCCCGACACCGCATGCGGCCGGCTGGCCGGCTCACTCGACGACGCGGGCCTGCGGGCGCTCGGGATGTGGACGCACCACTGGTGCATGCGCTTCTACGACGACGACACCCGCGTCGGTCGGCGGCTGGTTCGCGAGATCGCCGCTCGGTCAGGGTTGGGTTGGACGGCCGACGAGGTGCGGTGGATGCTGCGCGAGTCGGTCTCGGCCGGTCCGGCCGCCGCCGACCGGTTCACCCTGCCGCGTGCCGCTGCCGGGCAACTGCCACTGGCCGACCGGCCTCTGTGGGCCGAAGTCGAGGTGCCTCGCCAGCGGCGGCCCGACCCGTCTCGTTGACCATGATGCGGCCGGCTGCGGCAGGATGGACGCTGCACGACCCCCGACGGAAGGACGCTCGATGCCCGCCAGTGAACCGACCATCCTCGCCACCAGCATGGGCTTCTTCCGGGGTGACCGGGGTCCCGCCGACCTGCGCCCCAGCCCGGTCTTCGAGTTGGCGGCCGAACTGGCCGAGGCCGGTCCGCAGCCGCGGGTCTGCTACCTCGGGCAGGCCGTCGGCGATCAGCCCACCTCGTTCGCCACCGTCTACGGCGCGTTCGCCGACACCCGGTTCCGGCTGTCGCACCTCGCCCTGTTCCCGATGCCGAACGTCGACGACGTCCGCGCCCACCTGCTCGCCCAGGACGTGATCTGGGTTGGCGGCGGCAGCGTGGCCAACCTGGTCGCCGTCTGGCGGGTGCACGGGCTCGACGAGATCCTGCACGAGTGCTGGCAGGCCGGCGTGGTGCTGGCCGGCGTCTCCGCCGGCTCGATCTGCTGGCATGTCGGCGGCGCCACCGACAGCTTCGGCCCCCGGCTGCGCGGCTTCACCGAGGGCTTGGCCTGGCTGCCGTACGGCAACGGGGTGCACTACGACAGCGAGGGCCAGCGCCGCCCGCTCATGCACGAGCTGGTCGGCGACGGGACGCTGCCGACCAGCCACTGCACCGACGACGGGGTCGGCCTGCTCTACCGAGGCACCCGGCTGGTCGAGGCAATCGCGGACCGCGAGGGTGTCTCGGCGTACGAGGTCAGCCGCGGCGCGGACGGCAGCGTCCGGGAGGCGGTCATCGCCCCACGCCTGCTCGGCTGAGTGTCATTCCTGCTCGCCCGGCTGCCGCCGGCGGAGCACCGCGTCGAAGACCTGCGCCAGCTCGGCGGCGTCCTCACCAGCGTGGTGCGTGTGCGGCACGTCGTGCAGGCCCAGCTCGTGCTTGATCTTGCCCTTGCGGGTCTGGACCCACTCGCTGCCCGTCAGCCCCATCCAGTAGCTGCGGAGATCGACACCCGAGCCGGTGGCTCCGAACGGGCTGTGGCCGACGAAGCGGACGAAGTACCAGTGCACGAACATGCCGTCCCAGACGGCGGGCGCGGCGAGGAAGACCGGGCGGCCGATCCGGCGCAGCCCGTTGACCCAGGCCGCCGCGGCGGCCATCGCCTCCTGCGCGGTGGGCGCCTCCCGCAGCAGACGGTCCCGGTCTAGGCCGGACACCGCCAGCGCCGCCGGAACGAACTCGTCGGAGATGGGCCGCAGCTCGGTATAGAACGCCATGTCCGGGTGGCCGGCCACGGCCATACCCAGCGAGATCATGCTGTACGGCCCGGGAATCGGCCCGTCCGCCTCCACATCGACGGCGATGTACAGCTCGGGCAAGGTCGAGGTCATCCCACCTCCAACAGCGAGACATCGAATCGGGAGAGTAGCAACGCATGCCGGGGCCTCGCGGAAGCGACGATCGACCGCCCGGC